>NZ_JAVRCD010000088.1:0-26537 GCF_034530895.1 Nostoc sp. DedQUE08
GTTAACGGAGTTCTGAGGTGGATTCACGAGGATCAAAGACTCGTTAACGGAGTTCCGAGGTGGATTCACGAGGATCAAAGACTCGTTAACGGAGTTCTGAGGTGGATTAATGAGGATCAAAGACTCGTTAACGGAGTTCTGAGGTGGATTCACGAGGATCAAAGACTCGTTAACGGAGTTCCGAGGTGGATTCACGAGGATCAAAGACTCGTTAACGGAGTTCTGAGGTGGATTAATGAGGATCAAAGACTCGTTAACGGAGTTCTGAGGTGGATTCACGAGGATCAAAGACTCATTAATGAGTGCTATTTATACTAATTCGTTAACTTATACTTACTAACCCTTGATGCCCCATGCCCCATGCCCCATGCCCAATGCCCAATACCCAATACCCAATGCCCAATACCCACTCCCCTCACCATGAAACCAGAATTTTGAGCAATACTGGTACAAGAAGGAATATTTACAGAAAATCCCAAAATGACAATTCAACCTAGTGATAAGCCTTTACTAGAGTGGGCGGGCGATAGTTTGGCAATTGGATTATTTGAAGATGCAGTAGAGTTAACCGGAGAACTAGCTACTTTAGATCAAAAGTTTTCTGGGGTCTTAAAAGAACTGATTACTGAAGAAGAATTTAAAGGTAAAGCCAACAGTACAATCTTCACCCGTGTAAATGCTGATAGCCCAGTGCGGAAATTGATTTTAGTGGGTTTAGGCAAACCAGAAGCGTTAAAACTAGATACTCTGCGCCGTGCTGCTGCTGCTGTAGCCAGGGTAGGAAAAAAGCAAAAAAGCAAAATTTTGGGTTTTAGTTTTCCATTGTGGAACAACGATCCAGCAGCGAGTGCCCAAGCGATCGCAGAAGGTGTGGAATTAGCACTTTACCAAGATATTCGCTTTAAATCTGAACCAGAAGAGAAAGGTTCACAAATAGAAAGTATAGATTTACTGGGTTTCGGCGGACAAGAAGCCGCCATAACCCGCGCCAATCAAATTGTTTCTGGGGTAAATTTGGCACGGCAATTAGTGGCAGCACCAGCCAACGCAGTCACACCAATTACTTTAGCCGAAACTGCTCAAGCGATCGCCAAAGAATACGGTTTACAACTAGAAATTCTAGAACGAGAAGACTGTGAAAAGTTAGGTATGGGCGCATTTTTAGGAGTAGCCCAAGCTTCCGATTTGCCACCGAAATTCATTCACCTAACTTACAAGCCAGAAGGTACACCCAAAAAGAAATTAGCAATTATTGGTAAAGGTGTAACCTTCGATTCCGGCGGACTCAACATTAAAGGTGCTGGTAGCGGCATCGAAACCATGAAAATGGATATGGGGGGTGCAGCTGCTACCTTCGGCGCAGCAAAAGCAATTGCTCAAATTAAGCCGGATTCGGAAGTTCACTTCATCTCCGCAGTGACCGAAAACATGATTAGCGGTCATGCTATGCACCCTGGAGACATTCTCACAGCATCAAACGGCAAAACAATTGAAGTGAACAACACCGATGCAGAAGGACGTTTGACCTTAGCAGATGCCTTGGTGTATGCCGAAAAATTGGGATTAGATGCGATCGTTGATTTAGCCACCCTGACTGGTGCCAACGTCATTGCCTTGGGTGACGATATTGCTGGTTTGTACACTCCCGATGATGGTGTTGCTTCCCAGATCGAAAAAGCTGCCCAAACTTCAGGAGAAAAGATTTGGCGGATGCCAATGGAAGAAAAATATTTTGAAGGGCTAAAGTCAGGTATTGCGGACATGAAAAATACAGGGCCGCGTCCAGGTGGTGCAATAACCGCAGCCCTTTTCCTCAAGCAATTCGTCAAACAAACCCCTTGGGCGCACATAGATATTGCAGGCCCAGTGTGGACAGATAAAGAAAATGGCTACAACAGCGCAGGGGCAACTGGCTACGGCGTTCGGACGCTAGTTGATTGGGTATTAGGGATTGGGGAGTAGGGACTGGGGACTGGGGACTGGGGACTGGGGACTGGGGATTGGGGACTGGGGACTGGGGACTGGGGACTGGGGACTGGGGGGCAGGGGGCAGGGGGACAAGGGGGAATTATTGAACAAGCCTCTCCCTTGTCTCTCCCATCTTCCTTGTCTACCTTGTCTCTTCTCCATGCCCAATCCCCAATGCCCAATCCCCAATGCCCAATCCCCAAATTCGTGCTATCTTGAGCTTGCCAGGAAAAATTGTTGCAATAGTAACAGAATTAATTTGGCGGTCTGAAAATTAAGCTTTTTCGGGCATTGCCATCTGGTAAAATTTGTAAGGTTTCTAGAAGCTGTGAGCAATGGGATCGACTCGCGTACGGATCGCAATTGACGCAATGGGAGGGGATCATGCACCTGGTGAAATCGTTGCTGGCGCATTGCGAGCAAGAGAAGAATTGGGTGTAGATATATTTTTAGTTGGCGATCCCCAACAAATAGAAGCTGCCTTGCCATCAAAAACAAGTTTAGGGCAGGTAGAGATCGTGAATGCTGAAGAAGCGATCGCTATGGATGAGGAGCCTTTAAATGCAGTTAGACGCAAACGCAAGGCTTCTATCAATGTGGCGATGGATTTAGTCAAGCAACAAAAGGCAGATGCCGTATTTTCGGCTGGTCACTCTGGAGCCGCTATGGCATCAGCTTTGCTGCGCTTAGGACGATTGCCAGGAATCGATCGCCCAGCGATCGGGACAGTTTTTCCGACAATTATTGCTGGTAAGCCAGTGCTGGTACTTGATGTTGGCGCAAATGTAGATTGCCGCCCCAAGTTTTTAGAGCAGTTTGGTGTTATGGGATCGGCTTACAGTAAGTATGTCTTGGGTACAGATGAACCGAAAGTAGGTTTGCTGAATATCGGTGAAGAAGACTCTAAGGGCAATGATGCAGCCGTCCGCGCCCACCAACTGCTACGCGAAAATTCCCAAATTAATTTTATTGGCAATGCTGAAGGGCGTGATGTACTTTCCGGTCACTTTGATGTGATTGTCTGCGATGGCTTTGTAGGCAATGTACTGTTAAAATTTGCCGAAGCCGTCGGAGAAGTGATTCTGCAAATTCTGCGGGAAGAATTACCCCAAGGATTGCACGGTCAAATCGGTTCCGCACTCTTAAAACCCAACTTGAAGCGGATTAAGCAGCGAATGGATCACGCAGAACATGGTGGTGCTTTACTACTAGGCGTGGCAGGAGTCTGTTTTATCGGTCACGGTAGCTCTCAAGCACCTTCAATTTTTAATGCAATTCGCATGGCAAAAGAAGCTGTTGACAATCAGGTGATACAACGAATTCAGTCCCAATATATCCTAGAGCGCGAGAGCGGTTAGTCATTGGTCATTAGTCATTGGTCATTGGTCATTGGTCATTGGTCATTTGTAAAGGACAACTGGCAAATGACAAAGGACAAATGACAAAGGACAACTGACAAAAGACAAAAGACAAAAAGCTGATAGCTTGGGAGATTAGGAGTGCAAAACTTAGGCGTAGCAATTACTGGAAGCGGCTCGGCAGTACCAGCGACTTCCCTACACAACCAGACATTGAGTGAACTAGTTGAAACATCAGATGAGTGGATCGCTACAAGAACGGGAATTCGTCAACGTCGATTAGCTCTGCCATCTGAGTCCTTGAGTGTACTCGCTACTGCCGCCAGCAGCCAAGCGATCGCCGCTTCGGGAATTCAACCAGAAGACCTAGACCTGATTCTGCTAGCGACTTCCACCCCTGATGATTTGTTTGGTAGTGCTTGTCAAGTACAGGCGCAATTGGGAGCTACCAACGCAGTCGCCTTTGACTTAACCGCTGCCTGTTCTGGCTTTGTGTTTGGTTTGGTTACAGCAGCCCAATACATTAGAACTGGTGTCTATAGAAATGTATTGTTAATAGGGGCAGATATCCTCTCTCGTTGGGTAGATTGGGAAGATCGCCGGACTTGTGTATTGTTTGGTGACGGTGCTGGGGCAGTGGTGTTACAAGCTGCCAAAAGCGATCGCTTATTAGGATTTGCACTTAAAAGTGATGGTACTCAAAACCATTACCTCAACCTTGCTTATGCAGGTACTTCCCAAGAACTGCTGACTGATGTAAATATCACCAAAGGCACTTACCAACCGATTACGATGAACGGCAAAGAAGTCTACCGCTTTGCTGTCCAAAAAGTGCCAGAAATAATTGATAAAGCCTTGTTTCAAGCCAATCTTAGCGTTGACCAGATAGATTGGCTGATATTGCATCAAGCCAATCAGCGAATTATCGATGCCGTTGCCCAACGCCTGAATATCCCAGAAGATAAAGTTATAAGTAATCTCGCCCAGTATGGCAATACTTCAGCTGCTTCCATCCCCTTAGCTTTAGATGAAGCAGTACGACAAGGTAAAATTAAACCCAATGACATCGTTGCGACATCCGGCTTTGGTGCCGGTCTTACTTGGGGCGCGGCAATCTTTCAATGGGGAAGATAGGGATTGGAGACTGGGTATTGGGTATTGGGAAACTCTTCCCCAGTACCTAATCCCCAGTCCCTAATCCCCAGTCCCTAATCCCCAGTCTCCAATGACCAATGACCACTGACTATTGACAAATGACAAAAACTGCATGGGTGTTTCCCGGACAAGGTTCCCAAACGCTGGGAATGGGAATGGATTTACTAGATATACCGTCCGCTAAAGACAAGCTTGCCAAAGCTGAGGATATTTTGGGCTGGTCTGTAACTGAAATTTGTCAAACTCAAGAAGAGAAGTTATCACAGACGCTGTATACTCAACCAAGTTTGTATGTGGTCGAAAGCATTCTTGCTGACCTGCTTCGAGAGCGAGGACACCAGCCAGATTTAGTTGCTGGTCACAGTTTGGGAGAATATACTGCTCTTTATATAGCGGGTGTTTTTGAATGGTCGGCTGGTTTATATCTGGTAAAGCGTCGTGCAGAACTTATGGATAGTTCCATTGATGGGATGATGGCAGCTTTGATGAACTTTGACCGCGAACAGCTAGAAAAAATTATTGCTCAAACGCCTGATGTGGTGATAGCAAATGATAATAGTTCGGCTCAAGTGGTAATTTCAGGCACGACTGAGGCTGTACAAGCGCTGATGACTCAAGTTAAAGCAAAGCGTGCGGTTCCCCTAAAAGTTTCTGGAGCATTTCATTCACATTTAATAGCACCAGCAGCAGCGGAATTTCAAGACATTTTAGAATCTGTGGAATTTCAACCCGCGATTGTGCCAGTGCTGTCTAATGTCGAGCCAACTGCATCTATTGATGCCGAGATTTTAAAGCAACGCCTGAACAAACAAATGACTGGTTCTGTAAGATGGCGAGAAATTTGTCTGCAATTACCAGCCAACGGTATCGAGCGAGTAATGGAAATTGGCCCTGGTAAAGTATTAACTGGCTTGATTAAACGTAATACCCCTGATTTGATTTTACAAAACATCCAAAGTGCTACTGATTTACCTGTTTAATTTTTTTAGCTGGATCTCTTACCCACATCTTTAGTTGTCAAAAAAAGGTTAAATAACCTAGTTAAATTCTAGCGTGGCAAAACTAGCTAGAGCAAAAACTTAAACGTAGTAAATTCGTTATTATTGAAAATTTTGGTTTACCTATTTACGCCTATTTCAATCATGAAAAATCTACTCTAGCGAGTTTTACCACTCTAGGTTAAATTTGTGTCTGCAACTCCAAGACCATTCTCTGCGATCGCAATCTTGATTTGGTTTTCAGATACCAAGCAAGTATGAATCCAAATTGTGTTGGGATGTGAAGCAATTTCTGTAAGCGTGCGTTGCTGATTTGCATCTTTAACTTTTTTGCGTTTGATCTGGGTGTTGCGATCGCGTATGCTAAATTCAGTTTGATTTGCATTATCTTCTGTGGACAAAAACCGCGAACCGTTGATCAGTCTGGCACTTTACCACGCCTTTAAATGGTCAGTCGTCAGCCCCATGCTTCACGCTTATTTTCAGGGCCATATTTATGGTGCGGAAAATGTCCCCAAATCAGGGCCTCTATTAGTAGCAAGTAATCACGCTAGTTATTTCGATCCGCCGATTGTCTCTAATTGTGTACGTCGTCCGGTAGCGTACATGGCGAAAGAAGAGTTATTTAATATCCCCGTTTTGGCGCAAGCGATTAAATTGTATGGTGCTTACCCAGTGAGTCGGGGAAATGCCGATCGCAATGCCATCCGTTCCGCCCTAGAATATCTCAATAAAGGTTGGGCTGTCGGTGTTTTCTTGCAAGGTACTCGCACCCCAGATGGTCGAATTACAGACCCCAAAAGAGGCGCACTGCTGCTAGCGGCGAAAGCAAAAGCCCCAATATTACCAGTAAGTGTCTGGGGTACTGAAAAGATTTTACAAAAAGGCTCGTCCCTACCTCACGCAGTTCCCATCACCGTCAGAATTGGTAAATTGATTGATGCTCCCAGTTCCAGTAATAAAGAGGAATTGGAAGCGTTGACACAAAAGTGTGCCACAGTAATTAACGAAATGCATGATTTAGGACGATGAATCTAGAGATACTACAGATATATGCTTTAGGGAGGTAGCGATCGCTATTAGATTACTCTAATCTTAAACTCTATTCCTCTAGCAATAAACTAAAGGACTGCCAACAAATAAATTATCAATCTTACAGGGTGGCTCACTCGATCGCGCTAAACAACTAGCGTTTTTATGGTTTAATTACCACAAATTACGAATTACGAATTACGAATTATGAATTATTATGAGCGGCTTTGAAGCCAAGAGTTTTTGGGAGCGATTAAATAATCTAGCATTAGTTCGATTTTTGCTTTTGGTTGCTTCTGGCTGGGCAATTGTACAACTTTTAGCTTATTTTGAATCGGTCATTGTTATTTTTACATTTGCAGCAATTTTAGCTTTTTTGCTCAGTTATCCTGTACAAGGGCTGCGGCGGTTTTTGCCCCACGGTATAGCTGTTGGTGTAGTTTTCTTGCTCAGTATTGTGATTATAGGCGGTCTGATAATTACTGTAAGCTTAACGGTTTTATCTCAAGGACAACAATTAATTGATAGTATCACTGCATTTTTAAATTCTTTAGTACCTTTATTAGAGGGAATAGAAGGTTTGTTACGAAACCGTAATTTACAAATAGATTTAAGTTTTATTCAAGAACAATTGCGGAATCAGGCTGTATCAAGTCTTGTTAATAGTTTAGCTATTTTACAAGGATTCATGACGAACTTTGTCACTTTTATCTTGATTGCAGTTGTGGCTTTTTTCATGCTATTAGATGGAGACAAATTATGGAACTTTATTTTGAAAATAGTTCCAAAACAGCGTCGTAATAGATTTACCAATATAATTAGAAAGTCTTTTCTGGGATTTTTTAGAGGTCAGTTACTATTAAGCGCATTTTTAACAATTTCAACATTTCTAGTATTTTTATTATTAAAAGTACCTTTTGCTTTGATATTGTCAATAATAGTCGGAATTGTTGATATTATTCCTGGTATAGGAGCAACATTAGGAGTAAGCACAGTTACTCTATTCGTGTTGTCTCAAGGTGTTTGGTTAGCAGTCAAAGTATTAATAGCTTGTATTGTCCTCCAGCAGATACAAGACAACTTGATTGCGCCCAGAATTATGCAAGGCGCGCTGAATCTTAATCCTGTAGTGGTGTTTTTTGCTTTACTAGTAGGGGCTAAAGTAGCAGGATTATTAGGTGTTTTTATATCTATTCCCATCGCTGGAGTAATTGTGTCTTTATTTGAAATAGATGAAATGAAATCTGAAGTTTAGTTATTGGTCATTTGTCAGGAACTCGGAACTACTGAATAATGTAAAAATAGCCATTTACAAATAATTGGGAAGTAATGTCGGATTTAAGAGCGGAATTAACAGAAATTTTGGATGAGGCAGAGTGGGAATGGTTAATTCCTCATGTACAACGAGATGCAGTAATTTTGGTGGCGCTTGAGCTAGACTTGGTGGATGTTGGAGTAGCGATCGCCAGTGATAACATTCCATCAGTGGAACAGTGGATTGATAAACAATTGATTACCAAACCCACAACAGTACAAGTGGGAGAATGGAATGGCGATCGCAGTAAACGATTTAATACTCTCATCGTTCAGCCTTACGTTCTAGCCCAAGAAATACTTGCTGCCTAATTCGTTTCTGTGTTTTTTTCAATGGCAGTTGGTGTTGGAATATTTTCTTAGAAAAGATAGTCTAATGTGCCAGTTATTACTTGGCTATTGCCACGGACTATCTAGCTGATTTGATTAAAGCAAAATTTTCTCCTTTAAGATTTATCCATCTAGGAGCTAGAATTGTTACCATTATTTCAGATTAGATGTTGAAACCTTGATCCAATCTGAAACCTTAGAATTATTAGAATGGCCTCGCCTGTGCCAGCACCTTGCCACTTTTGCCGCAACGAAGCTGGGGGCGACAGCTGCGCGTCATCTGAAAATACCTGATTCTCAGACCCAAAGCGAACTGTTGTTAGAGCAAACCAAAGAAATCTACCAACTGGAAACTCGCCTGACCACGGGACTGTCATTTGAGGGAATTCAAGATATTGGCGATTCCCTAGAACGAGCAGAACGCAGTGGAGTTTTAGCAGGGGAAGAACTGTTAGCGATCGCTACCACCCTCGCTGGTGCCAGAAATTTGCGCCGTGTCATCGACAATCAAGAAGATTTGCCAATATTGACTGATTTGGTTGCCGATTTGCGGACTTATCCCGAACTAGAACAGGAAATTCACCGCTGTATTGATGAACGGGCCCAGGTAACTGACCGCGCGAGTCAAAAACTGGGAGAAATTCGCACAGACTCGCGGCGAGTACGCAGCCAAATTACTCAAAAGCTGCAAAATATCTTACAGGCAAAATCTGGCGCAGTTCAAGAACAGCTGATTACCCAACGCAGCGATCGCTTTGTTATCCCCGTAAAAGCACCCCAAAAAGATGCCATTCCCGGTATAGTTCACGATACCTCTACCAGCGGTGCCACCCTTTATGTGGAACCGAATTCAGTAGTACCTCTAGGCAACCAACTGCGGCAGATCATCAGAAGAGAGCAAGCCGAAGAAGAAACAATTCGCCGTGTTTTGACGGAACAAGTAGCCGCAGTCAAACCAGATTTAGAAAGGTTGTTAGCGATCGCTACTACTTTGGATCTGGCAACCGCTAGATCGCGATATAGTTTCTGGCTAGGAGCAAACCCCCCGCGATTTATCCAGCGCGAAGACAGGGAAATGATTACCTTGCGGAACTTGCGACATCCTCTGTTAGTGTGGCAACAACAGCACGAACAAGGGCAACCAGTAATTCCTGTAGATTTATTGATTAGTCCGCAAATTCGGGTAGTGACAATTACCGGGCCCAATACTGGCGGTAAAACTGTAACCTTAAAAACCTTGGGGTTAGCAGCATTAATGGCCAAAGTGGGTTTATTTGTCCCCGCCCGCGAACCAGTAGAAATACCTTGGTTTGATAAAGTGCTGGCAGATATTGGCGATGAACAATCCTTACAGCAGAGTTTATCCACATTCTCTGGACACATCCGCCGAATTAGTCGGATTTTGGAAGCATTGGGAACTGGGGAAGCAGAGGAAGATGAAAAAGATTCCAATGCCCCATGCCCTATGCCCAATTCCCTAGTTTT
The DNA here is from genome assembly GCF_034530895.1 of Nostoc sp. DedQUE08. Classification (NCBI taxonomy): domain Bacteria; kingdom Bacillati; phylum Cyanobacteriota; class Cyanophyceae; order Nostocales; family Nostocaceae; genus Nostoc; species Nostoc sp. DedQUE08. The sequence continues at coordinate 9,641 of NZ_JAVRCD010000088.1, forward strand.
ACTTGATGAAGTCGGTGCAGGAACCGATCCAGTAGAAGGTAGTGCTTTAGCGATCGCCTTGTTGCAATATCTCGCCAACCATTCCCAGCTAACGATCGCTACCACTCACTTCGGGGAACTAAAAGCCCTGAAATACGAAGACGATCGGTTTGAAAATGCCTCTGTAGAATTTGACGAAAGTACTCTATCGCCTACTTACCGTCTGCTGTGGGGCATCCCCGGACGTTCTAACGCCCTGACTATTGCCCTGCGCTTGGGATTGAAGCCAGAAGTTGTACAACAGGCGAAAACCCAAGTTGGAGAAGCTACAGATGAAGTTAACCAGGTAATTGCAGGCTTAGAAGCGCAACGCCGCCGCCAAGAAACCAAAGCTGCGGAAGCCCAAGTTTTGTTGCAGCAAGCGGAACGTTTATATAAAGAAGTATCTGCAAAAGCTGCAAGTTTGGAGGAAAGGGAAAGCAGTTTGCGGGCTTCACAGGAAATAGCAGTGCAACAAGCGATCGCTCAAGCAAAAGGTGAAATTGCCCAAGTTATCCGCCGTTTGCAGAAAGGTACGCCCACAGCCCAAGAGGCGCAGCAAGCAACTAATGCTTTGAATCAAATTGGCCAGCAATATCAGCCAGCAACGCCAGCAAAACCAAAAGTTGGGTTTATGCCCAAAGTAGGCGATCGCATCCGCGTTCCCAAATTGGGACAGATAGCAGAAGTGATCGCTGCCCCCGATGAAGATGGCGAGTTAAGCGTTCGCTTTGGGCTAATGAAGATGACCGTGAAGTTGCAAGATGTAGAATCTCTAGATGGTCAAAAACCCGAACCGGTTGTTAAAGCCAAACCAGCCCCAGCAGCAGTAACCCCCCCACCGCCAGCTGTCCCAGAAATTCGGACTTCCAAAAATACCATCGATTTACGTGGTAAACGGGTAGCTGATGCCGAATACATTTTAGATAAAGCTATTTCGGAAGCTACAGGCCCAGTCTCGATTATTCATGGTTACGGTACTGGGAAACTTCGACAAGGAGTTCACGCATTTTTGCAACAGCATCCCAGAGTGAACAACTACGAACCAGCAGAACAAGCAGATGGCGGCACTGGTGTTACCGTTGCTCACATCAAATAAAAAGCAGGAATGCTATGTTACTTGAACTCAATCAACTAATTGTTAGAGCCGGTCATCAGTTGTTGATTAAAGATGTCTCTTGGTCGGCATACAAACGCATTTTAGCAGAACTAGGAGACAATCGCAGTTCGCGGATAGGTTACAGTCAAGGGGTGCTAGAAATAATGGCTCCATTGCCAGAGCATGAAGTAGCTAAAGTTATTATTGGCGACTTGGTAAAAGTTTTATTAGAAGAACTCGATCTGGAATTTTGGAGTTTGGGTTCTACAACTTTTGATAAGGAAAGTATGGATGCTGGGGTAGAACCAGATGATTGTTTCTATATCCAAAATGAAGCTAGAGTTAGGGGCAAAGATAGAATAAATTTAGAAATTGACCCGCCTCCAGATTTGGCTATTGAAATTGATATTACCTCCCGCACTCGTTTCAATAATTATCAAGATTTGAGAGTAACGGAACTGTGGCGATGGAATGGAAGTAAGTTAGAAATAAACGTGCTTTTTGATGGTAAGTATGTAGAATCAAATACCAGTTATATTTTTCCCAATCTCCCAATAAACCAAGTGATTCCCGAATATTTGATGCTAAGTAAAACCAATGGCAGAAATGCGACAATGAAAGCATTTCGTGTGTGGATAAGACAGCAAATTAGTAGCCCGATTTAGTTTAAATTATCAGAAATGCCTACTCAAAAAAGTTATGGCTAGTGGGATAAAAATAGTGATATTTTGCTATTTATCCCTTACCAAACTAAACATTAGAAGATTTACGAAGCGTGGTTTACAGGTTAGCAAACCACGCTATTTACCTTTTATCTAATACCTATAAGTACCAGACATTAATATTCTAATTAAATAAGATATATCATAAATTATATGGATATAGAAATAGAAACTCTACAAGAAGCTGAAGCCGTAATTGAAAGTGACATAAGAGCCAAAATCACGAGGCTAAACTTGAGTTTTTCTCATAGGTACAGGGATTCTGTTATTCCTGATTCTATCGGCGACATATTAAGTTTAGAAGAATTAACAATTTATAGTAAATCGCACAATATAGTTTATGGAATTGAACAAATACCAACAACTATTGGAAAGCTAACTAACTTAAAAATACTTAAGATTTATGATTTATGTGAATTAGAATATCTACCTGAAAGTATCGGTAATCTTAAAAATTTAGAAGTTTTGCACATTGCTGATTGTTCACGCTTGAAAGCAATACCAAACAGTATTGGTAAACTCAAAAATCTTAAGCGGTTAGAGTTGATGGAATCAATGAGACCGCTTGCTAATTTTGAGAAGTTACCTGACAATATTGGAGAACTTAGTTCTTTAAAAGAACTGATAATTAACTCTACAGTTATACAGTCACTACCTAATACTATAGGTAATCTTAGTAATTTAGATTATTTAGAAATCAGCCGCAATCCCAAACTACATAAGTTACCAGATACTATTGGCAAACTGCAAAAATTAACAGTTATGAGGCTTGAAAGGGGATTTTTAAGTTCTTTGCCAGAGAGTATTGGTGAATTGCGAAATCTTAGAGAACTAATTATTAATGACAATAAATTAACTCAATTACCAGGGAGTATAGGTATCCTGACTAAGTTAGAAAAGTTAGAGCTTATAAACAATCAGCTAACCGAATTACCAGATAGTATTAGGAATTTATCTGGACTTAAGAACAGTATACTTCTCTATGGAAATCCTCTAAAGTCTCTTCCTGAAAGTGTTTTCAACTTACCATTTTAAATAGATTGGTGATGATTATAGAGTGATTCGCTTGGGTGAAGTAATGAAATTAAGCCATATTTAAGCATAGGTTTTGGTGAATGTCTAAACTATTACCTCTGCCCATTAACTTTATAAATAAGTTCTGATATGTGCGTGGTTTGTGGTCAGAGTTGCATTACCAACTAAGTTGGAGTAAATCAATTGTCAACATCTTCAAAGGCTGACTTTATCAAATTTTTAAGTTTGTCATCGGTTTTATTTATGGAGGCGTCAATCGTCCTGATGTTGCCCAGCCTATACTGAAATAACAGGCCGCACACAAGTAAAACTCAGTTGGGGTAATGTCCAGCAGCAAAAAGTGCCTTTAGCAAACAGGAAAAATATTGGTAGAGTAATTATGTATATATTAAGACCAAGTAATAAATATCAAGAAATTTCAAAATTTAAAAATGCAAACAAATTAGGAGGTATTCTACATAATTACTTAGCGATCGCTAGCGGTTAACATTCAAAACAATAATTTATTTATACTCTGATACGGAGCTAACAGCGAAAGTTGGGTAAACCTTAATTAGAATTGATAATTTTTTACTTTGTCGAAAATAAATTTTCATCTAGAGTAAGACAAAGATACCTACTGTTTACCACATATAAAAGCTAGCTGAAGCCTCCGGCTCATAGCTATCTATGGGAAACCAAGCTTGATTCTTAAGAGTCTGGTTTCAAAATGGGTAACAGCAACATCCCCTATCAGCTCGATCACCTATGCTAAAAGTTATGCACTCGGCCGCCAACTCAGCCACTCCAAATTCCCAGTGGGAGGATTTAATCAAGCTTCCAGCGCCAAATACAGTTCAATGGGACAATATAAAAACCCAATTAGACTTGGTGCTGTTAGCGCTAGAAACCTTAACTGGGATTGGTTCAGAGGCAATGCTTTCGGCGGCAACCGATCTGAATTTAGAGTCAAGAGTGCCAGACCGCGTAGCTTTATGGCGATTGCGCCAATCAAATCCTCTACGCAAAGGTCAAGGAGGGCGAAAAAAGCTAGATGTCGAAGAAGCGCGATCGCTTGTTTTGATCGTCTGCTACCTAGCCAAACAGCACCAGGAATTGATTCGCCGTGCTGTCGGTCTGTTAGAACAAATGGCAGAAAATAACCGGGAACCTCACCAGGCTGCTTTACTTGGAGACTATATTGATGCTTTTTGCAACACCTACCAAGAGCGGATGGAAGAGGACGAGCAAATCTCAACGGATTTACTAACTAACCTGGCCTTAAAACTGCTTGTAGATTTACTTTTTTACAGCGCTCCTGGTGGGCATCGCCGTCTCTGGCTAGCACTTATAGACCGTTCAACAAAATTTTAAATTTTAGATTTGAAATTCCTCAACCAAAATTCGTTTTCAAAAGTTTGCTAGGTAAGGATTCCTTTTTGATGGTCATTAGTTCTTGAGCGATGCACTATCAACAATGCTTCCTCCTTGCACGCCAGTTTGCATAACAGAAGGAACCTGACAAATTTCTGAGTGGAAGAATCCACCGTTCCAACTTTTCTTTGCAAGCAACTGGCTCAATTTTTGCAAAATTCCAATATAGTCTTCTTCGTAGTTCCTGTCATGCCTCTATCAAATTCAGTTATTCGTTGCTACACACCACCGACTTGCACGCTAGAAGTATTCGCGCAAAGCTCACCTCTGTCTCGTTGGATGGGGAAAACTGTCCTCAAACATCTGAGTTTTGAGCTACGTTTTGACGATCCCCGACTCCCAGAAGAACAAAGAGTTCCAATTCGGGGCGATCGCGAGCAACTTGAAGCTTTATGTGATGCCGTCACTAACTATGTACAGCAATTCCTCCAACAGTCTCCAGAAAGCTTTTGGGTGAGTTTCCCCAGTAACCAGGAGTCAAGCACAGCACTGGACGATCCAGAATTAAAGTCTTCAACAAAAACATTAAATGCTTTTAGTAACCAGATTCCAGGAGCAAATATCTACTTAGAACCAAGTAGCTATTTAACTCACAACCTATTTCTTGGTTCTCTGGCCAACTATTCATCTGGCCCCGTAATTCAACTCAGTTTGCTGCAACTATTCGATTTGGCAAGTGCTTTAGATGAATACTCAACTGATGTCATGGCACTTCCAACTCTCAACAGCACAGATTCGACTCTGAGGTTCCCTGCTTGGGCACCTGTTGCCGCAGTATTAGTATTAGGTGTAGGTTTTTTACCAGTTACTTGGCAATATGCTAACAATATTAGAGAAAAGCAACAGCAGACAGCCAAAACATCAAATTCAGAAGCAGTAAAGACTGCTCTAGAACCTTCATCCTCACTAAACTTTCCCACCCCTGAACCTAGGCTAACCCCTCCATCAAACAATTTGCTAGGTTCTACCCCTCCCCTTTCCACATCCACTTTACCCCAAGCACCTCTAACAGCCCCTAGTTCTAATAGTTTTTCTGCACCGCCACCAAATACATTGACAATACCTCAAGGGACGACTGCAACCCTTCCCAGTAATCGAGCGATGCCTTCAGCATCCAGCAAAATTCCAAGCCAGGAAATTGCCATATTACCAAATCTGGCACAGAATCCAACTGGGTCAAGTTCCCAACCCGGTGCTGGTAATATCCCTCAACTGCGGAATTTGCCACCCAGACTATCTTCTAACGCCAATAGCTTACCAACTAATATCTCACCAGTCCTCCCTCCATCTCTTGACACCATACCCAATAAGAATCGTGTCAATACCCCAACCCAACCCTCCCCGCTAACCTCACAACAGCTAGACGAAAGAATCCGTTCCTTACAGCAATCTTCTGCTGGAGAAAAACCTGCTTCACAACTTCCCTCCTCTAGGACTGCGGAGAATAATCCCTTTATCGATCAATTAGGGGACGCAAATAAAAACCCCACATCCAGAGAAGTAGCTACTGGCACATTATTTGACACACCTCAAGTAGCAGAAGCTAGACAATACCTAACGAAGCGTTGGCAACCACCTACTGGGCTGGGACAAACATTAGAGTACAGTTTGATAGTTGGTGTTGACGGCACAATTGAACGAATTTTCCCCCTTAATAAGGCAGCAAGAGAATTCGTTGATAACGCTGGGATGCCTGAAGTTGGCAAACCTTTTGTTTCCGCTAATAAAAATGGACAAAATGTCAGAATTCGAGTTGTTCTGAGTCCTGATGGCAAGGTACAGACTTTTCCAGATGAATAACTAAACTATCCTTTTAATGCCACTTGTAAAACTGGTACAAATCCTGTGCCAGTTTCTACTGACTACATAGGTTAAACAAGGCAAAAGTAGAAAAATTACTTTCACAACACAATCCTCTAAATTTCAAATGAAGAGAGTTAGCTCTTACAGGGAATTCAAAATTATCCGGACATCAGAAATTAACTACATAACGAAAAACAAAAGGACTGGATATTCCAGTCCTTTATTATATTGATTTAACGTTTTTATCTTAATAACGGGATTTTTTGGTTTTTAACTTTTGCTTTTTACGCCGACGTTCGCTAGCAACAATTGCCTGTTCTACAGGATAACCCACTAAAGGAATTACCTGATATTTGCGCTCGTCTTCTAATTTTTTCAGTTCAGTGTAATCAACCCAATGAATGCAATCAACCGGACAAGTGTCAATTGCTTCTTGGATAATTTCCTCAGCGTCCCCATCTTGCCGAACCACGCGCGATCGCCCGTAATCTGGTTCAATATAAAAGGTGTTACGCGCAACATGAGCGCAATGCTTGCAACCAATACAGGTGATTTCGTCAACATAAACACCATTTTGGCGTAGCATACCACCCAATTCCGGTTCTAAACCAGAACGTTCTGGGGCATCCCGTAAAAAACCCCCTAATTCTGGTTCCAAACCGGAACGGTTATCTTCTTGTTCTTCCAGTGACGGCAGAAAATCAGCCATTACGCACTCCAGCGCTGTACTACCAGGCGAATTGAACCATCTTCATTTTTTTGTTGTTCAGAAACTTGAAAACCAACACGAGCAGTTTCTTTCAGAACTGTTTGATAAGCATAGCGCTGTGTTACTTGGCGCAAAAATCCATCTACAGACAAATCTTGTTGCCAATATTGCAAGTCAGCCACCAATTCATATTCCTTGCCATTCCATCTAAAGCCGATGTCATAGCCATTTTCCTGCTCAATACTAACTTCCGCAGGATGGGTTTGACCGCGATAGCCACGGACTTCGCGCGGGCCGGGTTTCCAGTCTACGCCCAATTCAGTCAAAGCATCTTTCAAAGAATCAAGGTTACGGATTTGAGTCTTAATTTGGCTAAAGTGTGACATGGTGGTTGTGAATTAATAACACTAAACTACTGTGAAAACTTACCAATCGCTGTAAGTGGTGTGTGTATTCGCCACATTAGGTTGCTGCACCTTGGCGGCGAAATATTCTGAGGTTGGCTCATGATTAAGTACTTGCCCCAGCTGCGCCTCTATTGCTGCTGTAACTTCAGCGCAAGAATTACCCACAATGCCAGTGACTTTCTCTTGTACCCGACCGTCTGGATAAATTATGAACTCTAATGTCTCCATTCTTTTGGCCAACCAGGATAAGTACGCTTAAATTCTACTGCCTTAGCAGAAGGCTACAAATATAGCCATAGGAACATTTTTACTAGATATAAACTTGCCATTTGTTAACTAATGTTCCATTTTTCAACATATATATCTCAGAATCTTTACAAAACTTATTAATATTATAAGCACACGCATCAGTATTTAGTTAGTTTCTCTTAACCTCATTGATTAGTCAAGGTAACTACTGGAGTAAGCGAAGTAAGCTGCAAAAGTCCTAAGAATAAGCATTAGAGGTAGTATAGGCAGCAAGACAATTCACAAAAATATAAAATTTATTGAAAAACTTTATTCTTAGCATTCGTTCTACCTTATTATTTTCCAGGTAGATTAGATGCAGTGCAGTATAACTCTAAAGTAATATAGTGTGTATACGTAGGTATTGTATTAGGCTTTTAGGTATAGTTACTTTAGTTGGCATTGGCTGTAGAAAGATTTTTAAACGGCGTTCGCTGAAAGCGTTGGCGCAGCCATTGCTATTTTCTGCCATTGGTAAGATTTATCAACCTCGATTCTAGACAGTTAAATATGTACAAATTTGCCCCAGCTTGGGAGAAGGAGCAAATAGTCTTTGGTGCTGCGCGACCTGGATACACTGACAAGAATGTTCAGGATTGGATAGAGTTCATGAAGCGCCAAAATATCAAGCGTGTTTGCTGTCTTCTTGATGAACAACAGCTAGGTTCTTACTCTAATCTTCTAAACATATACAAACAGGAATTTGGGAATCAGCTAATTTGTTGGGCACCAATTGCAGATTTCCATTTATCTGATTTAGAAACCCTCACACAGAAAATACTTCCTTTCTTAATAGAAGCTGAGAAACAAAATGAGAAAGTTGTTGTACACTGTTCCGGTGGAATTGGACGTACTGGACATGTATTAGCGGCATGGCTAGTTAGTGTGCGAGGATTATCAAATCAAGCTGCAATAAATGCTGTCAAAAAAACAGGTAGAAATCCTTATGAAGCTGCGATCGCTGCTGTATTTATAGGTAGAAATCCTTTAACAGTTATAAAAAAACTTAACGCGCTTCTGAATGATTGCCGTCTAGCAGTGGATAAAACATTTTGAGTTTACTATTATCTTGTTTAATCAGTCCTTTGTGAGGAAAATTATATGGCAATGGTTCTAGATAAAGTAGTTCCTTTTGGAAGGTCAATGGATGAATATATAAAAATATTCAACTTAACAAATGCAGATTTAAATAAAAAAATTATTGGAATTGGGGATGGCCCGGCAAGCTTTAATGCAGAAATGACACGTCAGGGTAAAAGTGTAGTTTCTATTGATCCACTCTACCAATTTTCTGGCGATGAGATATTGCAAAGATTCAATGAAGTGGTAGATAACATTATTAACCAAGTTAAGGCTACATCGAATGATTGGGTATGGAGCTATCACAAATCTCCAGATGATTTGCGACACAATCGAGTCAAAGTTATTCGAGAATTTTTGTCTGATTATGAAACTGGCAAAAAGAGTAACAGGTATGCAGTCGGTGAATTGCCAAAATTGGCTTATGATAATCAAGAGTTTGATCTAGCCCTTTGTTCGCATTTATTATTTTTATATTCAGATCATCTCGATTACGATTTTCACTTAAATTCAGTAGGTGAGATGTTGCGTATTGCTAAAGAAGTTCGAATATTTCCCCTGATAACTTTAATGTGGAAACACTCACAACATTTAGATGAAATAGTAAAATATTACACTTCAATGGGTTATAAAATAGATATTGGAAAGGTTGAATACGAATTCCAGCCTGGTGGAAATAAAATGTTGAAGATAACCAGAGATGTTATATAACTCCTAGCCATAAAGAATTGGTATAACTATCCGGTTTATAGAATTATTAGGCATATTATTCAGCAAACATTTCAGCCAAGGTATCTAAAACTGCTTTTTGTTCATCAGAGTCAATCTGACCTAGCTTTTTGACTAATCGAGTTTTGTCAACTGTACGAATTTGATCTAGAACTATTTGCCCATCCTTACCCTGAAACTCACAAGTGACACGAGTTGGATAAGACTGTCCTTTAGTTTTCATCGGAGCAACAATAATCGTGGCAATATATTTATTCATCTCATCTGGTGAGATTACTACACAGGGTCTTGTCTTCTGAATCTCACTGCCAATCGTTGGGTCGAGGTTAACCAAAAACACGTCAAATCGATTGACTACCACTCCCACTCTCGATGCTCCCACTCTGTAGTTATCGCATCATCGAGCAGCAGTGCATCGTCGTGCTGCTTCGCCATAATTGCAAATGCTTCCTCCCACCCCTGACGCGATTGAGAGGCAGCACGGATAATTAGGTGGCAATCTTGAATTTCAATTTCCACCTCTTCACCAATACCACTTTGTTCTAGCAGAAGTTTAGGAATGCGGATACCTTGAGAATTCCCGATTTTAACGATACGGGTTCTAATTGCTGTCCCCATGAGGATACCTATCCTTGATTGTAATTACATTGTGATTACTAATCAGGTTTTTGTCAAGAAGCACTCAATTTATCAATAATTTTTAATGTGTAGGCGTAGCCAGCCGTAGGCATCGCTCTCAAAATTACCAGATGCGATGTCTACGACGGGCTACGTCTAGGCACTTTTCTCTTAACTGGGTTTATCAGACTCAAACGGATTCCATAATCTCACCTGTGTAATCCAACGGAAATCATCTGTATTTCTTGTTATCAAAGTTAATCCATACACTAAAGCAGTGGCGGCAATAATTGCATCACCTAAAGTCATTCGTTTCTGTTGTCGCAGAATTACCGCTTGATTTAACACATCTTGAGAGATTGGTAGAACCTGAGCAACTTGAAAAAACTCCTCAAAATACTGACGTTGTTCCTCTTTAAGCAGATGATAGCCTAACACTTCCAAATAACTGAGTGCTGATACCGCAGGTGCATATTCAGCAATTAACTCTCTCAATTGGGCGTTTTCTAGTTGAGCAGAATATATAATAATATTGCTATCGAGCAGCACGTTTTATCGTCCCGGAAGTGAACGGTCTTGACGAGTTTCTTGTTGCCAAATAATTGGATCAACATCAGTCAAAGCTTGACTCACAGCAAGTTTTTTTAATATTTCAGCCATTCTTCGTCCCCGTGCTTGTTTATCTATGACTGATTCATTTTCGAGCAATGTAACATGAACTGGGATTTGTTGTTCTCCTAATGTAGGTACATCATCAATCCACTCTAAACGACTTCCTTTCAACCAAGCTCTGAATGTTTTTAGCATTATTTTGCTCTCTACTTTGTATCTATCTTGGCATCGCTCTTAAAACTACGATATACAATAAGCGATCGCTCTCTCCTCTATACAATCGTGCGTAGGCGTAACTAACCATAGGTAATTCCTTTAATCAAAAGCTTTCGCTAGAAGTCTGTATATTCGTTTCAAAACCATAAAGAGAGTTAAAATAAATTGAACAGAAAAGTAGTAGCATACTGATGCTAGTAGCCTCTGCAATGAGCATAAATTTATTATCCATAAAGTACAGCTAATAGGCTTTAGGAAGTCACTTAATAATATAACTACAGTTATGGTAGAAGTTAATATTGAGAAAGATACATTGACATAAATTTCCCGAAGTAACTCACGCCGTTGAATATTTTTTCTTATTTCAACTTGATCCGTTGTTTGTTTCTGATCTTGATTTTTTTCTGAAATATCATAAACTAATAGGAGCAAGTTGAATAATAAAGCTGAAAATATTGAGAAAGAAGTAATGAGAGCATTAACCAAACCATCATTTAGAAGAACTCCTAGAGAAATCATTACACCAGAAGTAATAGCTGGTATAATAAAGAACAAAATAATATCTGGATAGTATATCTTCCCTGTTCTACTACTCTTAAGTGTCGCAATATGGTCTTGAATTATACTAAAAACAGAAATTTTATTTAACATTATATTTGCTAGGGATACATTTGATTAATAACTTCTTGTAGGTAAATTTTCGCAATTGTTTGTATACTTTGGAAAGTTGGATAATCATCAGAATCTATAACTACTTTATCAGAGATATCATAGTAAGCTTTAGCTCTCTGGAGACAACCTAAATCAAAGGTTATAAGACTTCCATCAAGATCAACATCAACCTTTACGGTGTCGTAATCAAAGTTAAAATCCCGAAGTTCTATGAGACTTTTAACACTACCTTTTGAGTTAAAAAAGTTTTGAATTTTACCCAGGAAAGGAATTTTATTCGCAGATAATACTATTTCCATGTTATGGGGAATTTCTTCATGACCTTCATCAAGTCCATCAACTCGATCAAGCGGAGCTTGATACTTAACACATCGAAGCTTTTTAATAGTACCTCCGTATATAATTCTCTTAATTATTTCTTCTTGAACTAAAGTATTTATCTCGACAGAAAAGCCTGGAAAATTATCAGAAAAATACTTATCTAGAAAAATACCAAAGTGTGTGCGAATACCATGTTTCCCTGTACGTTGTAAAAGCAGAATTCCTTCATTTGTATCTTTTGGAATGTAAATCAAGAAATAAAAAGGTAAAACCTCAGCATCACTCTATTCCTGAAGCTGTCTACCGAGAACTGACTGATCCCAACTTTCCAGTTGCAGGTGCAATTGAAGTCCAAACTTTTATCTGGATTCTAACTCGTCCAGTTCAAGATCGAATATTGGTTGAAGCACTCAGCAATGAACTAGATATTGGTGAAGCTGAAGCGATCGCTCTAGCGCTGGAAATGAAAGTAGATCAAGTTTTGATTGATGAACGTCGTGGTCGCATGGTTGCAGCTAGGCTAAATCTTGGTTACACAGGGATTTTAGGAATCTTGGTTGAAGCTAAAAGTCAAAAGCTGATTTTTGCTGTGAAGCCTTTGTTAGATGCTCTGATTAACCAAGCAGGATTCTGGGTGGCGGAACCTTTATATATGAGGGTTTTGCAGCTTGTTGATGAAAATTAAATGCAACGTAGACTTCCTAACTAAGCAGCAGTAGCATTCTGAAAATTTTTACCTATTAACCATCCCTAGCAAGTGTTTGCGGTTAATTTGTCAGTAATACTTCCCCTATCAATGACCTCGCCGCCACTCTACTGAGTTTCCTTTTACTCTGATTCAAATTTATTCCAGAAGTCTATTGACTTCTGGTAAATCTATTGAGAAGCTAATAGTTAGATTTACTAATTAATAGAAGTACATCAAACTTGTGACAATACTGACGGGAAAAATAAATCGATCGCAACCTCAAGAAGAACCAAAACGGTTGATTTTGGAAACTCAGGGACTCACACGCCGTTTTGGGAAGTTCACCGCAGTTAATAACCTGAGCATATCTGTGGAACAGGGCGAAGTATTTGGACTGCTTGGCCCCAATGGCGCAGGGAAAAGTACAGTTCTTAAGATGTTGACAACCTTACTGCCTATCAGTGCAGGGAAAGCAACCTTAGCTGGCTATGACGTGGCTCGTCAATCTAATCCTGTGAGGCGGGCTATCGGCTATGTACCCCAGGCGCTGTCTGCTGATGGTAGTCTTACGGGTTACGAAAATCTCTTAATCTTCGCCAAGCTGTATGGAATACCTGCCAAAGGACGCGATCGCCGCATCTATGAAATTCTAGAATACATGGGTTTGCAAGATGCGGCGAAACGCTTGGTACGAAACTACTCTGGTGGGATGATCCGCAAACTGGAAATTGGCATATCAGTTCTACATCAACCCCAAATTTTGTTTCTTGATGAGCCGACTGTCGGACTAGATCCCATAGCTCGAACTCAAGTATGGCAACTTGTACTACAACTCTGTGCTGATTACGGCACAACTATATTTTTAACAACCCACTTTTTAGAAGAAGCAGATAGCTTATGTAACCGAGTGGCGATTATGCAGCAAGGTGAAGTCGTTACCACAGGTAGACCAAGCGACTTAAAAGCTTCTTTAGATAACCCAAATGCAACTTTGGATGATGTCTTTATTCACTATACAGGCGACCAGTTAACATCAGGAGTCAACTACCGTGACACAGCAAGAACCAGACGTACTGCTCAACGGTTGGGTTAAAGCACCACCCACTGTCCGAGTAAGTTTGATCTCTGCAATTAAAGAGCTAGTTACAAAAACTCTGGCGATCGCAGAATTAGAAATACGTAAACTCCGCCACGATCCCACTGATTTAGTTGTTCGGGCTGTGCAACCAGCACTATGGCTCCTAATTTTTGGACAAGTTTTCGCCCGCACTCGTGCGATTCCAACAGGAAACTTACCCTATTTGGACTTCATTTCTGCTGGCATCTTGGCTCAGAGTATTTTGTTTGTGGCAATTTTCAGTGGCGGAATGACCCTAATCTGGGAGCGAGATTTAGGGATTGTACATAAATTTTTAGCTAGTCCTACACCCCGTGTAGCGATGGTGTTAGGCAAAGGTTTAGCATGTGGGGTACGGTGCTTATCCCAGGTAATATTCATTTACGGATTGTCATTTTTATTAGGTGTCAAACTAAATCTTCATTCCCTAGCTATTCTCCAAGTGCTACTGCTAGTCATAATGGGGGCGGGAACATTTTGTATTTTTTCATTAATTATTGGCTGTTTGGTGAAAAGCCGAGAAAGGATGACGGGTATTGGACAATTGTTAACCATGCCGTTATTTTTTGCTAGCAATGCCATCTATCCGATCTCGTTGATGCCCAGTTGGTTAAAATTCATTTCCCATTTAAATCCGTTGACTTATCTGGTTGACGGGTTACGTAGCACCATGCTGTTGAATGGCACTAGCATCTATGGCTTTGGTCTGGATTGTACAATTCTCTTATTCACATTAATAATTTTGGCCATTCTAGGTGGAAAACTTTATCCACGGGTGGCCATGTAACTAGGAGAACAACAAGCCCATGACCTTGGATAAACCTAATCAAGGTGCAACTTCCGAAGAATGTGCCGCTAGAGTAATGGAAACAGTTCCATTGGTGATGCGGTTTATCCGAGCGGATATGCGTGCCCATAGTGCCGCTTTTTTATCTATACCTCAATTGCGATCGCTAGCATTTATCAACCGGAATCCTGGTGCTTCATTATCTGACTTAGCAGAGCATTTAGGTGTCACCTCTGCCACGGCATCAGCAACTATAGAACGCTTGGTACAACGCGACTTCGTGAAACGGATTGCTCATCCTCAAGAGCGGCGGCGGGTGCTGCTTAATTTAACTGAAGATGGAAAACACCATCTCAAGCAATCCCAAGATCAAACTCGCGCTCATATTACCGATCTGCTTAAAGGTCTTTCAGAAGACCAAATTTCCAACATTGAAGAAGGCTTAACTCTACTAAAAAATGTCTTCGAGAAAACAGAACTCAAAGCCCCATAACTTTGAGGTTGCACAACACGATCCCTTTGCAGCCTTTAAGTTTCGAGACTATCGGCTATTTACCATTGGACGGCTAGTGCTGTTCGTGGGGTCGCAAATGCAAACTGTAGCGATTGGCTGGGAACTATATGAGCGGACTAACTCAGCGATCGCTTTAGGTGGTGTAGGACTGGCGCAAGTCCTACCGATGATTGTTCTCACCCTAATTGCCGGAGATGTTGCCGATCGCCGCGATCGCAAAGTGACCATGTTACTCTCGGTAATGTTGCTAGCCCTCTGCTCCCTAGCTTTAGGGGTACTTTCTTATACTAAAGGTGCAATTTTTCTAATTTACGCCTGTTTAGTATTTACAGGTGTAGCGAGGGCATTCCTCAAACCAGCCAGTGATGCTTTGATGTGGCAATTGATACCTGTCACTGCTTTTACCAATGCAGCCACATGGAATAGTAGTAGCTTTCAATTGGCTGCTGTTATCGGCCCAGCCTTCGGAGGATTTGGGATTGCGCTATTGGGAAGTGCTACAGGGGTTTATGTGTTAGCAGCGATCGCAGCTTTACTGTGTTTTATTTTAACGCTGGCGATCAAACAGCAAAAAGTCACCCGCGCAACTGAGCCAATTTCATTTAAAGCACTTGCAGCTGGTGCTAAGTTTGTTTGGCAGAATCAGTTGATTTTAGCAGCGATTACATTAGATATGTTTGCTGTATTGTTGGGTGGTGCGATCGCGCTCCTCCCCATTTTTGCCAAAGATATTTTACACGTGGGGCCAGTGGAATTAGGATATCTCCAAGCAGCCCATTCCATCGGTGCTTTGACTATGGCGATTACCCTGGCATATTTACCACCGTTACGCAAAGCAGGCCCAGCCTTATTGTGGTCAGTGGTTGGCTTTGGGGTTGTCACAATTATCTTTGGGCTTTCTCGTTCCTTTTGGCTATCTATGTTGATGCTGATCCTTGGTGGCGCACTAGATAGTATTAGCGTTGTGATTCGCCATACATTAGTTCAAATCAGAACACCGGATCATTTGCGTGGTCGAGTTGCTGCTATTAATAGCGTGTTTATTAGTGCTTCAAATGAATTAGGCGGCTTTGAGTCCGGCTTGACTGCGGCTTTATTTGGCCCAGTGATTTCTGTTGTGGGTGGTGGAATTGGCACAATTTTAGTAGTGATTGCTACAGCTATGATTTGGCCAGGAATTCGTAAGTTAGGAGCTTTGCAAGAGTATAAATAAATTTAAAATGGCAGTATTAGATGATGGAGTTATATCCACTACTAAGTCTTCCATAGATAATAAAAATCCCATCCTATGTAAAAGCTACAAAATTATAATTGTTATCTTTTGCTAGGATGGGATTTTTGTTTAGTGAAAGTTGCACATCACATAATTAAAAGATAGATCAACCCAGACTTTTGGAATTATGTATAACTTGAATTTGCCCTTCAAGTTATACAATTGCCACTAAGCAGTTGGGCCACCACCACCAAAACTTGGTACACTGCCTCCAGTTGGAATACCATACTTAGAAGGGTCGAAGCTATCAGCCGTTGGAATACCATACTTAGAAGGGTCGAAGCTATCAGTCGTTGGGATGCCAGCGCTACCTAAACTAAAACTGCCTTCTTTTGGAATACCATACTTAGCAGGATCAAAGCTGCCTTCTTTGGGAATTCCATACTTATCAAAATCGAAGCTGTCAGCCGTTGGGATGCCATACTTAGCAGGATCGAAACTGCCTTCTTTGGGAATTCCATACTTATCAAAATCGAAGCTGTCAGCCGTTGGGATGCCAAAAGCGCCTCCAGATGCGAAAGGATCGCTGGGGTTGCTAGCCTGATCACCACTATTAACGGTATTACCAAAAACAGAATTTGAATCAGATGCCATTAGAGTTAATTCTCCTATTAGGACATAAATTTGGCTTCATTAATCAATATCACAAAGCAGAATTAAGCTTCATCTGTAGCTTTTTTATTGTTTTTTTAATTTCTAATCTTGAGCTTTTCGGACTAAATTATATCAAGTTCGGATAATTACTTATAATAAAGGTGGAATCGTTGCAGTGCATA
>NZ_JAVRCD010000089.1:0-26317 GCF_034530895.1 Nostoc sp. DedQUE08
GCGTAAATAGTACGCTAACTCGTTTTTTCTTCCCCACACCTTTTTTCGTTCACCCCGTTTTCACCCCTTGGCAACATTAGGGTTAGAGGATTTTGTTGATGAGGTAGGTAAGGTAAAAGCAGATAAACATTGGAAGGCACATAGAGAGCGACTTAAGGAGGTGCAGAACCTCCAGCCGGAACTGCCATCTACACTTCAGGCAGAACTACGTGATTACCAGATGGAAGGTTTTTGTTGGCTGGCGCGGCTAGCACATTGGGGTGTGGGTGCTTGTTTAGCAGACCAAATGGGACTGGGTAAGACCTTGCAGGCATTGGCGGTTATTCTCAGAAACGCCCATGAAGGGCCAACTTTAATTATTGCCCCCACCTCTGTGTGTATGAATTGGGTGAGTGAAGCGCAGAAATTTGCCCCAACTCTGAATATTATTCAATTTTCTGGTGCTAACCGCCAAAAATTATTGGATGGTTTACAACCTTTAGATATGTTGGTGTGCAGTTATGGTTTATTACAGCAAGAAGAAGTAGCGCAAATGCTTTCTGGTGTACAGTGGCAAACAATTGTCCTAGATGAAGCCCAGGCGATTAAAAATATGACTACTAAACGTTCTCAGGCAGCCATGAACCTAAAATCTAATTTTAAGTTGTTGACTACTGGGACTCCCATTGAAAATCACCTGGGTGAATTGTGGAATTTGTTCCGCTTTATTAATCCTGGGTTATTGGGTTCTTTTGAAAGCTTCAATCAACGATTTGCTACCCCCATTGAAAAATATCAGGATAAACTTGCACGTAATAAACTCAAAAAACTGATTCAACCATTTCTGTTGCGGCGGACAAAAAATCAGGTACTAGAAGAGTTACCATCTCGTACCGAAATTCTGTTGCATGTAGAGTTAAGTCGAGAGGAAAAAGCATTCTATGAAGCCTTGCGCCGTCAGGCCATATCTAAACTTACCGAAACTGATGCCGAAGCAGGAAAGAAACATTTGCAAGTTTTGGCTGAGATTATGAAACTGCGTCGCGCTTGCTGTAATCCCAGCCTCGTTATGCCTGACACTAAATTACCCAGTTCCAAGTTACAACTTTTTGGTGAGGTGCTGGGTGAACTTCTGGAAAATCGTCATAAGGCGTTGGTGTTTAGTCAGTTTGTTGACCATTTGCACATTATTAGAGATTATCTGGAGCAGCAAGGTATTAATTATCAATATTTAGATGGCAGTACTTCAGTGGCAGAGCGGAAAAAAAGGGTGGATGCATTCCAAGCTGGTTCAGGGGATGTCTTTCTGATTAGTCTCAAAGCCGGGGGTACAGGACTTAATCTGACTGCGGCTGATTATGTCATCCATACAGACCCTTGGTGGAACCCTGCTGTAGAAGACCAAGCTTCAGACCGCGCCCATCGGATTGGGCAACAACGTCCGGTGACGATTTATCGTCTAGTTGTAAAAGATACTATTGAAGAAAAGATTGTGCAATTGCATCACCAAAAGCGAGATTTGGCAGACAGCCTCTTGGAAGGTGCTGATATCAGTGGCAAGATTTCGACAGAAGCCTTGTTACAGTTGATTAGTGAAGGATAAGCTGTCCTGCTTATATAATTTTAGATTTTTGATTTCCTGATTGCACAAGTTCAAGATTAACTCAACTCTAATCAACTATGCCCAAAACTTGGAACTTAAAGGTAGATAGCTATTTTCAAGCCAACCCCAATTGCATTATCGCCACCGCCCATGTAGACTCGTTCCCTATAGACCTGCCGCTAGAACCGAACATCCGCGAACCAAACCGCAAAAGCGCGACCTACAGACAAATCTTCGACTCACTGACCACCGAACCTGCAAAATTCTTCTCTCGCCACAGTGGAATCGTTCTGTCAGCTAATATTGCTAAACCTGTCAAGAACAAAACTGAACTGGAGCTAGAAATTTTAGAAGCAAACGAGGGCGGTAGCGATGGGATTATCAACGGAGGGCATACGGTTTTAGCTTTTGAGCAAGCTAAAAATTACAAATACGACCTAACCGAAGCCAGAGTAAAAGTTACGATTCACATCGGGCTGACTGAAGAATCAGCTAAAGATATAGCCCTAGCCTCCAACACTACAACGCCAGTAGATTCTCGCTCCAAAGTCAACGCCAGAGGTGATTACAAATTTATCAAGCAGTATTTAGCTCAGTTAGAACAGAAAGAAGATAGAAAATTCCGCATCGCTTATTACCAAAACCAAAGCGGCGCTCCCAGAAATGCCCAGTGTAATGTAACCCATTTGCTCAAGCTCCTTTACTGCCTCGACAGAAATAAATACAACCCCGACGGCAATAAACGAACCAAACACCCAGCAGGGATGAGTCTTCCAAGTAACATCACAGACGCAGAAAGGGAAAGATTAACCGCTTTACTGCCTCTGTTGACTCATGCTTTGTGGATAGAGCAAAGACTCTACGAAATAATCCAAGACTATATCAGCAACCCCAGAAGAAAGGGTGCTAACGACCTAGCATCAATTGATATACGTAAAACGACGTTGTTGCCGGACAGCAAGTATTCATTCGGGTTTGGTGCGCCAACTGACTTGGCATTACCAATAATTGCATCATATCGGGTATTTCTGGACAAAGACTATAAATGGATTCTGCCGTTTAACGAATTCGCTGAAGATTTCCTGCAACACTTATGGAATAACTATTTCCGCAAATACTTGGTGTCGGAGAAAACAGCAGGGAATACAGTCGGCACAAAAATCAGCCGCAATCAAGAGATTTGGGAAAGTCTTTATATCTCGGCGCAAAGTTATCTAAATCAGCACTTGGTGAAAATGGTTAACTCTAGTAAGCAAGAATCAGAATTGAAGGTGACACAAGGTAGATTTGGGCGTTAGTTGCGACGGAATATCGCATATCAGTTCGATTACATATAGGACTCATATTTGATTTCTGAAAAAACTCAGTACATCTTAGAAAGCCTTCTTTCCTATACCCTATTCCCTGACTACGTAGATCGTTTCAAAAATCAAACCGGATTCCTATACTATTTATTATGTAGTCTAGTTATTAGTCTACGCACGACTAAAAAAACAGAGTATGACAATCTTACAAGTTGTGGATAAAGAGCTTTCAGAAGTTCCCATCATTGATATTAGTCCATTGGTTTCTCAAACTAGCAACTCCAGTGATGTAATTGCAGACCAAATTAGACAAGCTCTCCATGATTACGGTTTCTTCTATATCGTCGGACATGGAGTTGATGAGCAACTACAAAAGCAGTTAGAACATCTCAGCCAACAGTTTTTCGCGCAGGATGTAGAAACAAAACTGAAGATTCGTATGGCTCTTGGTGGTAAAGCATGGCGAGGATATTTCCCCGTAGGTAATGAGTTGACATCAGGTAGACCGGACTTAAAAGAAGGTATTTACTTCGGTACAGAGCTAGAATCAGACCACCCACTTGTGAAAACTGGTGTGCCAATGCACGGTCGAAATCTTTTTCCATCCAATATTCCCTAATTTCGGGAAACAGTGCTGGATTATATAGACTCAATGACCAGACTTGGACACACCCTAATGGCTGGTATTGCTCTCAGTTTGGGGTTAGAAAAGTCCTACTTTGCGGACCGTTATACAAAAGACCCATTAATATTATTTCGGATTTTCAATTACCCTCCTAATTCATCATTATCTGAATCTAAATGGGGCGTTGGCGAACATACAGATTATGGAGTATTAACTATACTAAAACAAGATAATACAGGTGGATTACAAGTCAAATTAAAATCTGGTTGGATAGATGCACCTCCTATTCCTGGTTCATTCGTATGCAACATTGGGGATATGCTCGATCGGATGACACGAGGACTGTATCGCTCAACACCCCACCGCGTTCAGAATCGATCGACAAGTAGTCGCAAGTCATTTCCATTTTTCTTTGATCCCAATTTCAACATTGAAGTCAAACCTATAGAACTCAACGGCATAGTAGTGAATGACGATCGAAGCGATCGCTGGGATAAAGCCAGTGTCCACGAATTTCGTGGGACTTATGGCGATTATCTTCTGAATAAAGTCTCCAAAGTATTTCCAGAACTGCGCCAAACAGTGTTTTAAAGTGCTGTACATGGATAGCACGGCGTTAAGCCAATGCTGAGTAAAAGTTACTAACCTCCAAACGGATCATCAGCAAGTTGAGCAAGCATTACCGCCACTGTTGCTGTACAAAGGACACAGCAAAGATCGCAGACCGGACTTACCTCGCATTCAATTGTCTTAAACACACGAAGCTGCAACCCAACCCCCAGACCTGGCAAGCATTTCACCTTTACAAGCGTACCATTCGGCTATAGTCTCAAGCATAAGAAATCAACAAAGCGAATACAGCCCTAGTTCATAAAGCATTGCCATTTTCTGCTTTTCACCAGGGAGGGGTCATAATTGGTTTATGATCCTTCCATATTGCAGGAACTTTGCCCAGATAGTTGGAATAATTGTGTGGGTCTGCTTGTGGATACAAAATAGCGACAATATCAGCAGCTACCCACTCAATTTTTTCTGGTGTGCCGACGAACCGGACTTGTTGAGACTCAAACACGAAAACTGTATAAGTCAGATATAAATTCAACTTTCCTTAATTGTTACCCAGTCAGATAAAACAGCCATACAGCAAGCGGTCAATGTTGGCCTTCTCAAAGTCTTACTTTCATGTTTAGCGATGTAACCGCCCTCTAATTCGTTCTGCTCAAAAGAAACTCCAATTACGTCAAAAATTTTATTAGCAACGTCCATTGAAATAGATTTCGACCAAGACATATTTACTCCAATGAATCCAAGAGTTCAGCTAAACAATTAAAGCCAATCTTCAACTACTTCAACTTATTCCTCTTTTTGAACCAGCAATTTCCCAGACACCCCAGCCGTAAAACCCAACCCAATCGCCGCCACAGTCACACTGGGCTTAATAAACAACGTAGCAATTCCGATAACAGCGCCTCAAAGACAGCCATAACAGCAAACTATACTCAACTGATTTTTGGGTTTAGCCTTTTGGTCTGATATTGTATGAACGAGCAGGATTTAGCCGTTCAGCAGGAATATAGCTTAGGAAATACCAATGAACTTAAGCATTCAACAGATTGTGCCGGAGGACGTTGCATTAATGGAAGCTCTATTAGCGACCTTTGGTGAGGCGTTCGATGAGGTTGAGACATATAGAAATCCGCCTAGTCCAGACTATCTGCGGCAACTGCTTGATAGTGACTACTTCATTGCGATCGCCGCATTGAAAGAAGGCGAGGTCGTTGGTGGTCTTACTGCCTACGAGCTTAAAAAGTTCGAGCAGGAGCGCAGTGAGATTTACATATACGATTTAGCTGTTGCTGCTGCACACCGACGGCAGGGAATCGCAACGGGATTAATTCAAAAGCTGAAAGAAGTAGCAGCGGCATGTGGAGCTTATGTCATTTTCGTCCAGGCGGATATCGGTGACGATCCAGCCATTAAACTTTATACAAAGTTGGGCGAGCGCGAAGACGTATTGCATTTCGACATACCAGTTAATAGCGGCAATGACAATGCCTAATGCTTATCCGAGTAGTGGCTTTTCGAAAAGAGCATACTAAATAGCGGGTCAATTTTTTACAATATTTCTAAATCCTGGTTGAGTCATAATCAGCGATCAAATGCAGTTTTTTTTCGTGCGAAACCCCTATAAAAATTTGCGGTTACTAGATCAAGTTTGGACGGGAGAAAATATGCAAGTGTTTGAATTAATTTCCATCTTGGAAAAAGATGGCGAACGAAATCTTTAATCAAGATGCGCTCCTACGGCAATTGTGCGGATTCATGAAGTTAGCTGATTAATAAGTCCCGCATAAACACGGATTCATTCTTGCTGCCTTTCAGTAAAACTGCATTATACAAGTTTTGAAGGTGCATCTATGACTAATACTACAATGTTAGATAACCGTATAAATAAGCAAATAAAATTTGAACCATTAGAAGCGACAGTAGCAGCAACAGAAGAAGAGTCAGTAATATTAGCCGAAAGGCTTACACAGGTGGCAATTCCTTTATCCGTATTGTTACAAGCCCTGAATATAGCGAAATACGATAAGGCAGCAGCTTTCCGCTACGCTGACAAATATCTAAACAATATCAAAAAGTCAAAATGGGTTATTATCAAAACAGCTTGAAATTTTCCAATAAAACGCTTGGCTGAATATTTTTCTCTTGATGTAAATTCTTAGTCTTTGATTATTCCAGCATCATTTTTCGCCATCATGGTCAACAACTTTACAAGCCTTACCTCTGTATCCTGCGTCCTTGACAATATGATTCAGCTTTAAGGCAGATTCTAACGCTTCAGTTCTATCAGGCAAATTGGTTGACACATCCGCTTTTGTGCCAGAGTTAGATTCTATATAAACTGAGTAAGTCACTTTTATCCCCATTTGTCTTTATCTCTTATTGCTCTACAGTCAAATTCCATATCTTGCCCAAAAGCTATAGTTAATCTTCAATCAAATGATTTTCTATAGTGAAGAAAAGCGAAATTGATTTAGTCTACACCATAATTAACTCCCAACCCCGGAAAAAACTTACTCCAAACACTTTGCTCTTTTGAAGGTGATCCTTCTGAACCTAAAATATTCTCTAGCCCTCGCTGATTACTCTGAATCTCTTGCATATTAAGAGAATGAATCACCTGGGCTAACTCTGGATTCTCTTCTAACAGTTCGGCTTCAAGCTCTAACTCCTGCTGCAACAGTTGGGTATTTCGCCGCAAGAACATCTTCTGGTTGTGTCGTTGTCTGATAAATGATTTAGTCAGGTGCAATTATTCTGCATAACTTAGAGCTTTACAAGCGTGCCATTGAGCTATTCGCCTGCCTTCTATTTGCGTATTAGCCCTTTTTGCCCCCTCGCAAGGTAGTATGGTAAACCAGCAGCTAGAAAACCAATGAGACGCGGCAGAAAACTATAATGAACTGATGGTAGTAATAAATGAATAAGACCACCGATAGTAATTGCCATAGTTGTTCCCCAGAATAATCCTCTCTGCCACCAAGTATTGCCTAGCAAACTTACACACTCAGCACTGCTATAACTGAGACCACCGATAATAGCTCCAATCATTACAATTTGTAAACTATGAGAAGATAAGGCAGCATAAGTAAATCCACCAAGAGTTCCGGCAAAAAGTGTAAGAAGATAATGCTTGCGAAGCTTAACCAAAAGTGAATCAGATTGATTTATAACAAAACAATACTTGCGGAGCTTAACCAAAAGTGAATCAGATTGACTCATAACAATTACCTTTTAGAGAAAATATCACAAAATTTTACTGGAAGAATCGAACTTCTAGACCATTAAAAAATTGATAATTCCGTTTCTTAGGCGAAAGTTGGACTGATTTTGATTAATATTTTAGCTTATTCTATAAGGGGCTTCTTCCTGTGGGTAAGCGATTGTCAGCCTTAGCATCAGCTGAGATTCAAGGCTTGGAGTTTAATGGCTTAGTTGTATTTGAAGATTTGTTGATGGCACTGGGCAAAACAAATGTATCGATAATGAAAGAGAACGACTTAACTATTGAAAATTTGCGGTTACTAGATAAAGTTTGGACGGGAGAAAATATGCGAGTGTTTGAATTAATTTCCATCTTGGAAAAAGATGGCGAACGAGATTTTTAATCAAAATGCGCTCGTTACGGCAATTGTCCGGATTTATAAAGTTAGCTGATTAATAAGTCCCGCATAAACACGGATTCATTCCTGCTGCCTTTCAGTAAAACTGCATTATACAAGTTTTGAAGGTGCATTTATGGCTGATACTGCAATGTTAGATAACCGTATAAATAAGCAAATAAATTTTGAACCATTAGAAGCGACAGTAGTGGCAACAGAAGAAGAGTCAGTAATATTAGCTGAAAAGCTCACACAGGTGGCAATTCCTTTAGAAGTACTGTTGCAAGCACTTAGTATAGCTAAATACGATAAGTCAGCAGCTTTTCAATACGCTGACAACTACTTAAACAAAATTAGAAATAAAGAGTGGATATTTAGAAAATCCTTATCTGCTGCCAAAAAAAGAATTTTTGAGAAAAAACATTATATACAGGTAGGCAGAATATTCAGGGCAAACGCATCTAAAGTATAAAAATCCTTTAATAGCAAGGGTTTAGGCGTTTTTTATTTTAGCCTATTTTTTCGTCAATATCCTTATCTAGCAAGGGTTTCAGAAATACCATGCGTTCGCCCTGGCAGAATATTTAACGGGACTTAAGCAAATTATCTTAAGCCAAAGCATCAATAAGTTTTTATTCAAAAAATTTAAAATTAATAGAAAAAGTTCAATGACGCAATTTAATGATAATCAAGAAAGCTAAAAAACTTTATTTATACTCGGTATCGCTATTGCGGAAGAGTAAAGCCAGAAAATCTAGCATTTAATGCTAATTTACAAGAATTTTCGCAGAAAGTTACCTATATTGTTAATCTGGAAACAAATGGAAAGTTACCTCCTGGGAAAGCTTTCAATCAGATTGAAGAACTTTGGGAATAATTAAAACATACTAAAGATGGGCTAATGATTGACGAGAAGTATTAAATGCTTATCAAATAATGAATGAGTATTCTAAGCATATTAAAGTCCTTTTTAATTCTGACTCCTGGATGCTGAATTCTTACAAATTAACTAACCTTTCTTATTCTGCTCCTGCCATAAAAGCTGAGATTGATACTTCTGAAGTTTTTTTAAAATCTCTTGGCGTTGTGGATGCCCTTCAAGAGATTTTTCAATGGCAGCAAATTCGTCTAATACAATCACTCCTGACTGTAGCTTAGGATTGTTTACGTCTGGGTCTATAGAGTTCATAACTTTTATCCCTAGAGGGTGTTTGCTTTAGTAGGTTTTATGACCATATTCTAATATTTCGTATTCACTTATTTTCGCTCCAAACAACAAAACAAGTACCTAAAACTACGCTCAATCCTACTATAAATACTGAAGGGCGACCTCCATTTAGCAACAGTATGGCTAAAAAGCCAAGTTCGACAGTGGCTATTTGTTTGAGCAGAGGAGCCAGTTTTATTTTCATCTTTTCATCTGATAAATTTTCATCCAACCCAAGGGCAAGAGCCAGTATCAAGAATTGAATTAGGTGAACAGCAAATCAATAATTTAATCATGCCAACTTCTACTAATAAGTCCTAACCTTATTCAAACGTTAAATCTCAAATTTTAAACATTAATTTTGATTACTATCGCAACTGTCGAATTTGTATTTAAGATGTGAATTTTGAAGCAATCTTTCGATTCCTTTTCGGATTAGCTCTGGTGGAATCCCGTCTAATTTCAACTCGGTTTGGATAAACTCATCAATGGAATTGGCTTTCGTCTTCTCTAAAAGTGCCAACATCTGTTGAGCTTGGGTTGTTGGTGTGCAAGACTCCTTAGTTTCAGCTTGAGAGGTTTGCTTATTACTTGGTGCAGAGTCAATAAAGTTTTTGGTATCCCGGTCATAACCAGAGAAATTCTTTAACAGAGGCATTGGTATCCATTCATTGATGCCGCCGTAATAAACTGCTCGACCGACTGGTGATTGTGCAGCAATCTCCATTACTTGGGTTGAGGTAATTTTGCGATCGCTGGGGATGAGTTGAGTGGCAATCATGGCATTGTAAGCTGGGACGTTATCAGGATGAACCAACGCCACTGAAGTTAGCTGCGATCGCAGTCCGCCAGAAATGCCCAAGTCATCAGTGTGAGGGTTTTGTACGACAATCCAGAAATGCCAACCGGAACTATCACCGCAAGAACAGTAAGAGATGATTTTGTCTTTAAGCCAACCAATTTCACCCTTGGTATTTTTAAATTTGGAACAGACAGCCGTACCTTCATCCAAAATAATCAGCTTGGAGCCAGAGATATTTTGAAATTCGGTAAAGCATTCTTTGACCCATTTAACGGCTTCGACCGGAGACATTTCTAGGATTTTAGCCCGTTTAAAAGTATCAACACGACCTTTGAAATAACCGGTTTCTTTCTCGTCACCTTTGGGGTCAATATAAAAGATGTGTATGCCAGGATGCAATCGCTTAATAGCATCGATTGCATTGCTAATGGTGATGCCCTTGCCAGAACCAGGGACACCAACCCACAGCATATTTGTCACTTTCTTAGCAATATGCCCAATTAGGTCATACTGCACTTTGGGTTTAGTGGTGTAGGTAGAGATTTCGGTATTGACTGGAGGGGAAGAAGCAGAGGTCATGGGAGCAGGGATCATGGGAAAAATTTCCCCGAAGCTCTTAGCATTGTGCCCCGTTTCCTCTTCAAACCTTGCTCCCACAGCATGATTTGGTAATTGAGCAAATCGAGCTTGTGGGATACCAAGGTTTTGTGGTTGTATCGCCTCTTGAATAACTGTTACTTGTTGGTAGTTAACTCGTGGGTCAATTGTCACTTGCGCTAAATGCCCAGACAATTGCTCACGGGTGGGAAACTGCCCACGTAGCTGAATAAACCAATCAAGTAACCAACGGTAAGCGTAAAATCTTTTTCCTGGCTCAACGGCGCTCAAGTATTCACACACCACATGAGATGATTGCTTGAGCATGGCAAACTCATACTTAGACATTGGCTCCAGATGCAGCATCAAGTCAGCCAGTTCATTTTGGTTAGCGAAATATTCAGCCCGTGCGACGCTATCACCCATTGCAGAAAGGAAAGCAAAGAAGTCACCACGAATAAAAGGAATGGGTGCAAATTGATGGGTATCGTTTAAGTCCTGAACAATTGACCACAGATAACCAACACCAGCTACGACTGCACCGATGGGAGCAAGAGGAGAGGTAGCATAACAAACTGCACCAGTAAGAGCTGTGGCCAGTGTGATGAACTTCGCCAGATTCATGCCATTACGCTCATCTTTGGCGCGGACTAATAACTGATCTTGACGTTCCTGTAACCAAGAGGCGGTATTCCCAGCTTCCAAATACTCAATGCTGGGGTAGTCGTCACGTAAAAGTGCCGTTTCTTTTGTACCGAGCATTGGTATTTGTTGATGCATGTGAATCCCTCTTACTTAGTCAACTTCCAAATGTTGTAACCAATCTCGCCTGCCATCATTGAAGCTACGTTGTAAGCAAAGCAAGCCAAAATCAAACCTGGGTTCGTATATCTGAAGGGATTGCGACCAACGAAGGTAGTAGTCAGATCCAGAACCCAGAAAAACAGTGCGATCGCTCCCCCTGTATGACGTTCTTTCATGCCAGCAGCTTTATAATCACCCCACAATGCCACTGTCAGGTCGATATTGCCATTCGGTTTACTGCCGAGTGTGTATTGTTTTGATTCCTCAAACTCGTTCTTGGCCTGTTGTGGGTCTTTACCACGTAAGGTTCGAGCTTCCATCACTTGCACTAGTGCAGAGATACCGAAGCTAATCCAAAACAAGGGATTAAATAGGAGTTGTAACCAACCAAACCAACCAATCCATTCTGTTTCAAACCAGGGAAAAATCGGTTTTCCCTGGAATAAAACTTGCCAAATGCTATCAGTAGAAAGAAGTGTCCCAATCCAAAAACCAATCGCACCAACAAGCTTGTATCCGGGTGTGCCTGGGGTAACGAATTGGGCAATGATATGTGAGATAAAGATGACTGGCAGTGAGATTAATGCCACAATCCACCGAGCTAATAATTCTAAGTAGTCACTCCCTCCTTTTTTCGGCTCTTTTTGTGGTGATGATTCTGGTTTTGGTTGTGAATTAGATTTGTTTGGAGTGAGATATTTCATAAATCAATCACGAGAATTTTGGTACAGTGGCGAATTCTTACAAGCATTTTTGAACCGATATTTCCATTTCCATTTCCATTGCCTTTGTTCAATTCGCCCAATACATAAACCAGTTGAGTCATACACAAAAACTGTTTCATCTTCTAAATAACCGGTAGTATCAGGTCTAGGGTTACGTTTCTTCGAGTCTAGATAGTTCCTAATTCGTAACTTACTGAATGAGGGCGTAACTCCAAGAGAGTTAATTTTGTCGGCGGTTTCTGCCCTTTGCTCGGCTTTAATGCGTTCTAGTTCTTCAGACTCTCGAATCGTGATGCCGTGAGAGTAAGTTTTGAATTGGGCTGGCAGTTGTGATAACCAAGGACTTGCGATTAACCCCATGCCCAATAATCCCAACATCGTTTGCTTTTGGTATTTCATTGCCACTCAACCGGAATATTTTACGGTTGTTGCCGTCCGATAGTTTGTGTTGTCTGGGGTGCTGGTGCATTAATAACACGAACATAAACAGACAGCCCAATGCAAACTAGAAAAAAAATGACTGAGAATCCGAAAAGATTCTCCTTGAAGAACTTGCGCCATTTTAAGCTGGAGATTGGAATTTCTCGCTCAACAAAGAGCGTGTCAAATTTTTCAGATCCTGAATTGTCGCAGGTCGTGTAGACTTTTTTTCTGATGTCGGCACTCCTAATTCGTCTAAAAATGCTTTCGGGTCAAAACCAACAGTTGCAGCAGTAGTGAGGGTTTGAACTTGTTGCTTAATCTCATCCCCAGTCTTTAACCCGTACTCTTGGGTAATTTGTTGCCTGATTTCAGGATTTTTGGCCAACTGATAAATAAACGCTATTTCATCAAAACCTTGCTCTGTGCGTCGCTGTAATGAACGAGCATCAAGTTCACTGGTGATTTCATCAAACAATTCTTGCTCAAACTCATGAACTGCCAGCGCTTGAGCAACAGTCTTACCTGCCACAATGTCCAAGAATGCTTTAAACGTTTCCCGACTGACTCCAGCAAGATGTAATTGTTCACTCACACTTTCTATGGCATGAGTTTGTATATTCGCCAAATTGCTCTCACCTCCTAACAGCTTTGATTGGTCGAGGGTTGCTTGCGCTAGATTGAACAACTTTTCTAAGCGATCGCTGATATCCACGGGAAATTCTTGAGCGTTCGGATCAACTGCTGGATCTGACTGAGCCAGTTGTTCTAACCCAGCAATGATTTGCTCTGGCTTGTAGTTAGCACTCAATAATTCAAATAATTCTGCACGAGTAAATATGCTATCCGACATGATGTGTTTCTCCTAAACTGTGTGATGTAAATCCTAATTGCTCTTGTTCAAACTGGGCACGGGTGTACTCGACTTTATTTGCTTCAACAATTGCTTCGACAAGAGCCTTTTTGTCAATCCCTTGAGTAATATCTCCAAACAATTCACCAATCTTTGCTATCACCCACACTTGATAAGATGTGATCGGTGCAGCACGGAGATTATTCTCTTGGGCTAATGCCTGCATCCTTAAAAGTATTAATCTATACTCTGGAATCAAAGAAGCGACTTTTGCCCATCGTTCCAATGTCCGGGGACAAATACCTAAAATCTTCGCCGCTTTCGCTTTTGACATTGGTAAAACTAAGGGATTTACCCCTGATTGGCTTTGTTTTTGATTAAAAAGTTGTTTTCTCCATCCTGATTCCATGAACTTAGTCAAATCCGTATCAATAGCCTCAAAAAGATAGTCAATATCCGTAGCATCTAAGTGTCAATATGGATGTCCATGTGGATATCAATGACCAGTGTCTATTGACTGTCTATTGACCTTGCTCTTTTATAATAAAAAACCGCGCCAAGCGGTTCAAGCTACTAAGTTGACAACTTTGTTGACAACTTTGTTGATAACTTAGAAATTTTCAGTGGGATATTTACCAAGCTCCTTCGGAGCGGAAACTCTTACCTTCTTTCAACCATTTATTATGATGTATTGCGGCTAAAGCTTTTACTCTCGAAGATGGTTGACGATGAGTTCTAGATGATTTTTTGCAGGCATAAGCTGTTATTGTTCTGGCTCTAACATTTAAATATTCTGATGCCTGTTCATAACTCAATCCCCAAATTTCACAAAAAACTAATGGGTCAAGTTCTTTGATTTCTTCAGTTTGTGCGCTCATACTTTAGCTCAAAAGTTAAGTTTTGGGATAACTGCCATTTCTGGCAGAAGCGATCGCCTCTTTGTCCAGCGGCGATCGCTTTAATTTATGCAAGGCTCTTTTATATGAACTGGGCAAATGATTTCCCCTATGGTCATTTTGAAGCCTGACTTTGTTTAACCAACACTGAACGTAGGTACTGCCGACAAGCTGCTTCTCCCCGATAAATCAGAATCCGCAGCGCCTGTACTTCCTGGATCGGAGAAACACAGATTTCGGCAATCGCAGCAATCAAATTCTGTTGCTGATGCACATAATCTTGATGCTGCTGCTCTAGCACAGCAATCTTGGAGTTTAACTGCTGTATTTGCCGTAATGCTTGCGTCAGAGACGATTCTTTGTTTCGAGAGCGATTATCTAGAGTTAACGTCATGTTATTGCTCCTTCTTTAGATAGTTGAAAGCCTTGCCAATCGGGGCATTTCGCGCCCTCAATGCCTTCGGGATGAACAGAACAAATTAAAGGGGAGCCGTTGTAAGAGATCCCGTGATAGTATTTGCAACCTATACAACTGGTGGGTCTATTTAAAGGTCGAGGTCGGCGCAACATAACTTGGTCAATTTCATTTTGACCAGTAATTCGGTCAACCATGAAGGCTGTGATCCCAGTCCCAGCTATTGCTCCACTAATAACGTACATGATATTTCTGCCGAGATATTGAGTGCCGAAATATCCACAAATAATTGTTGCTGCTGCTGCACTAATACAAGAGAGAAAAACTGGTCGTTTCATATTTATTGCTGTTTTTTGGGTGGTTCGTGCTTAGATAACAGAGCGGCAAAATCATAAATCGTTACTGTTGGTTTTGGTTCCGGTTTTGGTTCCGGCTCCGATTTTGACTCTATTACCAGTTCTGGGCTACCCAAACCGACTGCATTTTTAATTTCCTGCTCCATATTTAGGTTCTCCTTGTTGATTAATTTGCTCCACCTGATCAATTGCATCCACTATTTCTCCTAAAATATTGAACGCATCATTTAGCACCACATTTTTTGATGTAGAGAAATACTGCGAAGACTGAATGTTACGATAATCTCGGCTACTGCCAACAAGCCGCAATGTATGTTGACAGCCTTGTAAGATAGTCCGAATCTCTGATGTAGTTAACTTGATTTCCATTAGTGTTTTAACCTTGAAAAACTGAATCAATTTCGCCGTTATCAATAGCATTTTTGGCATGGCGAACAGCTTGCGTATGATTGTCAAAAGTTTGAGTTGAAGGTGATGCCCAAGTTGTTTTTAACAGACCTGTTTTTCCCACATGAACATCCACAGCGCCATCTGATAACTCGGCAGTCTCAATTTTGTAGCCGCCATGTTTAGTTTTGTACTCTTTCATTGCCCGTTTCTTTCCCTAAAATTTATCTCGTTGAATACTGAGGCTTGCTCCGACTAAAGAACTGCCCAAGAATGCAGAAAAACTGACAAACATAGCTCTAAGACTTCTGTTTTTCTGGTACTCCCAACCAGAGATAATTATGTTGGAATTAGTATTAGTCTCAATAATCTCCAGTCCCCAACACCCCATTGCTCCTACTCCTAAAAACCCAGTTAAAAGCAGAGAGGCGATTGCAGTTCTTTCTATGGTGCGGTCAATGAATACTTTGGGGTTAAATCTTTTTCGAGTCCGACGAAGAACTAATTTATTACGAGTGTTTGAAGGCAAAGATGATTGATGAGTTACTTTATGGGTTTTCATTTCACTTCGTCCAACTCCACAAAAAATCCTGCACCTGTATTCGTAATCTTTACCTTTCTTTGATTGACCAAGGTTTGAATCACACTAAGACTAAAATTGATGGTGCATAATCGAGCGCTGCCACCGCGGCAGCGAAGGTACTGAAGGCATAACTGGGAATGGTCTTTTGGGACTGGGTTAGTTTTTTTAGGCATGATATCTTTCCTGTTGTGGTTTGTAGGAAACAAAGCGATGGCAGAAAAAAATAGCCAAGCAGTATTAATGCTTGACTAAAGTGTTTTTGAATTTAAAAGGTGAATTTCAGTTATTAGAAACTATCCAGTTCGTCAAATTGGTTTGTTGCAGAGTGCTTGTACATTTTGGCTTTATTCATTTGATGGGTGGAAGCTTTAATTACTGGGATTGCAGCTTCCTTAACAGAATCTTTTGCTTGTTGAAATAGAAATTGTGTCGTCCCTTGTGCATCTTCTTCTGCTGGGTCAATTTGTCCCCAGAAGGAGCAACTTAACTCTAAAGATTGTTGCCCTAAGCGTGGAATGTTACCACCCACGCTCGGCTTCAGAACGGAGCGTGAGAGTTTCCTTCTCACTCCGCTCCTCAATGAACTAGCACTCTGTAATGTGTACCAATCTGTCCAGTTTTGTTTTGGAGTCGTGGCAATGTCTGTGAAGTAGTTGGAGATTTTTATAATCATTTTTTCCTCCTTGATTTCTAGGAGTAATGTGGTCGATCTCCATCAAATCCCCATCTTTGAGTCTTAATCCACACCAGGTACATTTTCCCTTTTGTTTCTTCAAGAGGTTAGTTACTCTTGTTGGTAACAATGGGTTTTTACCTAGTCTTGTACTCCAATATGTATGGTTGCCATCATAGGGGCTAGAAACACCTTTGACTTTTATATGTCTAACGATTTTCGTTTCTGCTGGGTTAGTAAGCGTGGCTTTGCCATCAGTGAATTTCCACTGCTGGTTCCAATACTTATGCTTAACCCAGTTCCACGTTTTTCTTGGGTGTCTTCTTTTTGCCCAACTTTTGAGCTTATGCCATAGGTAATCCTTATTGTCGTTAAAGGTTTCCCCACTAACTACAGTCGAGTAATAGTTACACCATCCTCTAATAATCGGATTGAGTTTTTTAATCAATCCTGATTGTTTTTTAGATTTACAACTATCAATTACCTTTGACAATTCAGCCCAATGTCTTTTAATGGCTTCCTTTGAAGGCTTGATGATGGTCTTGAAACCCAGTAGTTCTTTATTGGTAGACAAGCCTGAGTGATTCTTTCCGGCTGGATATTGACGGATATGAAAACCCAGAAATTTAAAGCCTGTTTCTCCCTCCATCTCTATGTATGTATGCCGGATTCTTGTCTTACTGGGCTTAAGTCTCAGTCCGATATCGTTCAACCATGTATTTAATAAAAGTTGACACTGTTCTACTACCCCTTTGTCTTCGTGGATTACCACAAGGTCGTCCGCGTACCTGATTAATTGGGCAGGAGAAATGCAAGTCACTTTCTTACCCTTTTGGTACTTTTTGAATGGGAAAGCTTCATTTATATATCTTTCCATTCCGTGCAGGGCGATGTTTGCTAACAAGGGGCTAATTACCCCACCTTGCGGTACTCCATTATCTGTCGGGAATAATGTTCCTTGGTCAACTACTCCTGATTTTAACCATGCTTTTATTTGTCTAGCGACCGTCGGCATAGTCTGTATTTTTTCCAGAAGTTTTACATGATTAATTTGGTCAAAACATTTTTCAATATCAGCATCTAACACATATTTTTGCTTGAGTCTGATATTGTCAAATATTGCCGCAATCGCATCGTGTACTGTTCTTCCTGGTCGAAAACCATAGGAATTTGGCTCAAATCGTGCCTCCCATTCTGGTTCTAGTGCTAGTTTTAAGAGTGCCTGCGCCGCTCTGTCATTCATAGTTGGAATTGAGAGCGGTCGTTTTTCATCCGTACCAGGTTTGGGTATCCAAATCCGTCGGGCAGGCTCGGCAGTTGCTCCTATCTTTAGTCGCTCAACCAAGGTTAGTCTTTGCTTTGGAGTTAAGGATTTAACCCCGTCAACTCCGGCAGTCTTTCTCCCTTGATTGTCCTGAGTTACTCTCCTAACTGCTAAACATTTTGCTGACCAGGATTTCATCATCAGCCTTTGGAGCTTGTGGACTTTTTTGACTTCACCACGTAGACTGGCTTGGTAAATCCGTTGTTGCAGCTTAAAAACGACTTTCTCTAGCTTTCGCCAAGGAATTTCGTTCCATCCATACATCGGTTGTTCCGTGTTCATAGCTTATTTACTGCTAGTGACTTGTTTACCTTCTAGTTCATCGTGCTTCTGTCTGCATATCCGTATCATTACAATACGGCTTTGGCTTTTGAAGCAATCCCTCCCAACCATTGCTTGTGCTGGTTACTACTTTGATAATCGACCATTATCAAAGAGCAATGGCAGGGTTAATACGTTCCTGGTATCCATTGGTTTCTGACTTTAGAGCCTCTCTATCCGCCGGAGCCTTGGTGAGTACATCAGGAAGGAACTACGACCCTTCCCGCACTTCTTGACTCGTTGACATTTTGTCTGTAGCCTGATAACCCGTGTAGGCTACTTCCTAGTAACGACGGTTCAGACGAGAGTTCGTCTTCTGCTCATAGTCAGTTGTTAGCCAGTTTTCCTCAGACGGGTTCTGATTGACTGACACTTAACATCCCGCTTCATCCAGTTTGATAACCAGTCTCCCTAGATGGGGATGCACTGTCACTCTTGTACCGAGAGGGTGGGAGTTGGCGTATTTGCCGCACCCACATAGATACCAAGTTGTCAGGGTGTCCCCTGCCCTTCGTCCTTAAGTATTACTACTTATTTAGAAGGAACGTATCACACCATAGTCACCTAAATTGAACTTACGTGTGTAAGTTACAGCAATAGTCTTGATTTCCATAATTTACTCAAACAATATTCCAAAATGAAGTGTAGCTATTTGGCATCTCTTACAAAGTGACGCTTCTCAAATTACAAATGTCGCCAGAAGTTCTTGCTGATAGTCTTGAGACTGACTACATTGGGTTCTGTTGCGGCTTCAGGAGCATGACCAACAGCCACCGCAGCAGCAATTGGTGCGGGTGTCGTTAACAGGGAATTGAGTAATTCTTGCTGATAGTCAATATCTGCTACTGTGCGGTAAACTCTGTGATAATTTATCTGCATCCCCAAAGGTGTTGGGACAATTTTCAGATATTCATTAAGAGCAGATATGTAGGTATCACCAAAATTCTGGAGAGCAACAGCCGGACGGATAATATTCAACAATTGAATAGCTCGTCTAATGTCTGCAACACTGCGGCTAGCATCAATCTCTGGCTGGCTTTCGCTGTAACCTTTGGATTTCTTTTCTGCTACCAGATTATGAAATTTAGCAATGGCTCTTTGATGATTGGCTAATGTGTGGATTTTCGTTTGCGCTTGATAACCGACTCTGCCCCACTGTACTGTTAAGTTACTATCTTCGACAATAGCCGCCCAGAACTTATTGCTGTTCTTGATAGCATCAACAAAAACTAAATAGATTTCCATCTTTCTTACCCTGTCAATTTCCTAACTTCAGGGCATTGCCCCATCTGAGATAGATATACTGAACGCGATCGCTACGAACCTAAAAGAGCGATTGCCCCATAGGATCAGAAGACAATCGCTTTCTCATCAGTTCATATTGCGAAACTTAGCAGCACGCAAAGACTGAGTTTTCGCTGCAACCACAGGACTACTAGCCCGTCGTGCGGTGGATGCCCATGCTTGCATACGCTCAACTGCCGCAGCATCCTGAATGGCAAGCGGAGTAATGGTTTGGCGGCAGGTTTCCAGATCAGCAAGTGTTACCTGCTGCGGTCTACCCTCATCGAATGCCAGCAGAGCAGCTTCCGAAGCAAGGGTTTCCAGTTCTGCCCCTGAAAACTTTGCGGTCGAGGCTGCGATCGCCTCCAAATACTCTGATTCCAGATGAATGCCAAAGCGTTGTAGATGAATCGCCAGAATCTGTACACGCTCTGGCTCTGTGGGAAGATCAACAAAGAAAGCCTCATCAAACCTTCCCTTCCTCTTGAATTCACTTGGTAGTGCTGATGGGTCATTGCAGGTCGCAACTATAAACACCCCAGCAGTACACTCACTCATGAACGTAAGCAAAGTTCCAAGAATCCTTTGACTAACACCTGAAGTATCACCCTGACCAGAAAGCGCCTTTTCCACCTCATCAATAAACAAGACACAAGGTGCGATTGCTTCAGCTGTTTTCAGTGCGCGTTTAACATTACCTTCGGATTCGCCAACGAGTGAACCTAAAAGGGACGCAATGTCGAGTTGCAGAAGTGGCAAATTGAGTATACTAGCAATGTTTTTGGCGCAGTGACTTTTACCCGTTCCGGGTGGGCCAGCTAGTAACACCCCTTTGGGTTGGGGTAAGCTAAGACTTCGTGCCTCTTGTGTGAACAGCCGCCGCCGACGATTCAACCAATCACGCAGTAGATCGAGTCCACCGAATGGGATGGTAGCTGGTTTACCCAACTCGATACCCATTTGAGACAGTAGTCGAGTTTTGTACTCGACGGCTTTGGGGATGAAATCAGCGCCGACAACGACACCATCATTAGTTAAGTTTTCTTTGACTGTTAACCGCAGGAAATCACTAATTTCTTCTAAGGTTAGACCCAGCGCTGCACGAGAAAGAGTTTCAAATTCAGCATTTTCAAGCGTAACAGTAAAACTTAATTCTTGCTCCCTAGCAGACTGTTGTAAGTCATGCAAATAAGAAGTGATATGCTCAAGTATTTGGTCAATACAAGGTAAAGGAACTTCACAATAAGGAATCAATCTGACTAGAGATTCGTGTAGTTGTATGTTCTGACCCAACAATACAATGCGTTTCTCTGTGGGTTTTAACCTGTGGTAAAGGTTTTTTACCTTGCTCAAAATCTCCCAACTCAATTGGGGCGAGTTCTTAGCAATAAAGGGGTGAATATCTCCGAGGATAAATACACCATTTCCACTAAAGTTAGCAATGTAGTCGAATACGAATAGGAGTGGATCAGCGTGTTGTGGTCTTTTGTACTCTGATACTGGTTTAAACATCAATCCCCCATCTGCTGCGATTAAACATTGCTCCAAGGTTGATACTCCCAGATTCCAGAAGAATACTGGACATGAGAGCTTATTGTTAGCTTCAGTAGTCAGCCACTGAATAATCGTCGCTTCATCAGGAGACAGGACATCAACCGCAGCAATGGGGATTTGCGAATCAAGCGTGGAGAGAAGATTTGAGAGGTTCATTGTTTTTCAATTTGATATGTTGTGGAGCTAGTTCATCGTGAGTATTAACAAGTCTCACGACTATTTCATAAACTTTGGCATCGCCGTCGAAAACCTCTGCTGTACCGTTGTTCTCTTGGTAGGCAATTGCGGTAACTATGGCATTCAGCAGCACACACAAACCTTCAGTATTTGCTTTGATAATCACGGGCTGGCGTGGTTTTTGCTGGGCGTATACATGGATAAAGAGGTATTCTTTAGCTAATTCACTCATGATCTTTTTGGGGGGGGTTTAATCCCCCATTTTTTACTGACGTAAACGTGTTTGACTGCTGTTCGTAGTCCGAAGTTGTGGTGCTGATTCTTCTTTGAAAATGCGATCGCCCTCCACAACACCCAATGCCTCTTCAAATGGTTGCGTAGCTAATAAACAACTCAAGCCCTCGAATCCCTCAGCCTCCACTCGGACTTCACCTGTAGCATTGTCAAAATGAATCAGTATTGAACGTTCCATATTTATCTCCTCACGTACTGTTGAACTTCCT
The DNA here is from genome assembly GCF_034530895.1 of Nostoc sp. DedQUE08. NCBI lineage: Bacteria > Bacillati > Cyanobacteriota > Cyanophyceae > Nostocales > Nostocaceae > Nostoc > Nostoc sp. DedQUE08. The sequence continues at coordinate 21,559 of NZ_JAVRCD010000089.1, forward strand.
GATGTCCGGCAAAAGTCAGCCGTAGAGTTTGCACAGTGCCGCTAGTTTCTTCGGCGATCGCACATTCACCAAATTTTTCTTGTAACTCGGCAGCTTTGACACGAACCAAATGCTTACCATAAGCCAGCATTAGTTTATTACTGAAAAAGTCTTGTCCCAACTTCGGAACTGTCTCGTAGCTATCGTGTATCACATCGTACACACCGCTTGTTTGATTCCACTTGAATCCAATGTCTGCACGAGCTTGAATTGTGCGACCAGATACGATGATTTCAGCACTTTGTCCTTGAAAGCCACCGTAGTATCCTTTTAGTGGCTGTGCTGTTTCGTGAACTTGCGGATTCAGTTTCAAATCTTGTAAAGCTTGTACCAGACATTCACGGTTAGCAAGCTTGGTTTTAACTGTTGAGAAATGCGACATGAGAATTTTGTCCCTATAGTAAAAGTGCGGTATTCTTTTTGAGGTGTATATGCATTTTTCGTTTAAGGTACTTAGTCTTGAGCGATGCACCTTCGCCCAAGACTGTTTTTTACCTGAACTTGAACGACATGACCGTAGCTTTCGACAAGCCTACATCACTAGTTGTAAGCTGTTGCAGATTGCGCTGTTCATCTAATAGCTTGGTGCGGATAGAATCTATCTTTTGCTGCAATTGACTGCGCGTATCAGAACCAAGATTTTTAGACTCAATCGCGGGATCGTTAACGATAGAGTCCAAGTGCGCCATCATCGCCTCCAAGCTGCTGCCAGCCTCCGGGTCAGCATTCGCTAGTAGTACCTGAATCTTCATCAGATGGCGTTGCATCTTCTTTTTGAACTGTACGGGCTTACGTCCTGGCTCCCAATCAGCCAACTCTTCAAGCAACTGCGCGGCGAGTTGTTCACCGCCAGCGATCGCAGATTCCCGTAGCCTTTGCTCCAGATTTTGGTCATACTGCTGAATGAACTTGGTAATCTGGTCAAGACATTCGGCTTGTTGCTGATTGAGTTGCTCGGACAATGCCGGGATAATCACCGGACGACCAATAACAACTTGCAAATAGTCTTCAAGGTCAGTCAGAGTCGGAAAAGCCATTATTAAGTTGGCTTTGACTGATTCTTGCTTATCGTGAGGTAATTCCCAAGTGTTAAGTGAGAGGAACTGGTCAATCCGTTCCTGGTAATCTACAAGTCCTGCTTCGTAATCAGCTTTTAATTGATTACGCAATCCAGGGGCGATATTATCCCTGATATTGATTAACTGATTCCAAACGAGTGGAGCTAAATCAATAGGACAAACCCAATCACCAGTATCAGCAGACATCCATTCTTGAACTGAAGCAATCTCTTGCCTCAGTTGGGCAGCAGCTTCATCCAACTTCTTAAATACTTTGATACCCCGCAAACCGACTTCGGAATTTGTAACTTTCACAAGGTCTGATTCAATTTCAGAAACCTCAGCTTTTAGGACATCTGCCCATTTAGGAGCAGCAGACTTTGTACTTTTCTTTAGCTGAATGCGAAATCTAATACGGGTTTTATTTAATTGCGAGAAATTGTGGCGCTCGACTACTGCATCAGTTAGGAAATTCACAGCAATAGGGTTGTCAATTGCTCGTACCATTATTATTGACCTCAATCATTATTTTTCACTTTCGATTAAGCGAAGCTTTCTTTGTGGTGATTTCTCAAGAGAGCGAATGTCTGTAGTAGCTCTATAGATTACTTTTGTAGAGCTTTTTTGTAACCTAATATGTCTTTTGATGACTGGTGGTTTATGTATGGACATGGCTTAAAATAGCTGAAGTTGCTGTGAATTATCCTGTACCGCAAGCTTCTCATAGACCATACCTTCGACTTCATAACAGCGAGTCATGAGTTTGTTTCGATTTAATCGAAAGCTGGCTTTTTTCTTTTGATTTGGCAAAGGTACAAATAAATACTGTGGATGTTGTATAGTACCTGCATCGCCTAAGTATCGACAATGTGTACCATTAATTTGATAAACTTTTGATGAGCTTAACAGTGTCGCATCATACACTTTAATCAAATTCGTTTCCATCTGATTCGTATTGAAGTAGATTGTGTGATAATCTTTTGTGGAATCGATTTTTCTCTACAGTTAGACTGATTGAATCTGACTGTAGAGTTTTTCACGCAGAATTCGTTGCCTCTAAGTTAATTATTGATTGAGGGTAGAAAATGTTACAGATACAAATGCTCAAAGATTTGATTGAGTTTTTCCTTCTCTTCATCAGGCAAAGCCTTAAAATCAAACTCGTCTGATTCCCAAATTTCATCAAGACTTGTTGACTCATCGATAATGTTTGCAATCAAACAAGATTCATCGCCGTAGTTCCAACCATTTGCTAGAAGCCACGGCAGAACTCCCTCAGATTGCAATAGTTTCTCAATGTCGAATGAGTCAGAAAACTGCTGTAAATTTTCGATAGTGGGGTGAACGATTGTAATAGTCATGGGGTATTTTAAATGATTGAAATACGTACAGCCAAATCAAAAGATGGGGAAAGTGGAAAGGGATTCAGGAATTAAATTATCCTTAGAAAAGCAAGGTTTTTACCTTTTCCCCTGTCCCTTCTTTATTAGCTGTAGAAAAGACTTGAGAACTGATCAAATATGCTTCCCTACTTGAAGGTAAATAGGGAAGCATAAAGATGAACGCAATTGCTGTAATCACCTCAACAAGTATTTGGCTATTAAGAAGGCACATCCTCCCAGTAACCAACTTCATCGTCATAATTTGCTTGCATAGACTGCAATTTGTTGACGAAGTTAGCAAATTCTTCGTTAGTTAGTGACTGTCTTCCTTTTTTACCATAGTTCTCTATGAGAAACTGTTTGCCCTTTTCCTCTTTCCAACCTAAAGCTTCAATCAATCGTTGTGACTCCATCATCAATTGATTGCGATCTAGTGCATGAGACGTATGCTTTGGTAAGTTATTGTTAGGCAATCCTTTTTTCCACCAATCGCTGATGGAATTATGCACAAGGGCAATTTCTTGAGCTATTGGTTTCTTGCCAATACAATAACTCTCCCAGTCGGGCGCAGTGGGCTTTTCGTATCCGCTACATACACAGGCGTTGGAAGTTTGCCCCCCTTTCTCACGTTTCTCTGTTTTCAATATGGGACAAAATACCCACATCGAATGCCAAAGTAAATTCTTCGGTTGGTGATGTTTGCCTTGAAAACTTGCATAAGCTTGTTCGCAGGTTTCACGGAATGCCATTAGTTGTTGATCAAACGACACTTGAAACACTCCCCAAGCAGTTATTTGTACTGGTGCGATATGAAGAGGTTGATTTTGGGCATCGACGAAAATCACCATATACCGCCTACCGAATTTGTAGGCGTTCTTGTCCAAACCATCACTGCTACGCCAAACTCCAATCACCTTTCTATCGTTTCCGTATAGCAGAGGCGATCGCCCAATCACAAGTATTCGTGGTTGTCTATAGAGAGCGCCAGGAATGCCTATCTTTTCATCGTTTTCGTCCAACTTGTTAGTAAGGACTTTATACTCTTTCCCACCAACTAGTTCTTTATTTTCGTACCATCCTGCTAATTGTTGATTTTCGTAAGCAATCCAAATGCCTGCGGGTGAAGGAATGCTTTTAGCTGCTGGGGTCTTTTCGTATGCCTTGTGTTCAGCAGAATCAAAGTCAAAAGCTGTCATAGTAGCTGCTGCCTTTCTTTAATGTTAGTTTTCGCAAAAAATAAGCGAAGCTTTAATCCTGGGTGGGTAATTCTGCACTATTTTCTTGATAGATCATTGTTTAATATCAATAGATTTCACTCTCTCATTGGCGCAGCCATTGATTTCAGATGTATCAAGTGCAGAGCTAATAAAACAGCGCTTTTGTTACTACAAAAGCGCCTAAAAACTTGGTAATTTGTATTAAGTGAACTATTCTTCTGGGCTGTTTCTCTGACGCAATAGTCTGAGAACTTCTTCTAAGCCTGCGTTTAAGTTTCTCAGATCAGATTTCATTTCTCTAATATCTGCTTTCACTTGCCGCATATCCGAAGCTAAACCAGTGGCTAGTGTCATTGTTTGAGCAATGGCAGTCTGAGACGTTCCAATGGTTCCTGCTTGAATTTTTAGGTTTGTAACATCTTGTGTCAGTTCATTGAGGCGTAGGTAAATATCGTCAAATCTAACATCGTCTGTCATCTAAACCTCCTTGCTGACATCTTCTACTACAATTTTAGCCATATCGCTGTGTCATCTTGCTATCTCATAGGCGTAGCTGAAAACAGTAAGTGTTACCAAATTACCTTTTTGGCAACACTTACTGATTTTCTTACGCCGCTACCAACTCCCGACGAACTTGCAGCAGTTCAATCGGAGCAGTTGCCCTAGATAGCACCTCTACAGCCTCTTTCACGCTCCAATACCGTACTACATCCCCACACCGCCAATAGTAAGTCTTGGGGTCGTTTTCCCATAACTCATTAGCATTTCTGACCTTGAAGACAATTCCCAAGAACTCACCATCTAGATATACATTGTGAGCCGTCTGAAGGCTAGTGCGTCCTACATAGGTCAGCCGATAGCCGTCTACTGGTTCGCACAAGTCTTCTGCACGAGTCCCACGATACGAGCAGTTACCGCACCCATGCCCTTCGCAGTCTGGACAGATGGCAGCAGGCATATTCCACTTCGGCAAGGTGAAGTCCCATTCAGATGGTGGGGTTAATAGTTCTGACTTTTCCCGTTAAGTCTCTTTTGCAAGCTGCCAACCTTCACAAAGGTCGTG
>NZ_JAVRCD010000090.1:0-25517 GCF_034530895.1 Nostoc sp. DedQUE08
CACAAAGTCTCAACAACCTGGCTCTACTCTACGACTCCCAAGGCAGATACAGCGAGGCCGAACCCCTTTACATCCAAGCTTTGGCACTTAGGCGCAAGCTGCTGGGTGAAGAACATCCAGATGTCGCACAAAGTCTCAACAACCTGGCTCTACTCTACGACTCCCAAGGCAGATACAGCGAAGCCGAACCCCTTTTAATCCAAGCTTTGGCACTTAGGCGCAAGCTGCTGGGTGAAGAACATCTAGATGTCGCAGTTAGTCTCAACAACCTGGCTCTACTCTACGACTCCCAAGGCAGATACAGCCAAGCCGAACCCCTTTACATCCAAGCTTTGGCACTTTGGCGCAAGCTGCTGGGTGAAGAACATCCACATGTCGCATTTAGTCTCAACAACCTGGCTCTACTCTACGACTCCCAAGGCAGATACAGCGAAGCCGAACCCCTTTACATCCAAGCTTTAGATATTTTTGAGCGTCGGTTAGGGGTGGATCATCCTAATACTGTTACTGTACGTGAAAATTTAGCATATTTGCGCGATCGCCTCCCTCCAAATCCAGAATAAGCTAGTTTTGTGCAAAGCGTACCGCGATCAAACTGAAAAGTGCGATCGCTTTAACTCGGACTTTCCTGTTCTGAACTCTGAGGTAGAATGAGGCTCCCCAATCTACGCCAGTTTTAGTTTTTAGCCTTAACCCAAGCGTATTGTTATATAGGCAATCGCCTCACTCGGAAAGTTTCATTACTTACAGAAATAATTGCCCCTAACTCTAAATCTTCCTGACATTCACTTAAAACTTGCGTCAACCGTTCATTAATTGCATCATAATTTTCGTTCCCCAACCTAAACAAAATCACACTGGGTAAACTCTCCCCACTCACGGCTAAAAGTTGGGCAAAATCTAAATCTATAGTTAATAAAATTCTTCCTTCTGCACGGGCTTTAATTAAAATCTCATCATCTGGTAGTCTTTGCAAACCTTCATCGCCCAAATGCACTACATCATAACCAGTACCACGCAACCAAGTTACAGTGCGTAGTGAAATTCCCATATCTGCCAAAAACTTCATTATTACTTGTTAAGCACTTTTGAAGGTATAAACTCGTTCTTGAGTCAACCATGCTGCATAAAGAAGAGATTGACGAATATCTTCTGCTTCTAAATCAGGATATTCTTCTAAAATTTCTTCTGTAGACTTTCCATAAGCTACCAAATTTACCACTAAAGAAACCGGAATTCGCATCCCGCGAATGCAAGCTTGTCCAGCCATAATGCTAGGGTCAAATGTAATTCTCTCCAGACCTAACATAAACGATCGCTCCAAAATCTTTTTTATCGCTCTGAGGTGCAATGATGATATTGTAAAACCTAGCGCTCTATTTTTGATTGTAAACCCATAAGCGATCGCCTCCCCCCAAATCCAGAATAAGCTAGTTTTGTACAAAGCGTACCGTAATAAAACTGAAAAGAGCGTTAGCGTTCGCGTAGCGTCTCGTAGAGAAGCTCACCGTTGGCGTAGCCTCTCGTAGAGAAGGTATCGCCTAGACTAAAATTCATATTGAACTAAGTAAAAATGCCATTCGAATTACTCAAAATGAGCTTTTACTTTCTCAAAATAAGCTTTTGCTTTCTCAAAAGGAACTTTTACTTTCTCATTTTGGTGTTTTCCGCAAGCAAAATAAGCTTTTACTTTCTCAAAAGCAGCTTTTGCTTTCTCATTTTGGTGTTTTCCGCAAGCAAAAGAAGCTTTGACTTACTCAAAAGCAGCTTTTGCTTTCTCATTTTGGTGTTTTCCGCAAGCAAAAGCAGCTTTTACTTACTCAAACCCCAGTTTGCTTTCTCATTTGAGTAATTCACGCATTCATTTTGGTATATCATTGAGCCGAAAGCTGGCGTAGGCGTAGCCCTTCGGCTGCGCTCAGGAACCGCCCGTCGGAGACATCGCTTCTTGGAAATCTTAAAGACTATTCCATTCTTCTAACGTGATTTCCCGCTCTAGAATAACCTCAACTTCTCGAATCATCATCCGCAATTGCGGTACAGAATACTCATCATTAGAGGGAATAGTTAGGCGATATTCTCCGTAAACCATAAACTGATGTCTTGTTCCAGAAAAAGGGCCATCAAAGCCAAGCGGTCGTAATTTTTTTACAAAGTCACGACGCTTACAGGGTATCCATCGGCTCAAGAGTCGGCTTTTTGTTGAGGTCAATATTATCAATTACTGGTAGAGAATGTCCCAGCTTTAACCCAAGCAAAATCCAGTCTTCTAGCGTTGAGCGTAATTCATCCTCACACTCGCGCAAAGTTGATGCAAAGGCTATTACTCCTTTGCAAACAGGAATTCTACCTGCAAATGTACCATCTTCAAGCTTGTCATAAATTGCCTGGGCGATCGCTCGGTCAACATAATCGCTCAGAATAAACCTTATCGCCATGAAATCTCACGTTGTGCTACCAGTTTAATCTTACGTTGAATGATGGTGCTTGGTCGATGCAACGTCTACAGTAATTATTTTATTACTTGCGATCGGAGATTAATCAACCGATGCCAAGATTTATCACTTTTGGTAATTAACCCAACTAATTTTATTTTTGAGGTAAATAATAGAAATTAAAGTTATTAACGAACAAGAAAATTTCCAAGAAGTAATGCAAGTTTTGCTCACTCACTTAGAACCATCGAAGGTAATGAAATTTTGGGCAGCTTGTAAACTGAGTGAAGGTGACTATTTGCAAGTTAAAGAAAAACTATTTGCTAAAGAAACGGTTGCCAGCTTATATGCCAAAATCAAAGAATTTCAAGATGATGATAGTAAGCAATTGCTAGAATGAAGCCTATATTCCTGAATTAAAGTTTCAACTTATGATAGCCTCACCCCAACAAAGCTATATTACTGCTGAAGAATACCTCCAAATGGAGGAACAAAGCGATATCAAGCATGAATACATCGATGGCTATATCTATGCAATGGCTGGAGCGCTAGATCCACACGTTACCATTGCTCTTAACTTGGCGTCTCTCCTCCGTAATCATGTGCGCGGCTCTGGTTGTCGTGTTTACATGGCTGACATGAAAGCCAGAATCGAATCTCTGAATCGCTTTTATTATCCCGATGTGATGGTTACTTGCGATCCACGCGATCGAGAAACGCCGGGTTATAAAAGATTTCCCTGTTTAATTGTGGAAGTTTTATCTAATTCTACCGAAGCCTTTGATCGAGGCGATAAATTCGCCGATTATCAAACACTGGAAAGTCTGCAAGAATATGTTTTAATTAATATAAAACGTCAGCGAGTCGAGTGTTTTCGACGTAATGAACAAGGGTTATGGGTTTTACAATCTTACACATCAGAGCATCAATCATTTCGACTCAATAGCGTGGATTTTGAGGAAACAATGGCCACACTCTATGAAGATGTAGTTTTTGAATAATCAATTATTATAAAGTATTCGACGCAATATTTAGTAAAATATATAACTGATAAGCCTTGAAAGCTTCCTTACTAGGCGGAAGCATTGATGAAAGCAGGCACAATTGATTAAAAAAAGTTATGGCGCTCATAGTTCAGAAATACGGTGGTACATCTGTCGGTTCAGTGGAACGTATTCAAGCTGTTGCACAGCGTGTTTATAAAACTGTTCAAGCTGGAAACTCTATTGTCGTAGTGGTTTCGGCAATGGGCAAAACCACCGATGGACTCGTCAAACTAGCTACTAAAATTTCTCCAAATCCTAATCGCCGGGAAATGGATATGCTGCTTTCCACTGGCGAACAAGTAACTATTGCCTTACTCAGCATGGCTTTGCAGGAACTCGGACAACCCGCAATTTCCATGACTGGTGGTCAAGTAGGAATTGTTACCGAAGCCGAACACAGCCGCGCTCGGATTTTGCATATTGAAACTACTCGCCTAACTCGCCACATAAATGCAGGTAAAGTAGTTGTAGTAGCAGGCTTCCAAGGTATCTCCAGCGCTGGAGAGATGGAAATTACGACTTTGGGGCGTGGTGGTTCTGACACATCAGCAGTGGCGATCGCAGCCGCATTAAAAGCGAGTTTTTGCGAAATTTATACAGACGTTCCAGGTATTCTCACTACAGATCCCCGCTTAGTTGCCGAAGCTCAGTTGATGGATGCCATCAGCTGCGATGAAATGTTGGAATTAGCTAGCTTGGGCGCAAAAGTGCTGCATCCCCGTGCTGTGGAAATTGCCCGTAACTACGGTGTTCCCCTTGTAGTTAGGTCTAGTTGGACAGATCAACCAGGTACTTGGGTGACATCAACCAAACCCCAAGGGCGATCGCTAATCAATTTAGAAATTGCCCGTCCTGTAGATCATGTAGAATTTGACACTGACCAAGCAAAGGTCGCTTTGTTGCGCGTCCCTGATAAACCAGGTGTAGCAGCAAGGTTATTTGGCGAAATTTCCCGGCAAAAAGTAGACGTAGATTTGATTATTCAATCAGTTCATGAAGGTAACAGTAATGACATTGCCTTTACTGTCACCACACCAATATTAAAACGAGCAGAAGCAGTAGCAACAGCGATCGCCCCAGCACTGAGGAGTCAATCTAACCCTAAATCTGACGAAGCCGAGGTAATGGTAGAACATAACATTGCCAAAGTCAGCATCGCAGGTGCAGGAATGATTGGCCGTCCCGGTGTAGCTGCAAAGATGTTCGCCACACTAGCTGAAGCAGGCGTGAACATTCAAATGATTTCCACCAGCGAAGTGAAAGTAAGTTGCGTAGTCAATGCCGCAGAATGCGATCGCGCCGTTTTAGCACTTTGCGCCGCTTTTGAGATCGAAGCAGGGAAAGGGGGGACAAGGGGACAAGGGGGACAAGGAGGACAAGGGGGACAAGGAAGAATCATTGAAGAAACTTCTCCCTTATCTCCCCCCTCTCCCTTGTCTCCCTTATCTCCTCCCTCTCCCCCGGTTCGCGGTGTCGCCCTCGATTTGAATCAAGCGCGTCTTGCGATTCGCCAATTACCAGATCGTCCGGGAATGGCGGCGAAGTTGTTTGGATTATTAGCGCAACACAATATTAGTGTTGATATGATTATCCAATCTCAGCGTTGCCGGGTAATTGATGGTGTTCCCAGAAGAGATATTGCCTTTACAGTCTCGCGGATAGACGGGGAAAATGCCAAAAAAATGCTTACCCAAGTAGCGGCAGAGTTAGGATGGGGGGAAGTTGTTTTAGATAGTGCGATCGCTAAAGTAAGTATTGTCGGTGCAGGGATGGTAGGACAACCAGGCGTTGCCGCTAAAATGTTTGAAGCTTTAGCTCAACAACAAATCAATATTCAAATGATTGCCACCTCAGAAATCAAAATTAGTTGTGTTGTGGCACAAGAGCAAGGTGTTAAAGCTTTGCAAGCCATTCATGCAGCCTTTGAACTGGCTGGTAGCGAGAAATTTGTCGTACCAGCGTAAAATCTGAATCAATGAGCTTTCACCCTAAATCCCTCTCCCAAGCTTGGGCTACCGTGTTTACACAAGTCAAATTACCCCCCTTAATCCCCCCTTGTAAAGGGGGGAAACAAGAGAATCTTATTCCCTCCCCTTTATAAGGGGAGGGTTAGGGTGGGGTAAAACCTTGGGTTTTTCAGCTATTTCAGACTTGTGTATACACCGTAGCTCCCAAGCTTGGGAGAGGGACTTTGATATATACACGCGGTAGCAGCCCACGCATCAATCTCATTTGAAGTTACTTAATAAATAAATATTTATATTTTAAAATCAGTAGTAATAACACTTAAGCTATAATCGAACAATTTATCAGACTATAATTTTATATTGATGAATAGTCATTTACTAGATGGACATTATCAAATACTAAAAGTTCTCAATGATGGGGAAAAAGAGAAAACCTATCTAGTTGAAGATGTTAATCTTAATGGTGAAGAATTTATAGTAAAGCAGTTATCTCTTCCTAATAGCAATCCTCAAGCTTTAACAATCCTAAGCCGCTTGTTTGCTAGTAAGGTAGAAACTTTAGAAAAACTCGGACAAGAACACGATAGAATTCAAAAACTCATTGCTTCTTTTGAAGAAAATGAAGAATTTTATCTAGTGCAAGAATTCATCCCTGGTAATCCTTTAACTGACGAAATTCTCCAGGGACAACTTATCAAGGAAGACCAAGTAATTAGTCTTTTGTCAGAGATATTAGAAACTTTGGTTATTGTACATAGCTATGGCATAATTCATCGAAATATTACACCAGCAAATATTATTCGCCGGGAATCAGATAAAAAGTTAGTTTTGGTTAATTTGGGTACTTTTAATGAAGCAACCGATAATACTGTTGACAATTCCGAGTATATGCCTATAGAACAAATTAACGGCAACCTCAAATACAACAGTGATATATATGCTTTGGGTATCGTTGCGATCGCAGCACTGAAAGGGTTACCTACAAAGGAAATATCTAATTTGCGAAGTCAGAAAAATAAGCTGACAGGTGAAATACTTTGGCGCGATAAAAATATAAAATGTAACAGAAAATTAGCAAAAATTATTAATAAAATGGTGCGTTTTGATTATCGGAAGCGCTACCAGTATGCAACGGAAGTTTTAGACGACCTAAAAAAGTTAATAAATGTTGATGACAATCGACAAAAACAGCATCAAAAAAAATTATTACTAGTTATAGCAGGGATAGCTGGATGTATTACCCTTAGTGTTGCAGCTTGGCAATTGAGATCGCCAAAACTTGTGAGTGATGCTCAGAAGACATTATACCAAAAGGGGGTCAATAAATATGAGTCAGGAAACTATGAAGGAGCAGTTGAAGATTTCAATCAGGTTATTGAATTAGATCCGCAAAACGCTTTAGCTTATAATAGGCGGGGTGATGCTTATTATCGATTAGGAGACTACGAGCAAGCACAAGCAGATTCTAGCCAAGCCATTTTACTTAATCCTCAAGATGCTAATGCCTATTTTGACCGAGGATTTGCTTTTTCGGCATTAGGCAAATACAAAGAAGCGATCGCAGATTATACTCAAGCAATTAAGTTGAATTCTAAAGATGCTTATGCTTACTATGGACGAGGATTAGCTCGTGGTCAATCAAAGGATAATAAAGGTGCAATTGAAGATTTTAGTCAAGCGATCGCTCTTAAACCCCAGTATACCGAAGCCTACTTGCAACGAGGTATTCTCCACCGCCGCCTCAAACAAAGACTTGAAGCAATCCAAGATTTTGATAAAGTAATTAAGATTAATCCTAGCGATGCCAAAGCTTATTATCAAAGGGGTTTAACTCAATCTATTAATCAACAAAAAGATGAAGCAATTAAAGATTACACAGATGCAATCAACATCAATCCCAAATACATAGAAGCCTATCTGAATCGTGGTGATATTTACAGCGATCTGGGAAATCAAGTAGAAGCTACTGAAGATTACAACACTATTTTACAGATCGATCCTAAATTTATTGCAGCTTATATTCACAGAGGTATTCACCGCTTTTCTTTTGGAGATTATAAAGGCGCTATTCAAGATTATACTGAAGCATTAAAACTAGATACTAATAATATAGCAGCTTACAACAACCGTGGTAACGCTTATCTGGAACTGGGAAATAAAAAAGCTGCAAATCAAGATTATTCACGAGCGATCGCAATTAATCCTAACAACGCCTTAGCTTACTATAACCGGGGCGTGATTCGCACCAAGCAGAAAAATAAATCGGGTGCGATCGCAGATTTCAAAAAAGCTGCAAAACTATTCCAACGGCAAGGCGAACAAGATAGTTATCAAGATGCACGGCGGGAAATTGCAATTTTACAAAATAATTCAGCACCAGCGCCAACTAGTCGCCCAAAATCTGGGAAAATAGAAAAAAATTGAGCTACCACTCAATATAGTGTTGACTATCAACCGTCAAAACTCTTAGAGAGTGATTGTGCTATTTAAATGTGTTTTACTTTACAAATTTACGACTAGTACTTTATCAAACGAGTTTTAATGGTTTGTAGTAAGCACTTTAGTGCTTATAAAACAAGGACTAAAGTCCTGATTAATTACCATGAGTCACAGTATTTTATTACGACTCAATTAGGATTGCTATATGCTAATTCTCCTGACTTTTCATCCAGATAATCTGGAAATATTCAGCCATAGAGATGTCGATACGGTACTGAAAAGAATTGATGGTTCTCACAATATTTGGTTGCGTTGCATTCACTTCCGCGATCGCACTGGAACAGCCAGGATTATCAAGCACTTTGGACTAAATCCATCTCGTGTTAACATGATTTTCAACCATTCCCCTGTAGGAATTGATGAAGACGTAGAAGATTGTTTATTTGACAGTTATGAAATCCTAAGTTCTCAAATAAAAAATAATGAGTTTGAGGTGGTGCGTGGCAACATTGTAGTTGGAAATAATTTTATCATAACTTTTGAAATCACTGAATTAAAAATTTTAAGTATTTTAACTAATAATCTCCAAAAGCGAACTATAGATATTCAAAAATTGGGAATTGACTATCTTTTTTATCTCATATTTAAAGATATTTTAAATAACTACGAAACTGTGTTTACCTATATTTCGAGAAAACTTGATGATTTAGAAGATGAAGTTTTAGACAATTCTGGTGATGAATCAACTTACCAAAAAATTGCCACAATGAGGCAATCTACTCGTTCTGGACGTCGTAATTTTCAAAGTATCAAGTTACTTATGGCTATTATGGATAATGAAGATTTCCAATGGATCGGCCAGCCAGTGAAGGAACTATTCAATCAAGAATTGGTTCATCACGTTGATAAACTCTGGCAAGAATATCAAGCTATAAGAGCCTGGATGTCAGAACTAATGGAAATTCAACGTGATAATATTGCTAGTAAAACGGGCGAACGAATTAATCGCTTGACTATCTTATCGACCATCTTTTTGCCAATAACTTTTATATCTGGTTTCTATGGTATGAACTTCAAAAATATGCCGGAATTAGAACAGCCTTTGGCTTACCCTATGGTGATCTGTATGATGGCATTAATTGTGATTGGCAGTATTGCCTATGCTAAAAAACAACGTTGGTTGTAGGATTTATAAAGTTACTAATAAAAAAATTATAGATTTATTAAAAAAATCCTTTATCTGAGCCTGTAGGTGCAGAGAAAACTTTCATTAAGTAGACTGAATCAACCTTAAATCGGTAAACAAACGTGAACCTACCATTGATTATTCGTGCTAAAGAACACAACGAAAAAACAGCAATTGTGACAACGGACGGAGCATTTACCTATCGGGATTTGCTACACACTTCCAGTCAAATAGCAACAAGTCTTCTTCAAAATACAGAAGATTTACAAGAGCAGCGAGTTGCCTTTCTCATTCCGCCTGGGTTTGAGTATGTAGCGACTCAATGGGGAATTTGGCGGGCTGGTGGCATAGCTGTACCTCTGTGTATTTCCCATCCACGCCCAGAATTGGAGTATGTAATTACTAATTCTGGAGCATCGATTATTATTGCTCATCCTAATTTTGAAGATATACTGCGTAGTTTACCGCCGCAGGCATCGCTTGCCCAAGAACACAATTTGCGATTTATTCTCACCTCAGAAACGCTCCCACATAATATTAGTCGCCTCCCAGAAGTAGATATCACTAGACGCGCTTTAATTCTCTACACTAGCGGTACAACAGGTAAACCCAAGGGTGTAGTTACGACTCACCAAAATATTCAAGCGCAAGTGACTAGCTTAACTACCGCTTGGGAATGGACATCTAGCGATCGCATTTTGCATATCCTGCCACTACATCATATTCATGGGATTATTAACGTACTCACTTGTGCTTTATGGGCTGGCGCGGAGTGCCATATATTGAGCAAGTTTGATGCCGAAACCGTTTGGAGGCGAATTTGTGATGGTGACTTAACCTTATTTATGGCAGTACCAACAATTTATGTAAAGCTCATTACCGCTTGGGAAACTGCCTCTAAGGAACGCCAAAAAATCATGTCAGCAGGCTGTGCTAAAATGCGCCTGATGGTTTCTGGCTCGGCAGCATTACCAGTTCAAGTTTTAGAAAAGTGGCAGAGCATCAGCGGCCATTTTCTGCTAGAGCGCTATGGTATGACTGAAATCGGTATGGCGTTATCAAACCCTTTACACGGTGAACGATTATCTGGATATGTGGGGAAGCCTTTACCTCAAGTTGAAGTGAGATTAGTAGACGAGAACGGAGAGTTAGTTCCAGCCGGAACACCAGGAGAAATCCAAGTTAAAGGCCAAGGAGTGTTTTTAGAATATTGGCAAAACCCCGAAGCAACCGCCAAAGCTTTCCAAGATGGCTGGTTCCGTACTGGAGACACCGCCGTAGTTGAGAATGGCAACTATCGAATTCTGGGACGGATGAGCGTGGATATCATCAAAACCGGAGGGTATAAAGTTTCCGCTTTAGAAATTGAAGAAGTATTGCGATCGCATCCAGATATTCAGGAATGTGCAGTGGTTGGGGTTACTGATTTAGAATGGGGCGAACGGGTGTGTGCCGCGTTAGTATTGCAAAGCTCACAACCTTTAACATTACAAGCTTTCAGGAGTTGGGCAAAAGAGCGATTGGCTGTTTATAAAGTGCCAACCCAAATTTTGATAGTTGAAGAATTACCGCGCAATGCGATGGGGAAAGTTACTAAACCGACAGTAGTTGAGCTATTTTGCTGATAGCGATCGTAAAATTATGAACATTTAGGATGACAAGTTATCCAAATCAAGTGGATCACTCTCAATATACTCCTTCGCTGTCATATCTTCCAGAGCTACTATCGAACCCTCTACAGATTGGAATCGCCCAGATTCAGGGATTAATTTCAACCACTGTTTGAGAAATTGATCCCATCCTATTCCCTCAAATTGATTCTGTTCCTCGTCTCGAATAAACCAAAATATTAGTCGAACTTCAGAGCTATTCCATGAAGGTTCTGCACGCACTCTAATTTCGCGTAAGGCACGAAGTGCTTCTCCTTCAGTGTTAGATTTATCATGCTTATCTCGCAGACGGTTTTGAAGCTTTTTAGCAAAGTCGTTGAAGTCGTCAGGGAAAGCAAATCGAGCACGTTTTCGTGTTAATGCTTGCCCAAATGCTCTAATCTCTTGATCGTTGCGACATCCTGGCTCACGCTCCCATTCTGCAACAACAGCCTTCTCTAATGTCATCCCACGATCGAGGTCAGCAACAAGATTAAATTTTGCAACTCCTGGAACATAAGCAAACTGAGGTCGCCTACTTCGCTGAATTTCAGACAAACGTTGCTCATTAACCTCCACCAGAGGTACCACCTCTATGAATGGACGATCAGCGCAAGAGCGTACAATATCGCATGTCTGTGTAACCACAACAAAACCCTTAACATCGGATTCCACAAGGTCAGTTTCTGATTCTGCAACATCATTAGAATCAGATGTCAAAGGGTATTGAGGATTAAAGCGATGGACAAACCAGTGTTCTCCAAGCACACAATCACCCTGACACCACTTCTGAAGAGTGGTGTCTATTTTCTGAATCCAAATATCACGCTCATTGACCACTACGATTTTTTCGACTCCTTACTGCTTTAGCAGGTCTGGATTGTCTAACTTCAAGATGGATTGGATCTTGGAGAGCGTCAACCAGTTCTGCTGGATTCTGTGGCCTACGTGCTGCGCGTGCATCTTCAGACAAAGGACTTAACTGTGGTCTTTGAGGTGCATTACCCGAACCAATAATCTGCTTGAATTCTTCGTATTTACCTACAACCATTAAGTCAAAAAGGGGTGTACCATTACTGCCAGGTTTCAGTAAAAGACTGCGATTGAGACTTGCACTTCCTCGATCAATGTATTGGATAGCACCTAAGACTCGATGAAGATGCTCCTCGTTAAAGCGGGATAACGGTTGCCCACTTGCCCAAAAATGAAGGCTTCTGCGTGAGACATTGAAGAGTTTAGCAAGTTGATCCCAGGTTAATCCACTCAATCTTCTCAGTTCGCTAAGAGCCTTCTGTGTTGATTCTGGAGAACTAGTTGATGGTAGAGTCAGCCCACTCGTTGTCATCTCTAAAGGGGCCAAAATATTCCTATTAGTTGCTATAGAATTAGCAGTGCTATTAGGAGCCATTAAAATTATAGGGGGAAAGCGATTAGGGGTAGATTTCTGCATAGCTCCAAGCGCAGAAGTTTCAGGTAATAGATCAAATGTTCTGTCTAGCAAATTACTCATAATTCACCTCCAAAGCGCCGCAAAAACTCATCAGTCACAGCCCATCGAAAGAATGTATAAATTCTTTCAGAAAATTGTTTTGCTTCATTCATCAAAGCTTCAACACTGAAATCTCGTTTCTTTGAAAGAGACATATCTAGATCCAGTATCCAGCTAGACTCAGCAAAAGGTTCAATTGCCGCAGGATCAAAAGTTGTATCAGCGGGAACGAGTCCCCACCTCGCAATAATTTGTTCCCCTCCATCGGGGATGATGAATAAAGATTGATTAATATTTTGATGAATATATTCTCTGAATCCAGCAGTTGCAATGCCAGCTATCTCAGGTTTTACCAGTAATGATAAATCATCTATATTTTGTCCAATAAGTCTGTCGATGTATCGCATACCGAATCGCTCAATAATGTCAATATTAGGATGAAAACTTTCTTTAAGAGCTATAAGTAAGCTTTCTAGACGTTCCATAAAATCACTGCGACTTGAGTAAACAGTTGTCTCAAGTGCCAAAAAATTGGGTGCTAATGAGACTCGCCAAGTTTCTGTTTTGTCCACAAATCGCCAAGTTATTTGAGGCACAGTTGGTACAACACCTTGAGGGCTAAAAACGAAGCCCTGAGTTTGCTCAGGCTGTAGATAAGGGTAATTTTCCCTAATCGCTTCTTGGAATAAACGAACAAATTCCTTATCTTCCATCGAAAGAATGGAAGGAAAGAGTACCTGCGCGATAACTCGAATCAGCGGGGCATTTTGTAACGGCACTTCCTTGGGTGGCTGTGCAATGAATGGATTGGTATTGACCACTTTCTACATCCTTTGCGAGGCTTCTAGAGAGATTGTGCATTATCGATCTTTACATCTATCGTAATGCCATAGTGTGAAGTGTAGTGTGAAGTTTAAGAAAGATTTTACTGTAAGATATTGCATAGCAGGAAAAAATTAGAGGAAGCCTAATATCTATATTGCTTCTCTAGTCGTAGTTATGTTTGTAAGCCGCATTATATCGAAGGTCTTGAGTAGTCGAAAAGCGTTGGTGCAGGCCGCCGCAGGCATTGCCCCTATCTAATTTCTTACCCCTTCGGTATTTTCGGCGGACACCAAAAGAGGTTTTTACTAGACACACCAAGGGATTCTAGAATTCCTCGCATCACCTCTGTGCAGTACATCCAGTGTCCTAAATCGTCATACATGCGATCGGGATTAAACTCGACATTGTAATGCAGCACATTGGGAAGGTCTAAAAACTCATCATTGCTTTGGGGAGAAAGAAGCAAGAGATGAAATGGCTTCCCCTGACATTGTTTTTCCAGCTTGTTCACCAAATCTAACACACCACCGCGATCGCTAATTCCTGTGCGAACAAAAAGCACTTTGTCGCAGTGCCGCAGTGTATACCAAAACCTTTCAGCGCGTGCCGTGTAACGAACCCGCATCCGTTCATAGACGGGAGACATATCTTGAACAGCGTTGTCTGTCTCCTCAACTTCATGGGCAAAGGATAAACCCGACCATTTACCGTGGTAAATCCTGCCTGCATCAGGGCTGTAGTGCAGAAAAGCAGGGTTCCACATCTCATCAAAACCGGTTTCGATCGCATCCGCAACATCTGCAATATTAGTAGTGCGCGTTAAATCGAAGGGAAAGGCGGGGCCATCGTACTCCATTTTATACAACATCATACGGACGGCACAGCGATCGCCAAGGGGAAGAATTGCCACACGGTTGATATCTGATAACTCACATTTGTATTGGAAAAATACCGCAGACTTAGGTGGTGCTTTTACCCGGCTTTCTAGCCCATCTTTACCAATCATCATTGTGCGAAAAGGGACATCAGGATAAAGCGGATCTTCATAAACACCCGATGGCATGGCTTTAAGGGCATTGCAAACTTCCGTCCACATCGGCTGAATGTTGTACTCGTTATCTGATTCGTTGATTATCCAGAGGTGGCGTTCATCCGTTTGCAAAATCTCCAGATGTCCGTCATAGAATAAAACGTTGTTCGGCGAAAAAAGATTGAAGGCGGGACTATATTCTAAATCGGTATTTGGGGGGATGTTTATTGTAGTTGCGATCGCGCCATCTTCTACAGCAAAGAAGGGGAGCGTTCCTGGTTGGGTATCCTTGGCAATATAAATACCTGGTGTCAATCCAGCCTTACTTTGCAGTGCAGTTTGTAATTCTTGCCAATAGGGAGCGATGGTGTAGCTGTATTGCGATCGATTAATAATCCGTAAACGCTTCTCTTCCATACAGACAGAAACATTAAAGCCCACATTATCAAAGTAAATGGGAAATTCATTCGGCTCGCGGAAGCGTTGTTTTTCTGCTAATTCATCTTTGTGGATATCGAATAATTGCTGGTCGATCTGCTGATACATGAGGCTATGACCGACTGTATTCGGGTGAGCCGGATCGAAGGATGTCCCCGCTTTCCATTTTCCTTGTCCATCATCTACAGCAGCCAACCAATCCAATACAGGTACGCCCCAACTTAGCATCCGTTTGTGTGTGTCTTGAATCAGCCAGTAATGTTCCAGAGAATAATCACCATTGGGATAGACACTGCCTAGAATTGGAATTGCCCCGATGTCTCGCGTCATTTTCACAAGTTGCTGCAAGCCACTTTCAAACCGTCGCTGTACTGCTCGTCGTTCGTGAGGGGAACAGTAAGCTAACCCTTCGTTACCCAGAGATAGGGCAATGATAACGATATCCGGTTTTTCTGGGGTGACAAACCAGGGGAATCGAGCGATCGTTCTGCTGACATTCGCTCCCACCTCCGACACATTCACCAGTTTATGCCCATATTTTTGCTGTAAAGCTTGTGCCAACTGCCAAACCCAACCTTTCAAAAACCAGGCTTTATGACCTAATGCAACCGAACTACCAATGACTACGATTTTTAAACCTTCAGGCTCTCGATCCAGGGGAATTTTAACAGCAGGCTTCTCAATATATCCAAACGGATAAGCTTGTAAATAACCGAATGCGCCATCATCCACAATAATTGTGCTGGCACGATCTTTAGAATCGATTGGAATCCAACGGTTTGTATTTAGTAAGCTCTCCCATTGGGCGTTGCCGTTGACATTGAATAGCACATACTTGTATTCAACTCTCTGTTGACCGCCTGACTCTTGAATGTCAATTTCATCTGTCCACCATAAAGGATAGCGATCGCCACTTGTACGCAGATGAACACATTTACTAATATCCCACAATCCCAACTCTGGAGTAGAACCGACGAGGCCAATGGATTCGCCCGTTTGAGTGTATGCACTGATCTGGAATCGATACATAGAGTTTATCCTGATTTAGTGAGGACAATACCAAACGGCCAGATGAATCCTGAAATCTGTTTAGAGAATATCACATAGAACTCTTAATAATCCGGTATTAATCTTTTTAAGTATACTGAAGCTCTGATTTACATCACCCGAAGCTACCACAGGCAAGCTTTTCAAAACTAAAATCGGATTTTGATAGAAGAATCTTATACTGATTAAATATAATTTATTGTATTAAAAGTCATAACACAATTAAGAACAAATCAAAAAAAGGATAAGATTAAGTTAAATTGGTTCTATCACTCTCTTTTATATAGTTAGAGCCAGAAAAGCATTTTTACGTAAGTGTTACAAATAGTTTCAAATTAAATTAATACTTGCCGAATAATTTTTAGCAATAATAAGTTAAGCGAGTTGAGATTTAGCTAAGTATGGATAACTTACCTCAAAACGATTCTAGCTCCCCTGCTGGGGGTGGTTTACCTGTAATTCAGTATTGGATAGAAAAAACTCTCTCATCAAAAGGATTAAAATTATGGCAAACTCTCAATCATAAAAGTGCATGTTTATCCTGCGCTTGGGGCACGGGTGGACAAAAAGGAGGGTTTGTTAATGAAGCGGGAGAATATTTACAACGCTGTGCTAAAAGTGTAGAGGCGATCGCTGCGGAATTGCAACCAGGAATTAAGCGAGATTTTTTCCGAGAAAAAAGCATTAGTGAATTACAAAAACTGACTTCTCAAGAATGCGATTCCTTGGGTAGATTAAGTTATCCTCTGATTCTCAGATCGGGTTCATGCTATTATCAACGTATAAGCTGGGAAGAAGTTTACCAGATCGCTACACAAGCCTTTAATTTCCCACCAGCACGAATTGCTAGCTATAGTTCTGGACGCTCATCTAATGAAGCTGCTTATTTACTACAATTATTAATGCGATCGCTAGGTAGTAATAATCTAGCAGACTGTTCAGATTTGTGTCATGCACCCTCAACAGTAGGGTTAAAAAAAGTTTTCGGCTCAGGTACATCGATGGTGAGTTTAGAAAACCTAAAACATAGTGATTGTATAGTTTTAATTGGTTCTAACGCCCCTGCAAATCATCCACGACTGATGAACGAATTGATCGAATTGCGGGAAAGAGGCGGGAAAGTAATTATTATTAATCCCCAAATTGAAATTGGTTTAGTTAAATTTGCGTCTCCTGCATTTCCGATCAAATCTTTACTCACGGGAGGTTCTGATATATCTTCTTTATATTTACAACCAATTCCTGGTAGTGATGCTGCATTATTTGTCGGTTTACAAAAATCTTTGATTGAACAGAATTTAATTAAAACAGAATATCTAAAATCTTATACACAAAATTGGCAACAAGTTGTAGATTATGCTAATAATATATCGTGGGATAACATCACTAGCACCTGTGGCTTATCCCAAGAAGAAATCACAGCAACAGCTTATATAATTGGTAAATCAGCGCGTGTAGTTTTTGCCTGGGCAATGGGTATAACTCAACACTCTAACGGTGTGGATAATATTTTTAGTATTGCTAATACAGCCTTAATTACAGGTAACGCTGGTAAAATTGGTGCTGGGACAATGCCCATTCGAGGACATTCCAATGTGCAAGGCTTTGGTTCAATGGGTGTTACTGTAAACTTGCGAGAAGAAATCAAACAAGCACTATCTCAATTATTAGGAAAAACTCTAAATGAAACTCCTGGCTATCATACCCGCGACTTGATCGCAGCAGCAGAATTAGGAAAGATAGATACACTGTTTTGTTTAGGAGGAAATTTGTATGCAGCTAACCCAGACTTACAGCAAGTAAAACAGGCATTATCGCAAATAGAAACCATATTTTATGTAGCTACCAAACCCAACTTAGGACATTTCCACGGATTAGCGAAACAGCAAACTTTAATATTGCCTGTATTCAATCGTTTTGAAAATCCTCATAAAACAACAACTGAATCTGGTAATAATTTTGTGCGGTTAAATGATGAAGGTAAAAGCCATTTAAAAGCGCCTAATGCCGATCTAATTTCGGAAATAGAATTAATCACAGAAATTGCTCATCGTTTACATAGTGAAACACCGATAAATTGGCGTAAGCTGCAAGATACAGCTTATGTGAGAGAATTAATTGCTAAAACTATTCCTGGCTATGAGAAGATTGGCACAATTGACCAAAGCAAGCAGGAGTTTATCATTGAAGGGCGGATTTTGGATGAACCGAAATTTCCCACACCTGATGGTAAAGCACAGATGTTTGTCACACCTTTACCACAATTAACGGTACCAACTAAAGCAGCATTTGGTGTGGCAGAAAATCAGCCAGGAATTGTGGTAATTTTAGGAACAGGGCGCAGCTATGGTCAACATAATACTGTAGTTTATCGCAGTGAAGATAAATATCGAGGTATGCCTCATCGTCACTGTATTTTAATGAATTCTCTAGATGTCAAAAAAGCGGGATTTCAGGAGCATCAGCGAGTAATAGTGAAAGGAGATCGAGAAGAATTAGACAATATTGAAATTATTTGTGGGGCGATTCTTGAAGGTGTAGCTTTTATGTTTTATCCTGAAGCTAATATTCTATTTAAAGCAAAAATTGATCCGCAAAGTGGCACACCTGCTTATAAAAGAGTTCCAGTTTGTATTATAGGTTCTCGACTTCTTTAAGAACAGGCGAATCCAGGCTTTGAGTTTTTGTTGTTTGTAGACATCAGTTAAATTATTGAGAGTAAATTGTAATAAATAAACTTATTACCCGTTGTTTCAGAAGACTTGAAATGCTTATTCCACAATCAGTTTTGTTACTACTCAGCTAGGATGTGCCTGAATACAAGCATCAGAAAAACATAAATAAATATTAATATCTTAATAGTTATATATAAGTTAAGAGTTAAATAATCTTAGGAGAAATAAAAATACCTGGGATTTGCATCGGCAGTTGTATTTGCTGCTAGATAGTAGTGATGCAGATCCTTTCTCAACCTAGAATAACAATTTTTTAGCTGGTACTGGTAGGCATCCTGAGTCGGTGACTGCCGATAAACCTTGCGTTTGAACATGAAGGAAGCAACAATGAGTAGCAATCTAGCCATCAAACTGCGCTCTGGAACTCAACAAGCCCACACATCAGCGGAAAATGTGGCATTCATGAAATGTTTTTTGCAAGGAGTTGTGGATAGAGACTGCTTCGCTAAATTCTTAAGCAACTTGTATTACGTCTACAGCGAACTAGAAGCGGCATTAGAGAGCCATAGAGTGCATCCTGTGATTAGTGCGGTTTACTTTCCTGAACTTAATCGTCAATCCTCACTCGAAAAAGACATGGTGTTCTATTATGGGGATAATTGGAGAGAGCAAGTTACAATCTCACCTGCTGCCCAGAGCTACATTGACCGCATTCGGGAAATTTCTGCTAGTGAACCAGCCTTATTGCTAGGTCATGCCTACACTCGCTACATGGGCGATCTTTCTGGGGGTCAAATGCTACAAAAAGTTGCTCAGTCAGCCCTAAAGCTTTCTGGGTATGAAGGCACATCCTTTTACAACTTTGAGCAAATTCCTGACAAAAAGGCATTTAAGGATAAGTATCGTCAGGCATTAAATGCATTACCCGTTGATGATATAACAGCAGAACGGATTGTTGCAGAAGCTAATAATGCCTTTGGGTTCAATTTAAAGATGGCTCAAGAGTTAGAGGGAAGTTTAATTAAAGCACTCGGTCAAGTTCTCTTTAATAGCCTCACTCGTTCTCAAAATTCAGGTAGCACTGAAATAGCTGCGGCTAATTAATTTTGTCATTTGTCATTGGGCATTGGGCATTGGGCATTGGGCATTGGTTATTTTCCCCTTATCTCCTCACAGACGCGATTAATCGCGTCTCTACCTACTCCCTTCATTTATTGGAAAGCAACTCAATGGTTTTTCTATTACCTGGTGTTAAGTTCGATCTGGATCTGATTCAAAAGTACGACACTCGCGCACCTAGATATACCAGTTACCCGCCCGCTACAGAGTTAAGCGAAACATTCACTGAAACTGATTTTAAGGCCGCGATCGCCGCCTCGAATCAACGCAAAACCCCTATGAGTTTGTATTTCCATATCCCTTTTTGCCAAAGTGCTTGCTACTTCTGCGGCTGTAATACAGTAATTTCCAACAACAAGAATATTGCTAAACCCTACGTGGAGTCTTTGGTTGAAGACATTAAAAACACCGCAGCTTTAATCGATTCCGATAGAAAAGTGCTGCAAATCCACTGGGGAGGTGGTACTCCTAATTATTTGGAGCGTCACCAAGTAGAATTTTTATGGAAAAATATCAATCGCTATTTCAACATCGATCCCCAAGCAGAAATCTCAATTGAGATTAATCCCCGCTATATCGATAAAAACTACATTTTCTTTCTGAGAAAGATTGGATTTAACCGCATTAGTTTTGGCATTCAGGATTTTAATCGCCAAGTTCAAGTAGCTGTCAATCGTGTCCAGCCTGAAGAAATGCTCTTTGATGTCATGAGTTGGATCAAAGAAGCTAAGTTTGAAAGTGTGAATGTAGACCTAATTTATGGTTTACCTTATCAAACACGTGAGACATTTCAAGAGACGCTGAAAAAGACGATTGAATTAGATCCCGATCGAATTGTTGTCTTTAACTTTGCTTATGTGCCTTGGCTAAAACCGACGCAAAAAAATATTCCTCAAGAGGCGCTACCCCCAGCACAGGAAAAGTTAGAGATTCTGAAAATGACCATTGAAGAATTGACGAATAACCAATATCTATTTATTGGAATGGATCATTTCGCTAAAACTAATGATGAACTAGCGATCGCTCAACGTAATGGTACTCTTAAACGCAATTTTCAGGGCTACACTACCCACGCCGAAACAGAATTATTTGGTTTTGGTGCCACATCCATCAGTATGTTAGAAGATGCTTATGCTCAAAATCACAAGGAGTTAAAGGATTATTATCAAACACTGGCAATAGGTAGTTTACCTATTAGTAAAGGTATCAAGCTCACTCAGAATGATATTATTCGACGGGATGTGATTATGAGTATAATGTCTCATTTTCAGATTCATAAGCAAGATATTGAAAACAAATATCATATCAGTTTTGATGAATATTTTTCTGAGGAACTAGAGGCGTTAAAACCACTAGAAGCTGATGGTCTAGTCAGTTTATCAAAAAATCAGATTCAGATTACTGACATCGGTAGATTACTAGTAAGAAATATTGCCGTCATCTTTGATACTCATACAAGAACACGAGAGACAAAATTCTCCCGCGCCATTTGATATTGCTTCTGCAAATCTTTACCACATATTATCCCCTCAATCTATCTGAAAAATAAAATTTGAGGGGATATTATTAAGACTATAGTAATCCAATTTTATGTTTGAACTTATTTGTGTGGTGCATGAAGCGCAGTGCAAGCGGATAGGCAGTCAAAAGGTAATTGGAATAAAGTTGTTAAATAAAAATCTACAAAAATCTTGGTTAATTATTTATATAGATAATTAACGATCGGTTATAACGAAAATTATCAAAAGTTGAATGAATAAATATTTTTAATACATCCCCAAGAAGTTAGATACGAACTTTCTACCTGAAGACAGAGATAAAAAATAATATATTGATTAGCTAATTAACATTTAGTTTTGCTGACAATAATTATGTCTATGATTAGATGTTTTTAATAACTTCTAGCTTAAAATATGCAAAAATTTTCGTTTAAGGTTAAAAAGATGTAAAAAACGCAAATTCTCATCCAATTCTGAATATGAAAGTATTGTGTATAACTTTTGGATTTAACATTTACCCCATCTGGTAGAAAGAATTTGGAATTAGAGTTGATAACTTAGATATTAAGTGAGTGAGATTGTTGAGGCGGTTATGAGTATTATTGCTTGGATAGTTTTAGGACTTTTGGCAGGTGCAATCGCTAAAGCTATTTATCCTGGTTCTCAAGGCGGCGGAATTCTCTCCACAATGATTTTGGGTATCATTGGTGCTTTCGTCGGTGGAACTTTATTTACCTTGTTAAGAACAGGAACTCTGCAAATTACTGCGGCTGGCGCTGGTTTAACTCTTCCTGGTATTTTAGTGGCTGTGCTTGGTGCAATTGTTGCTATTTATCTGTGGGGATTAATCAGAAGAAGCAGCAATGCATAATCGCTGATTGGCAGTTATCAACCCTGAGATAACTACTGGACTTTTTCAATCTTTTAGTTCACGAGTAGAACAAGCTAAAAAACATCAAATTAGCTCTATCTGGAAAAAGACTAAAAGATAAATCAATTCATTCTGAAACATCATAACCTTGGGAAGTGTAGATCTATGTTTTTCCACAAAAAAGAGCCTATTCATGCAGTTAACGTAAGCGAACCAAACCCACGTTTTGCTCAATTGCTACTAGAGCAGTTTGGCGGAGCTACTGGAGAACTTAGTGCAGCGCTTCAATATTGGGTGCAATCATTCCATGTCGAAAATGCTGGCATTAAAGACATGCTCCAAGACATTGCAATTGAAGAATTCAGCCATTTAGAAATGGTTGGTAAACTCATTGAGGCTCACACTAAAAATGTAGATCAAACAGAGGCTTACAAGAGTACTCTTTTTGCAGTCCGAGGAATTGGGCCTCATTTTCTAGATAGCCAAGGTAATGCTTGGACTGCAAGTTACTTGAATGAGGGTGGAGATGTAGTACGTGATTTAAGAGCTAACGTTGCAGCTGAAGCAGGCGCTCGTCAGACTTACGAAGAATTGATTAAGTTGGCAACCGATAAAGGAACCCAAGAGACTTTAGTTCATCTGTTAACACGAGAAATTTCTCATACTCAGATGTTTATGAAAGCTCTAGATTCGCTAGGTAAGTTGACAGATCCATTCTTTGGTAATATTAAGCCCGATGAAACTGTTGCTCTTTACTACAACCTGTCTACAAACGGAAATGGTCAAGATGAGCGTGGGCCCTGGAATTCTGAGCCAACATTCAAATACATTGCTAATCCGCTAGAAAGCCACTCTTAATTACATAGCTTGATTTTGAGTAAAGAGATGATTGGGAGATTCTAAAAAAATCCCACTCAGAAAGTAAAGTCGGTTATTTGCTCACCTGATTTAGCAAATTTTAGGCTGTTTCACTACATCTAGCAGGCAAAAATATTCCCGACTTTTCTAATAAGTCGGGAATTTTCGCTGAGTATTTGGCTATTACACCAATTAAAAATAGCTATAGCTATAAATATTCAGAAACACTGAAAAATTCCTAGCGATCGCTTCTTCAATTTCTACCTCGATATTTCTAATTTTAGAAATTAATTCAACTAAAAATCTGGAGATTAACTTGTGATTGTCAACGCTACATCAAATGGTTGGGAAGTCATTTATCATCGTGCCCATGCTTTATTAGCAGCTCAACTGGCTGGACAATGGCGACGTAAAGATGCTCCAGTAAGATTATATGAAACAATAGCTGCAATTTCTCATCACGACGATCTAGAAAAAGAGTGGGAAGAAGATATTCTAACTGAAGCGGGTGCGCCAAAGGACTTCATGCTTTCCACAAATGCCGATTTAGATGCAGGTGTCGATAAATTGGCTAATTTGGCAAAGAATGCCCTTTACCGTGGACGATGGGTAGCTCTATTAATTTCCATGCATATCAGCCGTTTAAATGAGTCCAGCCGGGGTAAGTCCTCAAAATTAGACAAACTTTTAGACGAGCAACTTCAAAATCAGCAACGTTGGCGTAAAGAATTGGGCATCAAAAAGGAGGAAGTTGATGCAGCCTATGCATTTATGCAATGGTGCGATCGCCTTTCTCTCATTTTATGCCAGCAGGAACTACCTGACGATGAGCGGTTTTTAGAAATTAGCAAGGGCCCTGAAGGTGAGCGCTATGACATCATGCAGCGCAGTGATAACTTGGTTGTTGTCAAACCCTGGCCCTTCCAAAACGATAAATTCACGGTCAATGTCGAAGCCTGTGACCTCTCTGAGGTGAAATTTCAGAGTAGCACCGAATTAACTCAAGCGCTACAACAAGCCCCGATCAAGGTACTAGAGTGGACATTCGTTAAGAGTTAGATGCATACAACTTACAGCTATTTTCCTGACAATTGCTGTAAGAAAACTAGGTTATGCGATCGCACTCTTCTATCAAATCCCTACTTATTCTGACAATGGCGATCTGAGTAACGACTGCTGATGAGATACCAGAAGTAGCGATCGCATTTAGTGCTAAGGGCGTGATAGCAGTTTTAATTGTTTTAATTTTTATCTAAAGATGTAGTTTTAAAATACATTGATTATTACTTATGATAGTTCCTCTACATCATTCCAATCGGTGAAAGTAAATATACTTAATAACTGAGGTTCAAAGCATGGACTCAACAGGTAAGGTTCAAACTGTGAACTCGTCCTGGTCTCTTCCACTGCCGTTGAAAGAGTATGCAATGAGCCGAGTAACTGTCTACTATTATAGCGACAGATGGGTTCCAATCAAATATTGTTCTTTGGAAAAGGCAATTTTGCTTCACCAAAAGGCAAGAAGAGAAGGCAAGGAAATTTTTTTATTTCCTGCTAATATAGACCCTAATCAATTCTCAAACTCTTTTAACTGAAATGCATTGAGGTAGACTATCTTTCCAACATCTTGGCAACAAATTATTCAGCTATAGGGGCGTACATATATATGTACGCCTCTAATTGTAAATGTGGTTAGAAATGTGTGCCAACTTGAAAGCCAAAGATGTGGCGATCGCTATAATATACAACTGCATTAGGTGGCCTAAAGGCTGTATTTACATATATTTCATCAAAGATATTACTGCTTAGTACTACGATTGCTAAGTCCAAATATATACGCAATAAAAGTTGTTTGAGCTACTAAGATTCCAAGCGCTGTACCACCAAGTGCTACCCTAGCTTGAAAACTTCCAAGCTCATCAAGCTTTCGGGTTTCAATAAATGTTGTGCGTTCGAAATTGAATTGCCATCTTGCTGCTTCTGAGTTGCCAAGATAACTCAGAGGTAGACTTAGAATATAACCAAGAACCGTAAATGCTAAAGCTGTAGGAATAGTCAGCTTCAAATTTTGAAATATTAATGAGCGCATGGAAAAAAATTAGCTGAATTTAAAGTTTTTGCAACAATTTTAATAGTTAAAAATACTAGCCAAAGGTTGAACTTTAGTATTTTGAAAGTTGCAGATAAATTTATTCTAATATCAAACCAAACCAGAACGCAGTGCGACAACTGCTGCTTGCACGCGATCGTCTACTGCTAATTTATTCATAATCCCTCGGACATGAGTTTTGATGGTGTTGGGACTAAGATAGAGCTTTTCGGCAATTTCTGGGTTGCTCAATCCATCTACCATCAGCTTTAACACTTCTAACTCGCGCCCTGATAAGTTGGCGGTGTTGGTGGTGGGTGAAGGCGGTTTGAGATTATCAATTACTCGCCGCGCAATTTGGGGATCGAGATAGGCTGCACCATCAACTGCGGCTGCGATCGCACTTAACAATCTTTCCACACTTGCACCTTTGATACAATATGCATCTGCACCGCTAGATAGTGCCGCAATAATTTCTGTCTCCGTTTGATGAGATGTCAGCATTACTACATGAGTTGCTGGTAGCGCCGCCTTAATTTGCTGTGTTGCGGCAATACCATCCAATCGCGGCAATCCAATATCCATAACCACCAAATCAGGTTTCAGTTGCAGTGCAGCTTGAACTCCCAAATAACCATCTTCGGCTTGTCCAACAATCTCTAACTGAGGATGAGCCATCAACGATTGCTCTAATCCCAATTGCATCATCGGATCGTCTTCGACAATTAACACGCGCAAGGGCGGAGCATTGACGGGTAAATTTAAGGGATAGCGAGTATCTAAAGACATTTTTATTAATTATTTGTCATTTGTCATTTGTCATTTGTCATTTGTCATTTGTCATTTGTCATTTGT
>NZ_JAVRCD010000091.1:0-24310 GCF_034530895.1 Nostoc sp. DedQUE08
TGACAAATGACAAATGACAAATGACAAATGACAAATGACAAATGACAAATGACTACAGTAATAATTGATTTTGGTACAAGTAATACTGTTGTTTGTACTACTGATTTGATTACGCAAAAACCACGGACGTTGAGATTTGATTCGATGTCGCGCCGCTTTGAGGTTGGGACAGAACAAGTTAGCGTTGTACCCAGTTTAGTATTTGTGGAAGGGCGCGATCGCATTTCTTTTGGTGAATCTGTACGCGCTAAACGTTTGGGGTTTGCCCAGCCGGAACGTTGTTTTAGAGCTTTCAAACGCGATTTGGCAGCAGATTTTGTCCCACCTCCCCGACAGTTGGATGGTAATAGTTACAGCACTGAGGTGGTTTCGGAACTGTTTCTCAAGGAAATTTGGCAACAGGTTGACCAGCAATTACAACCCAGTAGCGTTATTTTCACAGTTCCCGTTGGTGCATTTGAGCGATATCTTGACTGGTTCCGCAACTTGGGCGACAAGTTAAATATTCCCGCAGTGCAAATTGTCGATGAATCTACCGCAGCAGCCCTTGGTTATGCTGTCAAGCATCCTGGTGCTGTGGTTTTGGTGGTTGATTTTGGCGGCGGTACTCTAGATTTAAGTTTAGTACGAACTGTCAGCGCTGAATCTGAACAGCAAGTAGTACGTGCCGAAGTTATCGCCAAATCTGATGCTTTTATTGGCGGCATAGATATTGATACATGGATTGTGGAACATTACCTGCAAAAAATCAGTTCCTCTCGTGCTGAAGTTGGAGAAATCGGTTTTATGAATCTGCTGGAAGTTGCAGAAAGGGTAAAAATTCAACTTTCGATAACAGATGAAGCGAAAGAAGCTTGGTTTGATGATGAAAATTTTATGTCCCATGAATTGCAATTACATCGGGACGAATTAGGCGAAATTTTAGAAAATCAACAATTATTAGAACAGCTAAGACAAACCCTAGATGAAGTATTAGCGATCGCACTTGCTAAAGGGATCGGTAAATCTACAATTGAACAAGTTTTATTAGTGGGTGGTACTTGTCAAATTCCCGCCGTACAACAACTAGTAATTTCCTATTTTGGACGACAAAAGGTAAAGTTAGACAAACCCTTTGAAGCTGTCGCACATGGCGCATTAGCTTTAAGTGAAATGGCAGCAGTCGATGATTACCTGCGCCACAGTTATGCTATTCGTCTTTGGGAACCCCACAGCAAAAGTTATTCTTATTTAACTTTGATTGAAAAAGGGGCAAAGTATCCAGGGGCGCGTTCTGAAGCTTTAACTCTGCAAGTTGCAACAGAAGGACAGCGAGAAATTCGTCTCGATATTGGGGAAGTAGCAGAAGTTTCCCAAGCGGAAGTTTATTATGATACTCAAGGAAGGATGACGAGCAGCCAATTAGTAAAACAAGATAGTTATCGCTCTTTGGAAACTCATCATCAACAAGTATGTGTTGCTCATATCGAACCGCCTGGGCAAACGGGAATAGACCGAATACAGGCACAATTTGAAGTGAACGAACAACGAGTATTAGTAGTGACGGTAAAGGATTTATTGACGGGAAAAATGTTAGTTGATAGGGGAGCGATCGCCAAACTAAAATAATCTCCACTTTGCGTCCTTTGCGTCCTTAGCGGTTCGTTTAAAAAATAACCGTAATCAAAAATGGGAATACTACTAAGAGGATGTCTGAAAAGTATCAAATATTTGTTGATCCCCCCTAACCCCCTTAAAAAGGGGGGAATATGAGTCTTAAAGTCCCCCTTCTTAAGGGGGATTTAGGGGGATCTCCAAGGGTTAGGCGTATACAAAAAAACTTTTCAGACATCCTCTAATATAGCGGTTTGCAGTTGAATCCAATACAGACCTAACCCCCAACCCCTTCCCTACGTTGGGGAGTAAGATTCAAAGCCTCTCTCCTAAAAGGAGAGAGGCTTGGAGAGAGGTCAAAACTGTACTGCACCCAAGCGAGAACCCTTATAGTAAATTGGTAAAAATGCGATGACAGAGAATCAAAATCAACCTAAAGAATATGATGCCGTTTTAGGTACTCAAAATTCTGCCCCAATTGGCAGTGTTATTTTAGGTGGACTCGAAGGTGTTAAAAGCCGCTTGAAAAGTGTAGATATAGAAGCGCGAATTGCCGCATTAAAAGAGGCACTCAATTACGGAGAAGCAGGTTTAGACTTAGTAATTCAGACTTGGCAATATGAATCAGGTAATTTCAAGTGGGCTGCCTATTCGTTACTTCGCCACAGAGAAGAAGCAAGAGTCAAACAGGCATTACAAAAATATAATCCCTGGCTAAATATCACTTGCCTCCACACTTTACAACAAGATTCAGGCATTAGAGCTATTGCTATTAGCCCAGATGGGAAAACTTTTGTAAGTGCCGGAGATGCCATTAATCTTTGGGATTTGCATACCGGACAACTTCAACCTATTTCTATGGAAGATTTCAACGTTAATTCCTTAGCTATTAGCCAAGATGGAAAAACTTTAGTTAGTAGAGGAGGAGGTAGTAGAGGCGCATATTATGATGACGGACACATGCTCAAAGTGTTGGATTTACAGACTGGAGAATGTAAAAAAAACTTAGATGAATTTGCTTTCAGCGTTTTTTCTCTAGTTATTAGTCCAGATGGAAAGACGCTTGCCTGTGGCAGTCAAAATAGAGGAATTAATGTTTGGGATTTGCAGACAGAACAAATTATACGTACCATTAGTGGACATTCAAACTACTTAGTTCAAGCGTTAGCTATCAGTGCCGATGGAAAAACTCTCGTTAGTGGTAGTAATGACGCAACGATTAAAGTGCGAGATTTTGAAACTGGAAAGCTGATACACAGGTTTAAAAAATATTCAAATGGTGTTGAGTCTGTAGCTATTAGCCCAGACGGCCAGACAATTGTCAGTGGTAGTAAAGACAAAACAATTAAAGTATGGAATTTACAGACAAAACAGCTTCAGTTCACACTTGAAGGGCATTCAGGGTGGGTTTATTGTGTAGCTATTAGCCCAGACGGAAACACTCTTGTTAGTTGTGGTAGAGACGAAAATATCAGAATTTGGGACTTGCAAACTGGGGAATGTCAACGCATTCTCAAAGAACATACTGATTGGGTTTATTGTGTAGCTATTAGTCTCGATGGCAAGACTCTGGTTAGCGGGAGTAGAGATGAAACTATCAAAATATGGGGTATTAAGTCATAAAAAAAGTTGCGATCGCACACTTCAATAAAAACTGCGATCGCACTTCTGTTATTGAAAATAGTTACCCCATGTAAAGCGTATTTATGAAATTAGGTGATTATGGCGATCGCACTCAATCATCCCATCATATTACTAAAAAATAATTTAAGATATAAACTGCTATCTTGCTAATCAAATCATCAAATGATTGACCACGATCGCCTATTTAAAGAACTTCTTTCCAACTTCTTCCCAGAGTTTATCGAGCTATTTTTTCCAGATATAAGCGCTTATTGGGAGAGAGATTCAATAGAGTTTTTGCCACAAGAGATATTTACAGATGTGACTGAGGGAGAACGGAAAATACTCGATATAGTTCTGCAAGTTTCAGTGAGAAACCAAGATACTTTATTTATCATCCACACTGAACATCAATCTTATTCCCAAACTAACTTCAATCAGCGAATGTTTACATATTTCGCTCGACTGCACGAAAAATATGCCCTCCCAGTGTACCCAATAGTCATTTATTCTCATGACTCTCCGCAAACACCAGAACCGAACTCTTATCGCATAGATTTTCAGGGCAAGCGGGTGCTGGAATTTAATTATGAAGTTGTCCAGCTAAATCAATTAAAATGGCAGGATTTCGTCAATCAGAGAAATCCTGTAGCTAGCGCGTTGATGGCGAAAATGCAGATGGATGTTCAAGAACGCCCAACAGTAAAACTAATGTCGCTACAATTGCTAGCGAATTTGGGACTCAACCCCGCACAAATCCAATTAATTTCAGGGTTTATTGATACATATCTCGATTTGAATGCTCAAGAAGAAATCATGTTTCAAGAACAACTTGCTAGGATTGAACCAAAGCAGGAGGAAATAGTTATGCAAATCGTCACCAGTTGGATGAGACAAGGTATACAGCAAGGCGAATTTACGCTGATTTTACGCCAACTAAACCGCCGTATAGGTGAAGTGAATCCGCAATTACAAGAACGTATTCAAACTTTGTCAATAGATGAGTTAGAAAATTTGGGAGAGGCTTTACTAGATTTTACAACTGCTGCTGATTTAGAAGCTTGGTTTGAGGGTAGATAGTTAGGGTTTTTCTCTCTTTTCTAGATGAAGGGGTTAAGAGCGATCGCTCAAAAGTTATCAAGTCAATAGTAGCGATCGCACTCAATAATTCCATCATATAAATAAAAAGTAAAAACATGATGTCAAAAAATTCCAATCGCCCAACAGTTTATGATGCTGTCCTTGGTGGTCAAGAAAAAGCGCCTCCTGGTGCTGTAGTATTAGGAGGACTAGAAGGTGTTAAAAGACGCTTGGCAAATCCGGTAATTGAACAAAGAATCGCTGCATTAGAAGAAGCACTCAAGTATGGCGAAGCAGGTTTGGAATTGGTAATCTGGGCGTTAGACGATAAATTATGGAAAGTACGCCAAGCAGCTTATTCACTACTAGCTTCTCGACCAGAACCTATAGTACAAGAAATACTTCAGGACTATAGTCATAAAATTGACAGATATGATGCTTTCGTAGCGATGGCGCGTGCTGGCGGAGTGTCCGATATCGATACACTAATGGAGAATCTAGAAAATGACCGCACTAGCGCCACCTACAAGTTAGTTGACTTTACACTGGGCTTAGTTGATACTTCTCAAGGTCAAGACCGAATTCGACATTACCTGTTCAACGGTACGCAGATACAACGTAATTATGCAGCACTTTACTTTAAGCGAAAAGGTGCAAAAGATATTTTAATTGAAGCAGTGCAGCAGGGCTGTATTGACAGAGTGCAAGCATTTTCTAAATAAAACAGCAATGTCAGAAAATCCCAATCAACCAAGAGAATATGATGCGGTACTTGGCGGACAAGTACCACCTCCAAAAGATGGTGTGGTTTTAGGAGGTATTGAAGGTGTTAAACGACGGTTGATCGGCGCTACATCCCTAGAACAACAAATTGTCGCCGTTGAAGAAGCCCTAAAGTATGGCCAAGCTGGTACAAAATTGGTGTTTCAGATTGTAAATACTGAATCGGAAAAGTTGGAATTTACAGTATCGTCACTGCTGGGACAACAAGCATTAGCAAAAGTCCAGTTCCATCTACACAGTGATATACCATTAATCTCTGCGGTTGATGTAAACTACAGTCGTTTGCAAAATTTGCTCGCTTCCAAAAAGTGGAAAGATGCAGACCAAGAGACTGCTAGTATAATGCTGCGCGTATGCGATCGCCAACCACAAGGATTTTTAGACCCATCAGACGTTGAAAAATTCCCTTGTGAAGATTTAAACACGATTGAAACTCTCTGGCAAAAATATAGCAATGGACGCTTTGGCTTTGTTGTACAGACGCATATCTGGCAAATCGTTGGCTGTACATCCAATCCTGACTGGGAAGCCTGGTGTCGCTTTGGTAAAGGTGTGGGATGGTTTTCTCAAGGTGCTTGGCGGTATTGGAATGACTTGACATTCGATTTGAGTGCTAACGTAGGACACCTACCCCGTGGCGGTGCATTTATAGGTTGGGGGTTAGGTGACTTTTGGACAGGTTGCAGAACCCTGTCTGCGCTTGCAGAGAAATTAGCAAGCTGCAAAATAGCCTAAATTTGGGAACACTGGTATTAGCAACAGGTAAAAAGCGATGCCAGATAATCCCAAACAACCAAGAGAATATGATGCTGTACTTGGCGGAAAAAATCCTCCGCCAGTCGATGGTGTAGTTTTAGGCGGATTGGAAGGCGCAAAACGAAGTTTCGCTAACAGTGATGAAAATTACCGCGTTTTAGCGCTTTCGCAACTCATTAACTATAGACAGGAAGGCTGGGATTTAGTAATTCAGGCTTTAAAAGATCCATCAAAAAGGGTACAGTTAGCAGCATATAAATTATTGCGGGATATCTCAGAATTAAAAGTAAAACAGGCAATCTTAGAATTTAATCCCTATCGATTTTTTGAGTGTGTTTATACAATTTAGCTTAATAGAAATGATGCAGCGATCGCCATTCATCCCGATGGCAAAACCCTCGTGTGTTGCGATGCTAGCGATAGTTCTTATGAAGAATCTCAAAGAGATGGCAGTATTGTTGGTGGGACTTATCTAGATTTTAAAAAGTGGGATTTGAAGACAGGAAAAAGTCTTCACACCATCAATAAAACCTTTGCTACGAGAATGAAGCACTACCCAGAACATTTAACTTTCAGTTCCGATGCTCAAACGTTGGCGATAGTTGGTTTTCAGCATGACAAGACCATTATAACTGAAATTTGGAATCTCAATACTGAGCAATTAAGTCATCTTATTAGCGGACAACCGTTGGGGGACTCTAGAATTAGAACGCGTAATACTATTACCGCTACTACTCTTAGTTCTGATGGCAAAATATTAGCTAGCGGTAATGAAGCTGGTCATATTATCGTCTGGGATTTAGAAAATAAACAAAATATTGACATTACCAAAGGACATTTACAACGTATAACTTCTGTCGCTATTAATGCAGATACAAACATCCTCGCAAGCGCTAGTTATGATAAACCTATAAAAATCTGGGATTTTAGAACTGGAAGTGAAATTTACACATTGGTAGGAGAGGATACTTTTGACTATAATTCTAATCGTGTATTGTTGACAATTAGTCCGAATGGAAGAACTTTAATAACTAGCGACCATCATATGCCAAAACTCATCAGAATATGGGACTTGAGAAGTGGTAAAGAAATTCATAAATTATTTAGTAATACCGATCCATTGAGATGTTTTACTTTGAGTGCAGATGGAAAAATATTTGTTAGTTGTGGCGGTGATATTAATATCTGGAATTTGCAGACACAAGAATTACTTGCTAAACTTCCTGATGCCACAAGTGTTACTATTAGTCCAGATGGGCAGACTATTGTCAGTTACGTTGGGAAATTCATTCAAGTATGGCGAGTTCCATAGAATCAAGGATAGGTGCGATTCCAAATAAGTGCGATCGCATTTCCTTAATTGGGAACACTGGTATGTCGAGGAAGAGAATGATGCCAAATAATCCCAATCAACCTAGAAAAGATGATGTTGTTCTAGGTAGTCAAAATTTTGCCCCTATTGGCAGTGTTATATTAGGGGGAATAGAAGGAGTAAAAAGCCGCTTGGCGAATCCATTTGTGGAAGTGCAAGTTGCAGCATTAAAAGAGGCGATAAATTATGGTGAAGCCGGTTTAGACTTAGTGCTTCAAGGTTTAACGGATGAATCGGAATCAATCAAGATAGCCGCTTATCTTTTACTGCGACATAGGACAGATCCAAAAGTAAAGCAGGCTTTACAAGGTTTTAATCACTGGCAACTAATAAAGTGTCTTAGTACTCTTGAAAGATATTCTGGAAGAGTTATTTCTCTTCCCATTAGCCCCGATGGACAAAGAATTTTTGTTGGCGGTTATGGAGTGATTCACATTTGGGATTGGCAGACAGGAACGGTTCAAACACGAAGTCTACAAGGACATTCAGATGAAGTCAATTTTTTGGATTTCACTTTAGATGGACAAACAATCATAGGTGGTAGTTGGAAAGATTGTCGAATCAAAGCTTGGGATTGGCAAACAGGAGACATTCTAAGTTCTCCGATAAAAGAGTATTCATTGGGCATTAATTCTATAGCTATTTGTTCAGATGGAGAGACAATTATTGTTGGTTGCGGTAGAGGATTGATTAAAGTATGGAATTGGCGGAAAAATCAACTTCAACGGGTTATCGAAGGTCATTCAGGGTCGGTTAAAGTTGCCCTTAGCCCGGATGGTAAAACTCTTGTTAGTGGTGGCGATAATACCATAAAAATTTGGAATTGGCAAACAGGTGAACTTTTGCGGAACTTAGAAGAACCACAAGGAGTTTATTATCTAGCTATCAGTTTTGAAAAGGAAACTGTTATCAGTAGTAATTATGAGAAAATTAAATTGCGTGATTTGCAGACAGGACGTCTTAAACTCACCCTCAATCAGCATCCAAAACATATTCGTTGTCTAGCTATCAGTTCGGATGGATGCACTCTTGTCTCTGGCAGTAGAACAGGAACATTAAAAGTTTGGAATTTGCAGACGGGCGAACTTATATGTACTATAGAAGGCCATTCATACTATATTGATGGACTAGCTTTTGACCTAAATCAACAAATAATTGTCAGTAGCAGCCCGAACGAGATTAAAGTCTGGGGAGTTGGATAAAGTAAGTCTCAAAGATAAATTGAACAGAATTGAGTGGCAATAAACAAGGCGATGCAATTGCCACCCGATTCCTTAATTATCCTACACCCAACGTCCTACAACTACTCGCACAGTTCCATCTGCTAAAACTTCTTCATCCTCAACATTAAAACCTTGTTCTTGCACTGTTGCCATTAAGGTTTTATGAGCATATTTTTGGCTGATAGAGTTAACAAACTGCTGTTGATTAATTTTTGCTCCCCAAAAGTCTGCAACTATTTCGTAATTTTCACCACTGCGGCGAAAACCTAAGTCATAACCATTGTTCTGGCGAATTACATACTCGGCTTGAGTCGTATCGCCTCGATATCCGCGTACATTTGTGTTGCATTCAACTTGATAGTTTAATTCTTGCAAAACTTGATGCAGAATTTCACCGTGTTTGATTTGGACTTTGATAGTTGTGAAATGAGACATAATACCAATTTTTGATTTGAGATTTTGGACTTCGACTTCGCTCAGTCGAACGATTTTGGATTAAATAACGAGGCGTAGGAAACACATAGTTTTTCTATTTTAATCGACTTCTAAAGGGCCTATTCCTTGTTCGGCTGAGTATTGTTTTAATTCTTCTACTAACAGCACATCATTGGAGGCGGCTCTGGCACCGGCTTGTGCTGCCCATTGCTTTAATGCTTCAATTTGTTCATGTGCGATCGCAGCTAGTGGCACTGTCTGCGCTACAGCCTGTAAAATATCCTCTGTATTAAAGTCTCGGCGCTGTCCCTCAATTCTTGTGGAAAATGCTTGGTGCATGGCATCAACGATTACCTGCTCAATTTCCGCACCGCTAAAATTGAGACTCTGTTTAGCTAACAAAGCTAAGTTAAATTCTCGCAGCCGATTCGGGCGTAACCGTTGCAAATGCACTTTAAAAATCTCTTGGCGTTCGGTTTCTGTAGGTAAATTCAAAAAGAAAATTTCATCAAATCTTCCTTTCCGCAACAACTCGGCTGGTAATATTTTGACATTATTTGCCGTGGCGACAATAAACACACTCGCGGTTTTCTCCTGCATCCAGGTAATCAAACTGCCAAACACGCGGCGCGATGTCCCCGAATCTCCGTCAATGCTACTGGTAATATTGCCAAAGGCTTTATCAATTTCATCAATCCACAAAACGCAGGGTGCCATTGCTTCAGTTAACTGAATCATTTGGCGTACCCGGCTTTCGCTTTCGCCGACAATCCCACCAAATAAACGCCCAGAATCTAATCTTAATAAAGGTAAGCGCCATTCATGAGCAATTGTCTTAGCTGAAAGAGATTTACCTGTTCCCTGAATGCCCACAAGTAACATCCCTTTGGGGTTAGGAATACCGTAGCGTCTGGCTTCTTCGGTGAAAGCATCTTGGCGCATTAGTACCCATTGTTTGAGTTGATCTAATCCACCAACTCGTTTGAGTGATTCTTGGGGTGTGAAAAATTCTAAAATCCCAGTTTGGCGGATTGCTTGCTTTTTCTCTTCCAATACGCCGTCAATGTCAGACTCATTTACTTGTTGTTTGGCTGCTAGAGCTTTTGCCAATACTCTAGAAATTCGGGTGCGGCTTAAACCTTGACAGGCTTTAACTAACTGTTCTCGCGCCAAACCAGAAACATTTAATTTATCTGGTACTACTAACTGTTGGATTAAATTATCTATTTCGCCAACGCTAGGTAAGGGAAAATCCACTACTGTCACTTCTTGCAGTAACTCGTCGGAAAGTTCTAAAGTATGGCTGGTGGTAACGATAATTTTACGCGATCGCTTTAACTCCCGCGTCAAGTTTCGCAACTCCCGCACAATTGGGGCATTCTTCTCGGTAGTCGGATTTTTCACAAATGGGTGCAAATCCCGCAGTACAAACATTGCAGGTGTTTGGGCATCGGCTTTGCCAATTCGTCCTAATGCAGCCATCACCGAACCTTTATCTGCACCATTGTCACTCCAACCCCGGACAATATCCCAAAATAAAAGCTGTCGTTTGGGCACAGAACGCAATGCAACTTGCTGCAACACTTCTTCCACAGGTTCTTCTTCAACGGAAATCACATACAGTAAGGGATACCGTGCCCGAATCATCAAATCAAGTTGTTCTACTAAGGAGGTGTATTGCTGATTCTCGCTGTTATGAGTTGCATCTCCTTTTCCATATTGATGAAAATTGTTCATTTCGCTTGAAAATGGGTATTAGGGTATAAGAAAAAGAGTTTTTAGCGCTGTTTAAAACTCTTATCTTTGCGCTTTTGCGCTATTTGAAATGGTGAACCAGCGCTGCGGGAGGGTTTCCCTCCGCAGGCGACTGGTGTTAGCGTAGCGTTAGCGACGCAGGAGCGTCACCCGAAGGGTATGTTTATTTCTGCCGTGCTGTACTAGTAATTGATTAGTCTTAATTAATACTATATCCTTTCCAAGGATACTATAGCAAGCGCCAAGATGGTTAGGACGCAAAATGCAAGACATCTTCAATGGCGTCTCGTAAACAATTAAACTGCTCCAGTTTTTTGCGGATTCGACTTTTTAGTATTTATCACTGATATGCTTCCATTGTAGAGCGATCGCTTCTGATGGTCTGCACCCAGTAAAAAATAATAATTTTACTAAAGGAGCATAGTAGCTGTAGAGTTTACTCTCCTCGAACGCTTGAATTATGCTATCCCGTTCTTCCTTAGTAAAGGGATTGATTTCATATTCTGCCGATTCCGACTTCGGCATTTGAATATCTTTTGCCATACTTTGAAAGGGATTGGATTCAATTAGCTGACTTTTAAGTGCCCAATCACAGCAAGCATTTATATTTGTCAAAGTACGTTTAGCTGCATTAGCACTGAGATTTGCAAGTAAATAGTCTCGAATTGCGATCGCATCATCTAAAGTTTTAGTTGCTAACTTAGCAATGTGATTGCGATACTTGCGGTAGTCAACTGCATAAGTAGAAGGACTAACCTGTGGTTTTTTAAATTCAGTGTATTTTTCCCATAATTCTCCCAAGTCTGGTTGGGGTTTAGGTGAAGGTGTAATTGGGGTAACGGTGCTTAATGACGCTGCTGGTTTGTACTTAACTAAACTGGCATCAAACTCTCCATAGTCAATATCTCTCTGGATTTTTGTCGCCAAAGCCGATGCTTGATGTCTTCCAAAAGGTGTATCGTCGTGCCTTGTTGAAAGATAGAAACGCTTGGTTTTTAGCTCTCCAGTCGGAGTAATAATAGGACGAGAAAAAACTAATTGGAGGCTGCCGTTAGAGTTCTTAATCTATACTGAACCCCGACGGGCAATACTTTGAGATTTTTGAGATTCCATAAGGGTAATTAACTGGGGTAAAGACCTTTATCCTTTCGCTTTACCCCAGTTTTACCCCAGAAATACTTATTGGGGTAAAAACCTCTACCTTACATTTTTACCCCAGTTTTACCCCAGTTCTTTACCCAAACTACCCAAAATAACCCCAAAAATCTCTAAAGGCTTTGAAAACAAGCTTTTAACGCCCAATAAAAAAGGGCTTGAAAACCCTGTAATGCTTATATTTCTTTAAAGGCGGCACCCGGATTTGAACCGGGGGTGGAGGTTTTGCAGACCTCTGCCTTACCACTTGGCTATGCCGCCACAGCAAGATTCCCTGAACTACTTTTATGTTGCTAAGGTATCTTAGCAGCTATTTAGCAGTCATAGGACGCTAGTTAAACCATGATAGCATAGGATTTTGAGGTAGAGATAGTAGGTTAACTGGATGTTTTTGGTAGGCTTTAGGCGATCGCGAGAAAATTTTGATTGCAAGTCGATCGCACCACAAACAAATCTTAGCTGATTAAAGAGATTTGTAACTCCTCACTCCTCACTTGTTACACCTTTACTTCATCAGCAAAACTACCCCAGCGCAGAAAGTGAAATGGGCCAGCGATAGAACCCCAGAGACGTTCATCGGTGTCTAAATCTCTTCCCCTATCGAGGCTGAAAAATTCTTTAGCGTCAATCTCAAATTCGTTATCTAGATAAGTATTTTTGCCGTCACGAAACACTATGCAGCCTTTACCAGGTTCAACTCTGCCTTTGAAGCTTTTACCTGTCCACTCTACAATCATGTTGCAACCTGGCATTTTTTCTAATTGGTCAAGAGACAACTCTTTGAGGCGTTCGGGTTCGCGAGATGCACCGTAAAATTTCTCTTCTTGTTTAACGGTGTAGTGTTCAATCGCAATGTGGTTTTCTGCCGGAATTAACTTCATTACCCGCATCCGGTAGGGTTGATTGAGCGCAAAATCATAAGCTTGTTCGAGAAACAAACTTACCCCTGAGAACAATTCTAAGGGAAGGGGACGGATACAGACGCGGATATGAGCATAAAAAGGCGGATTTTCAAAAGCTTGTTCTTGATTGCTAAAGTCAGCTGCCATCCAGCGAGCTAAGGTGGCGATATCAGTAGAATGAGTCATTACAAAACGATTGACTAGTTACTTAAATACGATCTAGGATTATTTTGACACTCCCCTGGCTCAAAAATCCTGGCTGCGATCGCAATTTTTATCGCAATTTTTAAAATATATCTAGGATAGATGCTCTGATTGAAGAAAATTAGCCGCTTGAGTACAAGTAAAACTTTACATCTTTAGGACTTACGCACTATACAAATCAACCAAAACGTGTATTACGGTATTTAGTCTTTTCAGAGGCTTCAGATAACCCTGATTTATTCCGACATTTGCGTAGGCGTAGCCCGTCGTAGACATCGCTGGATGCAAAACA
This sequence comes from Nostoc sp. DedQUE08, assembly GCF_034530895.1. Taxonomy (NCBI): domain Bacteria; kingdom Bacillati; phylum Cyanobacteriota; class Cyanophyceae; order Nostocales; family Nostocaceae; genus Nostoc; species Nostoc sp. DedQUE08. The sequence goes on from NZ_JAVRCD010000091.1 coordinate 13,174, forward strand.
TGGCTAAAATACCCAAATTGTGTTTAGTACTTATGTACGATGCGTAAGTCCTAATCTTGTACCTAACAACTAGAACTCGTTAAGCATTTATTTTGGCAAAATCCGCACACTATCTTTTCTCTGTGTGCTGAAGCCAGATTGCTCTCAGGTAGGCTTTTCTTGTAAACCTGGAGAAAAGCAGGAGAATAGTTAGTCAATAATAGGCATGGGGATAATTGTTAATTATCTCATGCAAATCACTCAAGGCAAAGTACTCATGCTCAGGCACTTAATTGCGATCGCTACTGCCACTATACTCTTTAGCAATTCTTTAACACTGGCAGAGAGTAAACCACCCAAACCACCCGATGAATTTCCTCCCAACCCTCTAGAGATTACCACACCCGATCCGCTGTCACCGCGATCGCCCAAGGATAAACAGCCGTTAACTCCCCAAGAACGGCAAAAGTTAGAACCAGCGTTAGATGCCCTAAATCAAGAAGCGGCGGCGAAACTACAAGCAGGCGAACAGGTGGCGGCGTTTGAAATTTGGAACCGAGAATTACGTTTGCGGCGGTTTTTAGGTTCATTAGCAGAAGTGCAAGCATTATCACGAGTTGGCGCGATCGCTTGGAAGCTAAACGACGGACAAGAAGTACAATATATAACGGAACGATTGCAAGCAATTCAAAAACAAGCCCAATCTCAGAAAAAAGCTGCCCCAATCGATCTAGAATTGTGGCGATCGCTAGGTGAAGCTTACAAAAATGTGCGATTGTCTAAACTAGCTATAGAAGCTTACAACCAAGTTTTGCTAGTAGTGCGACAACAACAAGACCAAACAGCAGTATTAGAAACCCTCAAAACAATTGGAGAACTGCATTTGAGTTGGTTTGATTATCGCAAAGCTGCACCAATCTATGAGGAATTGTTGAGTTTCGCTACATCCCAAGGCGATCGCGTAAATGAAGTAATATATCTGCAACAGTTGGCTTATATTTACGAGCAGACAAACCAACCGCAGCAGTCATTAAATGTACTTAACAAACTAGTAGAAATTTATGGCAATGAAAATAATATTACAGAAATACTAGAATTAAAGCTAGCGATCGCTTCAGATTACGAATCTCTAGCTAAGAAAGATCCTAGTTTACTGCTAGAAGCTTTTAATAATTATCAAGAAGCTTATACAACTGCTTGGCAATTAAAAGAATACGTTCGGGCTGCTGATGCTTTGCAAAAGTTAATTGCGTTGTATCGTTCCCAAGGACAAACAGAAGAGGCTTTGCAGGCTAGCGAAATTCTAGTGCAGATACAGGCGCAAGCTGCCAACTTTTACGGAATGATGCAAGCTTATGACCAAATTGGGCAATTGTATCTAGAACGCAAAGAATTTCCTCAAGCATTAACAGCTTTTCAACAAGGGTTAAAACTGGCGCAACAACTCAAACATGAAGAAGCATACTTTACTGGGCAAATTAAAAAACTGTCGAACGCAAATTAACTGAAATTTCTGCGATCGCTTAATATAAAAATACCCGCCACGCTTACCCCCAAGGTGAAAAGCTATGTCAGAAACCACCCTAGCTGCACCAGATATTCAACTCCCACCCACTCAAGCAGAATTACCAGACGATGACGGTATTCCGATGGAAAGCACACGACACAAAATCCAGATGGATTTGCTAATCGATGCTCTGATACCTTGGTTAGAAGCACGAGAGGATGGGTTTATCGGCGGTAATATGTTTGTTTACTACAGTCTGGCCCAAGTGCGAAACAAAGACTTTAAAGGGCCAGACTTTTTTGCTGTGTTGGGAGTCCCGAAAGGAGAACGTCGCAGTTGGGTGGTTTGGGAAGAGGGAAAAGCACCAGATGTAGTCATTGAATTGCTTTCTGACAGCACAGCCCAAGCAGACAAAAATGAGAAAAAGCTAATTTATCAAAATCAAATGCGTGTACCAGAATATTTCTGGTATGACCCTTTTAACCCTGATGATTTGGCTGGTTTCTCTAATGAAAAAGGAGCTTATCAACCGATTGCAGTCAATGCTCAAAATCAGTTAGTGAGCCAATCTTTAGAGTTAGGATTACAGTTGTGGCAGGGAAGTTATAAAGGTATTGATGCTACTTGGTTACGCTGGGCAAATTTGGCAGGAGAATTGCTACCAACTCCTGATGAAAAAGAACATCAAAGGGCAGAACAAGAACGCCAAAGGGCAGACAAGGCAGAATTACAGTTATTACAAACTGTACGCAACTTACTTGAGTCTGGGATGACAGTAGAACAAGTAGCTACGTTAACAGGTTTGAATGTATCTGAGATAGACACTCAAAAGGATGGATGATTTGTGGGATTTGTTTAAGCGATCGCTCCAGCAACGCAATCATACAAGCGATCGCTTATCAATATTAATCCTGTTCTAAAATACTTTCTATATCTTGCTAATTCAGGTAATGCATTTAATCGGGAATTTGTACAATGTGAGCGATTGCATTTCCCAAACGAGTAAAGTGATTTGGATTCAGGGTCAACAAAGCGTCAACCTCTGCTTTTAAAGCAGCTTGAGCAATTAAAGCATCAAAAATACCGCCACCTGGAAGATTTAAGGTTGCCATTTGAGCGATTGCAGCCTGATAGTCATTGAAAAGCAGTGGAACTCCCTTTAAATACTGTGACATATCTACAATAATCATCTCAGCTTGTTGGGGACTAATACGCGGCTGAATGGGTAAGCGGGTGATCACAGAATATGTTTCAGCTAAACTGTGAGTTGAGATAAACCCTTGAATTTGCCCAGATTTTGCAGCTTTAATCTTGGAAAAGCAAACAGAATGTTGCGGGTGATTGACAATGAATGCAGGAACTAAGACAGAAGTATCAAACAATACTTTCATTAAGTTATTTGATCCTGAATGCGTTCTTCTCTCAACTCATCTATAAAAGCATTAACATCAAAGTTTTCTGGTAATTCTGCTTCTACAACCAAAATCCCTTCTTTTCGATAAATGTTTGATTGATTAAGGGGCAGTATATCGGCCATCTCAGAGTTTTGTTGAGTATGTTCTTCAGTGATTTGCTGACTCAATGTGTCAATTTTTTCTGCAATAGCTTGCAAAACAAACTGTTCAGTCGAAATTCCCTGACTGTTTGCCCATTTTTCAATCTTTTGTTGGAGTTGAGGAGGAAAGTTCATAGAGGTAAATACAATTAATACTCCAATTGTAAAAGGCGATCGCCTACGACGGGCTACGCTGACGCACCTTGGTTGATGAGAAAATAGCGATGCCTTCTCTTCTCCTGTCGGAGATGCTGCGCGAACGAGAGGCTTTACCAATAGCAATGTCTTCTCTACGAGACGCTACGCGAACGACGAACGCTCAAAACTACTAGATTGCAAACTCTATCGCCTGAACCCGCTCTTTTAATTACGAATTAATTTTTTAGCCAATCGCCACAACAAAGAAAACGGTAGAATGAATATTCGCAACAAGATTTTTATAACCTGACCTAACCGATGTATCCATTGCAGGATTGTTAGATTTAGTCTAACCTTCACCGTAGTGTGATGATTAACCCCGAAAATGCGATCGCACATTGCCAGAGCATCGCTCAAGAGGAGTTCGGCATCGCTGAACCGACCCTGGCCGATGTAGAGTAAACCTAAATTGTTCAAGCTAATAGCTACATCCGAATGGTCGTCAACAAACAGGCGCTTTCTCATTGCCAAGGCATCAATGTAGAGAGGTTCGGCTTTACTATACTGCCTTTGGCTTCGATAAAGTTCTGCTAAATTGTTCAAGCTACTAGCTACATTTGGATGGTCGCCAGCAAACAGGCGCTTTGTCATTGCTAAGGAATCGTTCAAGAGAGGTTCGGCATCCCTGTACCGTCTTTGTCCATAGTAGAATGCTGCTAAATTGTTCAAGCTAATAGCAACATTTGGATGGTCACCAGCAAATAGGCGCTTTGTCATTGCTAGGGAATCGATCAAGAGAGGTTCAGCATCGCTGTACCGCCTTTGTTCACAGTAGAATCCTGCTAAATCGTTTAAGTTAGTAGCTACATCTGGATGGTCGCCAGCAAACAGGCGCTTTCTCATTGCCAAAGCATCGTTCAAGAGACGTTCGGCATCGCTGTATTGCCTTTGGCTATTGTAGAGTGTTGCTAAATTGTTTAAGTTAGTAGCTACATCTGGATGGTCGCCATTAAACAAGCGCCTTGTCATCTCCAAGGCATCAATGTAGAGGGGTTCAGCATTGCTGTACCGTCCTTGGCTATAGTAGAGAAAAGCTAAATTGTTCAAGTTAGCAGCTACATTCGGATGATCGCCAGCAAACAAGCGTTTTGTCATTTCCAAGGCATCAATCAAGAGAGATTCGGCTTCGCTGTACCGTCCTTGGATTCGGTAGAGTTCTGCTAAATTGCTCAAATTAGTAGCTTCACTCGGATAATCGCCAGCAAATAGGCGTTTTGTCATTGTCAGGGCATCAATGTAAAGAGGTTCGGCTTCGCTGTACCGCGCTTGGCTATGGTAGAGTACTGCTAAATCGTTCAAGCTACTAGCCACATCGAAATGGTCGCCAGCAAATAGGCGCTTTCTCATTGCCAGGGCATCAATGTAGAAAGGTTCGGCATCGCTATACCGCCCTTGGCTTTTGTAGAGTAGAGCTAAACCGTTTAAGGTAGTGGCGACATTGCGATGGTCGCCAGCAAACAGGCGCTTTGTCATTGCTAGGGCATCAATGTAGAAAGGTTCGGCATCGTTGTACCGCCCTTGACTATAGTAGAGAAAAGCTAAACTGATCGAGCTAGTAGCCACATCGAGATGGTCGCCATCAAACAGGCGCTTTCTCATTGCCAGGGCATTAATGTTGAGGGGTTCGGCATCGCTGTACCGCCCTTGGTTATGGTAGAGTCCTGCTAATTCGTTCAAGCTAGTAGCCACATCTGGATGGTCGCCAGCAAACAAAACCTGGCAAACATTTACGCAATCTTTATGCCAAGGTTCTGCTAATTTATATAATCCTTGTCCCTGGTAAAATCTTCCCACCCCTGCAAAAATTGAAGCTACTTTATCATTGGGGACTGATGCTAGAGAAATTATCTGTGCCTCTTTTGCTTCTTTCATCTCTGCAATTATACGTTTACCCAAGTCTTCGAGATGGGGAACAATATCTCTGATGCTTTCAATATGCTCAGAAGGAGCTGAATCAGGAAGGATTTGAGCAACGGCTATCATGGCAGTGGCGAAGGTTGTTTCTAAAACTGATTTCATCTCGCCAGCCTCGCCGAACTGCTCTTGCAAAAACCACCGCACTAAGGCATGAATTTTATAATATCCTTCCCCGTCTTCTACTAGTTGCAGCAAGTTGCGTTTGTAGAGTTCCTTTTTCGCTGCGTTTAATTCTTCTTCTGACCAAGTTAGCTTTGTTTGTTCCTGATTTTCTGTTTCTCCTCCACCCGCTACCCAAAGAACTAAATCCCAAAGAATCTGTACAGGAGAAAATAAACTCAAAAATATTCCTAGTTGTTGCGCCAGTGGGTCAAGTTCTTCCCAAGTTAAAGCAAAGGCGGCTTTCACTCCCAGTTGAGTTGAGTTGAGAGTTTTCCGGTCTTGTATAGCTGCTTCTGCTAATTTACGTTCTTGCAATCGCCTAAACATGATATCTAAAGATATGTCCGGGTCGCGTACTAAATAAGCTCCTACTAACTCTATCCCCAAAGGCAAATATTCCAGACATTCACATAATATTGCGGTTGCAGCTTGTAGTTGGTTTTCAACTCGCTTATCTTTTTCCCCCAACAGTCGTTTTAAGAGTTCTAAAGCTTTACCTGGTTCTTTTTGAGGTGAGAGAACATCTAAGGGAATCTCTTGAATAAAATTTGGGTCTAAATTTCGCAGTCGAGTAGTAATTAAGACGTAGAAGCGGTTATCGTTAGGAACGACTTGGCGGAGGTTGTCTAAATCAGTTACGTCATCGAAGACGATTAAAATTGGCAACTCAGAGTTAGGATATTTAGACCAACACCAGGCGATTTGTTGTTTAAGGCTTAAAAGTCTTCCCCCTAATTCTTGGGGAATCTCCAAACCAAACTGCAACCGGAAAAACTCTAAAACTTCGGCAGCGAGATTGGTTTCTCTGTCGTTAAACCAGGCAATGCCGCCATAATCTTGTTGATATCGTCTGGCGTATTGGGTGGCTAATTCAGTTTTGCCTACACCACCCATTCCCGCTATTGCTACATAGTTTTTGCGCTGCAAGTCTTCATGCAAGATTATTAATTCTGTTTCTCGCCCGACGAAATGAACAGAACCGCGATAAGGAATAGATTTTATCGGAGTTAACTGTTTTTGCCCCTCAATAATTTGAGTGCCAATGTTAACTTGAGAATTAGGGGAAGCAAAAGCGCCAATTTTTTCGGCAAACTTTCCAGAGTCTTCAGGCATACATAGTTAAATCTTACCGTTCACAAAAATTAAAAGACCTTACTTCCATTCCTCTCTTTGAAACAGCTATGCGTAGACACAAGTCTGAAATAGTTGACTGCAAACCTTTTACCCCTCCCTAACCCTCCCCGTATGTATTGGGGAGGGAACTAGATTTGTTTTTCCCCCAATACATCGGGGGGATTAAGGGGGGTAATTTGACTTGTGTTTACACTGTAGCCTTTGTAGGGAAGGGGCTGGGGGTTAGGTAACACGATAAATGACTTAAAAGGATTGACTTTGAATATTTCCTGTCCCACCAGGCATTACTACCTGACCAATTTTATCTGCCAATTTTTCTAAATTAGGCATAGCCAGAATTTCAGCCAATTTAGGATTTGGTTCTGCCTTAGCTGCTTGTGCCAATTCCTGCATAGCTTGAGCCACTTCGGGATTAGCTTTAGCCGCAGATTGCACCTCTAGTACAGCCTTTTGATAATCAAGTGGTTGTTCTGGTGCTTTCTCTATAGCAGCTACAGTATGGGGAGACTGTTTTTTCAGCGTGACCAGAAACTTACCAGTCTTATCCACTAAAGTTTCTGTTACCTTTTCGGTTGTTTTTTCTAAAGCTTTGGTAGCTATTATAGTGCCAACAGCGATCGCCGCAGTTTCAAGTATCATCATCCTGCCTTAAGTATGTGTATTTTATTAAAGAGGGTTACTTTCTCAATTAATTGCCTGTGATATCTAGGTTTTTTAAATTGAAACCAGTTGCCGTTACTAAACATCGCCACTAGCATCGCGCTTTAAATTACTTAAATAACCAGTTTAGTTACCACCACTACGATTTTTGTTATAAACATGATTATTTTCGTTACAATATTACCAATTTGTTAGTAGAATAACGACTTTAGTTACCACCCCTACGATTTTCGTTACCAACATCATTATTTTCGTTGATATTGCTGGCGCTATCGTTACATTTAAGACTTTTCAAATTCAGCGACATTGAAATTTTACTTCGTTTGAAAGATATTTTGTACCATTTTTTTGTCTGCATTCGCCGCCGCCTTATCCAACTCTGCAATCTCACCAGCGTTTAATTGCCAACCCAACGCCCCAAGATTCTCTTTCGCTTGTTCCACGCTCTTTGCTCCAGGGATAGGAATAGTTCCTTGACAGATGCACCAATTAATTGCTACTTGTGACATAGTTTTGTTTCTAAATTGTGCCACTTCTCGCAAACATTCCAAAAGCGATTTACCAGCAGAAGCCGCTTTGCTTTTACGCATTCCTGATAATATTTGCTTAAATAACAGACCTCGAATGCCTTTAGGCAAAGGGCCTTGCTCAGAGTATTTTCCTGTTAGTAGTCCCAAAGCTAGAGGGCTGTAGGCAATCAATTTAATATCCAATTCATCACAAAGGTCTTTGAGCTTGAGTTGAGTGACAGGATATGTAGACAATAGAGAGTATTGAACTTGCAAACTTGTAATCGGAACGCCTCGTTGGGCGAATTTTTTCTGCACTCGCATCAGCCGTTTCGGCCCATAATTGGATAATCCCACGCCCTTGACCAGTCTTTGCTCATACAAATCGGCAAGACCATCTAAAAGTCCTTCTTCTTGCCAAGGAGCATAGTTTGCTGTTGACCAATGCATCTGTACTAAATCAACATTTTTTCCCAGGCGTTGAGCAGATGACTGGCAAGCCTTTATCATTGATTGACGCGTCCATCTCCACGGGTAAGCAGCAAGCTTAGTCGCAATACAAATATTTTCTTTGCCTGAACCTACATATTCTCGGTTGAATCGTCCCAGAAGCAACTCGCTGCGACCATTCAATTTCCCCGTTCCGTAAGAATCACCTGTATCAAATAAAGTTACACCGTTGCTGACACAAAGGTTAAAGACGGCTTGCAACTGCTCATCCATACTTTCGTCATATCCCCAAAGCAGTTGGTTGCCCCAAGCCCAAGTACCGCAGCCCATGCTTGGGAGTGAGAGTTTTTGGAGAGTCTGCATCTTTGCTATTTGTAGATTGTCTTATTAATTATCAGGCATATATAGCAGAAATCATTTATTAAAGAAAGGCAGGAGGCAGGGGGCAGGGGGTAGGAGGTTGGAAGTAGGAGGTCGGAGGCAGGAGGTTGTAGAAAATAATTTTTCTCTCTGTTTTTCTTCGTTTAACCGAAGTACAAAAAAGGCAGACTCCTTGTCTGCCCTTAAGACCTGAGAGTTAAATTTTTGGTTTTAGTACCTTAATAGCGGCCACCACCACCACCACCATAGTTTCCTCGTCTACCACCAGAGGAACCGCCCTCTGTTTTGGGTTTGGCTTTATTAACTTTTAAGCTTCGGCCCATCCATTCAGCTTTATCAAGGGCATCAATTGCCGCTTGTTCTTGTGCGTCTGATTCCAATTCCACAAACCCGAAACCTCTCATCCGACCTGTTTCTCGATCGACAGGCAATTGAACATTTTTTACAGTTCCATATTCTGCAAAGACTTGCCGGAGGTCATCTTCTTTAACCTCATAAGATAGATTGCCGACGTAAATTGACATAGAATGTCTCCAGAATCAGAGGGTGTAGAGATTTAGATCCGGAGAGGTCTGTAATACAAATATATATAAAAACAAACTGTACAGCCGAATTTCATCTTCCATGCATACTTTAACATAAATGGAGAAGTTATGTTTTTAAGTAACACTATACTTAATCTGTCGATCTAAGTACTCAGATAGTTGGCAAAACTAGTAGTCTGGCAACCCAAAAATGTTAGGTGGAGGTTGGGTAAAGGGTAAAGGGTAAAGGGTAAGGGATAAAAAACATGAGTCCCTTTCCCCTTCCCCTTTACCCCGCTTGCAATGCCTTGGCGTACTACTAGTTTCAAATCAACCTAGCAACGATCGCATGAAATATGCAGCAATCAAAAAATTTTCATCACTGAACTTAATTTATCTTCAAAGAATATTAATTGGTAATTTTTAGATTTTGTTCGATCAAAATTTCGAGAGAGAACAAATCAATAAAACCAGTGCGATCGCTTGTAACGTAAAATTAGTTTCCATCCAGCATTTGCTAACACCTTGACGCCCATGTTTTGCGACTACCTCATCCAAATCCTGACTGCCCGTGTATATGATGTTGCCCAGGAAACACCACTCGAGTATGCTCAAAATTTGTCTGCACGGCTGAATAATCAACTCCTGTTGAAACGTGAGGATATGCAGTCAGTATTTTCATTTAAACTACGCGGTGCTTATAACAAGATGGTGCAACTGCCCCCAGATATATTGGCACAAGGTGTAATTGCCGCGTCTGCGGGGAACCATGCTCAGGGAGTCGCCCTTGCAGCCAATCGTTTGGGAACCAGAGCGATTATCGTCATGCCAGTAACCACACCCCAAGTGAAGGTAGATGCGGTGAGAATGAGAGGCACAGCAGTGGTGTTACATGGAAACACTTATGACGATGCTTATAGCTATGCCCGTGAATTAGAAATAGAAAAAGGATTGACTTTTATTCATCCCTTTGACGATCCCCATGTAATTGCTGGACAAGGAACAATTGGGATGGAAATTTTACGGCAATATCAGCAACCCATCCATGCAATTTTTGTGGCAATTGGCGGCGGCGGATTAATTTCTGGTATCGGGGCTTATGTAAAACGGTTGCGTCCCGAAATCAAAATTATTGGTGTTGAACCAGTAGATGCTGATGCGATGTCCCAATCACTTAAAGCTGGACATCGGGTACGCTTGTCTCAAGTGGGGTTATTTGCTGATGGCGTGGCGGTGCGGGAAGTAGGTGAAGAAACCTTCCGTTTATGTCAGCAATATGTAGATGAAATTATTTTGGTGGGTACAGATGATACTTGCGCTGCGATTAAAGACGTATTTGAGGATACGCGGTCTATTTTAGAACCAGCTGGTGCATTAGCGATCGCAGCCGCCAAAGCCTACGCCGAAAGAGAACAAATCGAGGGACAAACTTTAATTGCTGTTGCCTGTGGTGCAAACATGAATTTCGATCGCCTCCGCTTTGTCGCAGAACGCGCAGAGTTAGGCGAACGCCGCGAAGCAATCTTTGCAGTCACAATTCCAGAGGAACGGGGAAGTATTCGCCAGTTTTGTGAATGTATCGGCAACCGCAATCTAACGGAGTTTAATTATCGCATTGCCGACGAAAAAACAGCCCATATTTTTGTCGGCGTGCAAATTCAAAACCGTGCTGATGCTGTCAAGATGGTAGAAACCTTTGAAGCTCATGGATTTGAAACCCTTGATTTAACGGACGATGAGCTAACTAAACTACATCTGCGGCACATGGTGGGTGGACACTCTCCCCTGGCTAACAATGAATTGCTCTACCGTTTTGAGTTTCCCGAACGTCCCGGCGCATTGATGAAATTTGTTACTTCCATGAGTCCCGACTGGAATATTAGTCTTTTTCACTACCGCAACAACGGCTCAGACTACGGACGAATCGTTGTCGGTATCCAGGTTCCCCCCCACGAAATGCAAGAGTGGCAAGCTTTTCTCGATAACCTGGGCTATCGCTATTGGGATGAGAATAAGAATCCGGCATACAAGCTGTTTTTGGGATAGGCGGGGAAGAGGCAGAGGGGCAGAGGAGCAGAGGAGCAGAGGGGCAGAGGGGCAGTATAACAATGCCCAATGCCCAATGCCCAATGCCCAATGCCCAATGCCCAATGCCCAATGC
>NZ_JAVRCD010000092.1:0-23838 GCF_034530895.1 Nostoc sp. DedQUE08
AATTCGGGCAGTCGTTTATTGAATTCGGGCAGTCATTTATTGAATTCGGGCAGTCATTTATTGAATTCGGGTGGTCGTTTATTGAATTCAAGCAGTGGTTAGGGTGAGGTAAAACCCAGATTATTGAACAACTTCAGACTTGTGTGTACACCGTCGTAGCCAATACATCGGGGGGATTAAGGGGCTAAAACGCCTGTAGGACACGCATTTGAGCTTAAGGTTAACACCTATGGGCAGTGTCGTCGTGCCCCTATGGGTGTACCTCAGGTAAACGAGAGCTATGAGAACTTTAGTTCAACTAAAGAAAGGTTCGTTGACAACTCAGGTTAAAAGAAATCAGCTATCCAAGGAGAACTACCTGCAAAGATTTGCGTAGCTGCTGAAATAGCGGTTTCTGTCCCATGCAGTTTTCCGGCTATTTGCAAATGGTAGGGAGCGAACAAACTTGTATATAGTGGTGCTAGTTCTCGGATATCTAACTGCAACTCACCTTTTCCACCTTTTGTAACTTCACCGCGTCCATTAGCAACAGAGAGAGTGAATTTACCATTATTTCCAGGTAGCAAATTATCTTGAATATCTAAGTGCAGTTCAGTTTCAATTCCCGATGGATAACCCCGCATCTCCAGCGCTTTGACTACATCTACTACCCGCAACATCCAACGCATCGTATTCTTAAGCTTGGCAGTTTGCTCTGGTAGTAGCAATGTCAAAGAATCAATTGCAGAACTCCTCCATCGCACGTGTTCAATTTGGGAGCGATGACTGGCAAGAAAAGACCAGAATGTTTGTGCAGCCGCAACTGTGAGAATTACCCAATCTTTGATTCGCAAAATTGCGCCATCTTCTTTTGAATGTTGACTGAAGAGGATGTAACCTTCGGGTTTCTCTTTAGTACCGATAAAATATGCGTAAAATGTTTCCTTCTCATCTGGTTGAATTAAGCGCTCCCAGATTGCTCGATGTCGGTCTAAATATCCATGCGTTAGTTTCGCCTGCTGCTGATATAGTTGATGAAAGACTTGATGATTGATACTCACTATTGGTTGTAAAGGTAGAGGTTGCTCCCGCAGTTGGATACTTTTAGTTGCAATTTCCCAATTACACCAGCTACCCCCCTGCTCATACCCGACTTTTCGATACAAGCCTTGAACTGCTGGATAAAGAGCAGAGAGCGGTATACCTCTAGCATAAAGTTCCTTGAGCGTCTGCTGCATGAGAGCGATCGCAGCTCCCGAACCGCGATACTCTGGAGCAATACCCACAACGGCAATTCCTGTCATTGGTACGCGCACACCACCCCACCATTGACCCATATCCAGAGTTGCCAATCCACCAACTAATTGCCCAAATCCCCGAATAATACGGAAATTTTCTACGCCAATGAGATTGATATAAGCTTCTTCACCACCAACTCCGCTGATGAAACACTGCTCAAGGATATATATCAGCTGTTGAATATCCTGTGGATCGGCAAGAGTGCTGTATTCAAATTGAGCCGTCATCTCTTGTACCATTAGTAGGACAAAAACACAATCACACTACAGCAGATGTTGCTCGAATGCTTGAGCAATTTCATCGCCATAAAGCCCCGGAATCAGCCTCAATTATACTACTGCACGTTTGGTTTTAAATGTTGGAATACCTATACTGTTTCTTTATGAAGCTGCATATATTTATCTCTCGGCTACGCCTTCCCTCCAAAGCATCTTTATCGAGAATTGATATTACACTTGTAAAAATTTTTAATGAGTTACTTCAGGAGTGTTTATTCTATTTTTAGGGCAGTTGCTCTTAACTAACCACTTACAAAAAATATGTCAACAAGTTGGATTTACCTTATATTAGCAATCCTCTTTGAGGTTTCAGGCACAACTTGCATGAAATTATCACAGGGATTTACTAAAATAGTTCCTTCAGTATTAATATTTGTCTTTTATGGACTTTGTTTTACTTTTTTGACCTTTGCTCTCAAGAAACTTGAAGTAAGTGTCGCCTATTCTGTCTGGGCTGGATTAGGAACTATTCTAGTAGCTCTTATTGGGATTATTTGGTTTCGGGAATCTGCCACATTCATCAAACTTGTGTCGATCGCCTTAATCATCATCGGGGTAATTGGGATCAACGCAAGTCAATGAAGGAGGCAGGAGGCAGGAGGCAGGAGGCAGGAGGCAGGAGGCAGGGGAGCAAGGGAGAGGGTTTGCAGATTAGACTTCTTGGCATTTGTCGGGAAAAGGGGCGGGGGAAAGGGGGAAAGGTTTGTTATTTTCCTTTTCCCTTTTCCCACAAGAGTGCAAAAAGAACTTTTGCAAGAGACTCTATGAGTGGAACTCACAAGGAACAATAAAAATATCTCTTCCTCAGTCCCCAGTCCCCAGTCCCCAGTCCCCAGTCCCCAGTCCCCAGTCCCCAGTCCCTATTTTTAAGGCAGATCTATTTTATACAGCTTAGTATTGGCTGCTTTAGCTAAACATTACTTAGGTAGCGGTGAACGAATTGAATGGCGATCGAACCTTCTCCCACACCGGATGCTACCCGTTTAATTGAGCCATAGCGGACATCTCCGGCTGCGAAGATTCCGGGAATGTTGGTTTCTAATAAGAAAGGAGAGCGTTCTAAAGACCAACCACGAGGAGATTTGCCATTATGCGCTAAGTCCGGCCCTGTGATGATAAACCCCTGAGTATCGCGTTGAATAACGCCATCGAGCCAATCAGTTTTGGGGCTAGCACCGATGAAAATAAACAGCGATCGCGCTGGCACGGTTTCGATTTGTCCAGTGTTAGCATGGGCGATCGTAATTGCTTCTAAATATTCTTCTCCCTTGACTTCCACGACGCTGCAACCCGTGCAAACTTGGATATTTTCAGTTGCAGCAATTTGGTCAATCAAATATTGAGACATACTTGATGCTAGTGACTGACCCCGCACTAACATAATCACTTTGCTGGCATACTTAGAAAAGTGCATTGCTGCCTGTCCAGCAGAGTTTGCCCCGCCTACCAAGTAAACCTCTTCATTGGTGCAGGCGATCGCCTCAGTCATGGCAGCACCGTAATAAATTCCTGCTCCTGTAAGCTTCTCGGCTCCTGGAACATTGAGCCAACGGTAGGAAACGCCTGTTGCAACTAAAAGTGCATGGCAACTAATCTCGCTACCATCTGCTAATTGCAGAACCCGATAAGGATCTTCCAGTCGAACCCCAGTTACTACTTGAGGAGTGAGAATTTCTACTCCAAATCGCCGCGCTTGGGTGACTCCCCGCCTTGCCAAATCGTTGCCACTCAAGCCAATCGGAAACCCCAAATAGTTCTCAATCCGCGAACTCGTACCTGCTTGTCCTCCTGGCGCTTCCCGCTCAATTAAGACAGTACTCAATCCCTCAGAAGCGCCATAGACGGCAGCTGCCAGTCCGGCAGGGCCAGCACCGACGATCGCTAAGTCATAAAAGGGACGCTCTGCCTGAGTTTGCAGCCCAATTTTGGCGGCAATTTCTAAATTAGATGGTTGAATTAATCGGGAACCATCGGGAAATAGCACTAAGGGTAATTGTTGTCTACAATCAGCTTGGGCGAATTCCACTAATTTTTCTGCATCCGGCTCCAGTTCAACATCTAACCACTTAAATGGAATCTGGTTACGTGCTAGGAAGTCTTTCACCTGATGTGAAAAAGGCGACCAGCGATTACCAATGACTCGAATGCCTTCAAAGGGTGGGCGAAATCCTGCTAGCCAGTCATCTAGCAAATCATCTAAAACTGGATATAATCTCTCTTCTGGTGGATTCCAAGGCTTGAGTAAGTAATAATCAAGTTTGGCACTATTAATCGATTTAATCGCAGCATCCGTATCTGCATAGGCCGTTAACAAGGCACGTTTCGCATCGGGAAAAATACTTTTTGCTCGTTCTAAGAACTCCACGCCTCCCATTTGGGGCATACGTTGATCCACTAGAAATAGAGCAACTGGGTCATTCCGCAATTTTAGTTGCTGCACCACATCCAGAGCCGCGATCCCGGAATCTGCCCGAACAATGCGGAAGCGATCGCCATACTGATGACGCAAGTCTCGTGACACCGCTTGCAATACTTCTGGATCGTCATCGACGGTTAAAATTGCTGGTTTCGCCATAACTACTGTTACTTAACAATTGCAGTGTCTAGCCGTTGTCTTCAAAAATTTGTCGTCAAAATATCTACTGTTTAACCAGTTGCTTTAAACGAAAGTATGCCTCTTCTGGTGTCAGCGGTTCCGATTTAGTTTCATTGGGTATATAAAATACCCAAGTATCAGGAAAGTAATGCACTACAAAGCTGGGAATCAAACCCAAGCTTAATGCTTGCTTGCCGAGTTTTTCAGCTTGTTCCTCTAAACTCAGTTGGTCGTGAAATGAGTGTTCAGCCATACTTTTGCATCTCCCTGTACTTTATTTGACCCTGGAAGAAGGTTCAAAACCAGTATTGCACGAATCACTTAAAGGTGATTTATCATGTTCCAGAATCAGCTTGAGAATATTTTGGTGGTAGACCTAAAATAATTTCAAATATACTTTCGTAGAGAATCATAAAACTATTTGGGTCATTCAGGGTAACTAAAATTGGATTGAATCAGGCAACAGGGCATTCCTTACAAATTATAAGTAAGTATGCGATCGCTCTAGCTTGCATGAGTATAGTGGTGGACAGAGTACAAGAGACATCTCCGAAAATTAATGCATGACCGAATGGCACGCTTGTAAAGCCCAAAAGCTTGTTTAGACTCGTTCCCAGCTTCCAGGCTGGGAATGTATTCAAAAGAGGTTCTACCTCTTGTCAAGCTATGGAGGCGGAGCCTCCCAGAATGAGTTCCCAGCCTCCAGGCTGGGAACCAGTCACGATAAGGGCTGTATCTTAACTTAGTGCCATTCGAGCCATAGAGGAATGATGATTGCGTCACCGATGATATTATGTCCGCTTGATTGCTTATTAAACCCGAAGAACCCCACCCCGCCAAAGCTGTGCTTTGTCTCCCCTCCCCGCTTTTCGGGCTACCGTGTATACACAAGTCGAGTTGCAATCAAATCAACAAAAAACAACAGAAAATTTTTTTTAAAATCTTTGATTTTCCGTTAGGACTCTATCAATAAGCTGACACTATTGATAATCAGTTCGCTTAACTCAAAACCTTGCCTACCAAGGCTTGTATCTTACCAGGCAATGATTTTAGGACTTGTGTATACACCGTAGGCTTTTCGGGAGGGGTTGGGGGTGGGGTTCTTTTATTATGGGTAATTTGGCGGACATGATATGAATCGTTAATGCAACTCTACAAGACGCACTCGCGTTCGCTATCGGTGACGCTAGCTCCCAAAAGAGTTGAAAGACGTATGTGATACTGTTGGCGAAAGTGTTACAAACGCACGGACAAAAGTGTTACAACTCAAAGCCGCAACTACAGATTGAAGGTTTGAGCTTACGTAATACTTAATAAGACAATAATGTATTACATTCGCCAACAGTATCCGTATGTTGTCTCTCTGACTTGCCTGCAACTGTTGTCTTTTAGCACAAGCATTGCTGTTGCTTGTCTACCATCGCATCAACTTTAGAGAGAAAAACTCAATTTCCACAAAATCGCAATGCTTTTTTAAACCCCAATCGGAACAAATCTCTCCAACAGGCTAATTGTTGGCTGTAATGACTGGGCTTCAACAAATAGCGCACTTTGCTCACCAAAAGCAGTCCAATTTTGGTGATTGGATAAAGGCTCAGAAGCAACAATAACTTGGTTTGGCTGCTTGAGTTGATCGCAAGACCAATAAAGAGTAGGGGCTTGTGTGCGATAAGCATAGCGAATTGCTGCAACTGCTTGACCATCACTGACAATTACATTGGCACTAAAGCTGGTGTCGTGTTCTGATGCCAACTTAGTCAATTTTTGAACTGTTTTACTTAATGCTGACAACAGAGTGCTGTCTGGAGACGACTGCCATATTTCCATTAGTAGGGCGAAAATGTGTTCAGAGTCAGTCGTGCCCTTAATCAGGCGGTATGTGGAATCAGAAAGGCTCTCACGTATTGGTCTACAAAGAGTTTGTTGAAAGTTTGATATCTCGCCATTATGCACAAACAAAAGTTTCCCACTACGAAATGGCTGACAATTGCTAATGTCGAGCGATTCACCTGTCCCAGCTAATCGGACATAGCCTACAGTACAACTGGATTGTACATAGTTGCTTAACTCTTCCAGATTCGGTTCGTTCCACAACGGGATAGTATTTCGGTAAATAAAAGGTTTACCCACTTCGTCGTACCAGCCTACACCTACTCCGTCTCCACAAACTACTCCTGATTTTAATTCCAAAGGACTGTAACTTTGTTTGTAGAGCGAATGCTCTTGTTTATACAGCAACTCATCTAAGAGGATGGCGTTACCAAGATAGCCAATTAATCTACACATAAAAAAACGATGTTGCTGAAAGAGTAAGAAAAATCAGTCACAAGTCCCGATAGAAATCGAACCTTTTAACTGGACAATTATTGCAAATCATTACTAATTTAACAATTATTGTTTATCTTGTGTATGTTTGATCTGTGACTTTAGTCATGGTTTTGTTGTCTTGCTAAAGATATAGAACAGAAGCTAAAGTAATATTTATTCTTTACCTTTGTTTGAGCTTGATTTGTGAATTATCCGTTCGCATTCCAAGGATTTTAGAGAACTATGCCAATTAAAAAACACATTAATCTTAATCAAGGATGTTTCCTTAATCCTGCAAATAAACAGATAGTTGTTAATTTAGCTAGTAAAGATATTTTAAATTTGATCGCACAAGAATTAAAAACTCGTTACTCTCCAGAAACTCAAAAAAACTTACTTGAGGAGAGTTCAAAGTTGTTACCTAGTTTTGTATTTCAAGAATTATTACAACGCCAACAGCAAGTAGTAGATATTAACCCAGATAGTTTAATTGTCGTTAGCTGTCAGATAACAGAGGCAGAAGTCGATGATTTGGGATTTAATTTAAATGTCGAAGTATATTTTGTAGTTGGAGATACAAAAGGTCAAAACCATTTTCGGGCTAATCAAATAGTCCTTTGGTCGAATATATGGGGTGATGAAGAACAGCCTTTTGATTTAGAAGATGAACTAGGCGAACAATTCTGGACAAGTTATCAAATTCAGTTGCTTTTTGATGAAAAAGACCAAGAAACAATTGAACTGGAACTATCACAAACAGATGATTATGCCGCGAGGTTAGAATTTTCCCCATCACTAAAAATATTTTCACCATCGATAGTTCCCTTTACAGATAATGATTTATAAAAATTACTATCCGCATATACAGTGAATGTAAATTAATCATTTATATTCACTGAAAATTTTATTTGTTGGAAGTTCCCTTTTAAAAAAATGAAGTCTTCAATCCCTCCTACATCCTCATTGTGGTTCGATAATTGAACCCATAAACAAAATGTTTCCCGTCTGATTATCCCTGATGGCGCAGAAGAAGGGGCGATCGACAATCATTCGGAATGGTTCTGGTTCTTGTCTTGCAGATGTTGCTACTATTCCCACTGAAGTAGCCGCGGCCGCTTCAGTGCCTTCTTCGTTTACTTCGACAAAAGTTTTATGCTTAACTTGGCTAATGGCAAAATTTTTACCCATGCCAGAAAAATTGGCCTTGTTGCTGAAAGCCTCCCCCATACCTAAAGTTTTTAAAGCATCATTGAGTGTAATCTCGTAATCTGTTTTGAAGCGGGGTAGGCGAATAAACCCTTTTTGATTGTTGAACTGAGTCATCCATTTTTCCCAGTTCTCAACATTCAAGTTTTGATAAAATGTTTTGAGGTTAGAATTCTTTTTGGGTAGGAATATATAAAAACTTATCTTACCATCTTTACCATAAGGTAAACTAACTGCCTGAAATTTTTCGCTTTCATAGTATTTATAATCACCCTCTTGTGACATCATTGGGTGTTGTTTTTGTCTGCTAGATGTGATGTAAAAAGGATATGGAGCAGTTTCTTTCTTGTCAAACTCGTTACTCCAATTACCTTTAAAATATATGGCATTAATCAGAAATAATACCTGATTTGGTTCAATTTTTTCAACTATTTTAGTGATTTTACCGTTAGTATTTTCTTTGACCCAATTATTGATAATGCTAGATGCAGCGGCATCTTGAAAGTTTAAATTGCTGACTTTGGCTTGATAGAAGTCCTGGGTTCTTTTGAGAAAGTCTGGTGCAAAGCTAACTTTTTGATTTGCCCAAAGAGAGTTAGCAATTTTCAATTGCACTTTCGTATCCGAATTGTCTAAAAGCTGTTTTAATACCGCCGTGTAAGAAGAGTTGATTTCTGGTAGATTCATTCCCTGTAATTCTAGGGTTTTTGCCATTGCTTGTTGAGTCGAGCCGCTAGCGCCGTTATAAGTCATAGCAAGAGCGATCGCAACACTCGAAGGTGAGATAAAAATATTTTTCTCACCCCGATCGTTTTTCAGAACTTCTGAAAATAGTTTGAAGCCAAACTTGTTGCTAGACTCAACAATTTTTGTATCAGTGTTGGCTGTTTTTTTTTGCAATGGAGTTTCTGGCTGAGGTAAACTAGATTGGGCAATGGCACTTTTATTACTATCGACTTGAGAACACCCTAATACACTGAATAGAACAACGCTTGCAGCTGCCAGAGCATAACGTCTGCCTAGACTAACACCGTAACGTCTTTGCAGGAAATTTTCTTTCGCATCACTCAATTTATGGCGATTCATTCTGCTACCTCACTTGCCAAAGATTCCCGATTTGTGCTTAGAGTTGACGCAGATGCTGTGTCAATGATTAACTATTGCATTTACTCCAATAGAAAAATGGGACTGTTACAGTTTTCGTAACAGCAAATTAGTAGCTTAGAGTAATTAAACACAACTTGTGGAGTTGCTAATTCTTGATTGAGACGGCTATACAGACGACTTATAAAAAACTTTTTTCTTAAAGAATTTTTATCTTTACGTATAAACGTATTGTAAGCTACGCGATCAAAAATAACCACTTCTGTGAGGTTTTTATAGATCGAATAACATTTCTCAGAGGCACGAAATCTCGTTCCCATGCTCTGTATAGGAACGAGAAAAACGCTGTAATTTTACACAGATATTTGTGCTAACTTCTTTCAATTAATAGGTACACTCCACCAAGCTAAACTGTAGGGTTGAGTCGCTTCATTGAGCTTTTGACGAAATTGGACGCGGATTTTGTAATTGCCAGTAGCAGTAACGGGGCAGAAAATATGTTCTACACTATCAATTTGGCTGATTGAGGAGCAAACAGCACCAGCATCAGAATTTTGAGCATCAGCTTTTACTAAGTATAGGTCGAGATTATTTAAGCCGCGATCGCGAAAATTTTCGCCTACATCATATTGCTGGTTTTTATTTTTATCATTGAGTTCTACCAATCGATCCCAACTCAGGGTGACAGCAACAAAACTTCCCTGCTTTAACGGTTTTGCTAATATATAGTCAACAGATGCTCCAACATCAACTGTGCGATAATCCCAACCAATAGCCGGTACCGCAGCTGATGCTTGCCATTGACCAGCACTAAATTGCTGATAAGCGCGAAATACATTCAAATGACCCGCTCCCATTTGGGCATCCAAGGGAATCTTTGGATCTTTATAAGCATCAGAATCTAGCCAGTTTTGATTTTGCTTATCAATTAGCGTCCGAGTCATTCCCAACCTTAAGCCATCGCCGCTATCTAGAAGTTTGTCTGCTGAATTCAGCAATACAGCTTTCATCACTTGATGACGCCGAGAATCAATGCTCCAGTGGGGTTGTTTTGTCCGCATCTGTCGGTCTGCAAGTTCCTGCAACAGAGCAACGGTAGCTGTAACTTGAGGCGCGGCAAAACTAGTACCTGTAACCTTGTTCAATTTGCCATCTGGATTGAGCAAAGGAATATTATTACCAGGAGCAACTAAACTGATAGCGCGACGCCCATCAAGGTCAAATTCCTTTCCAGCTAGTCTTTGATTCACCCCTTGGTTAACACCCGCCAGATTAGCCACGTCTACTTTGTTAAAAACTCCCCCTCGGCGGGATGAAAAAGCCACGTTGATTGCATTAAAATTATCTGTAGGAATAGGAATGCCGCCTTTGCCCTGGTTGCCTGCGATCGCATACAAAACATCATGAGCGCGACTAGACCAGTCAACACATAAAGTTAATAAAGCATTGCCGTCTAAAGTAGCTTCCGGTCGAGGATCGCGGCTTAGAGGTTCCCCAAAGCTAAAGTTAATCGCACGGACATCGCCACCATTTTGCAGCGCTATGTGCTGTGCCGATAAACACTCTTCTGGCTGACCCATGTTTTTAGTGGAACCCACTGCTGATGAATACAATCGCGCTCCCGGCGCAACTCCTGGCAAAGCTTTGTCTTGACTCACCATCACACCAGCGACATTGTAGGCATGGGGATCAACACCAGTATTAGACTTAGCTGGGCCATTGCGTAAGAAAACCGCTGCTAAAGATATGGCACGATTTTTAGACACCGCCTTATCCCACCCAAACATTCCCGGCCGACCAATTTCCACTTGACCAATAGCAATTTTGCGACCGATTAAATTATAAGGAGCTTGGTGTAGCTTCAAAGCATCAATACCGTTAGTTCCCAAAGCAGACTCTAAAGCCGAAGCAATTACCGGCGCACTCAGACAAGAAGCAGTTAATCCCCAAATTATCCAGGTTAGTTTTTTAGTCATTTGTTATTTGTCATTTGTCATTGGTCATTTGTCATTGGTCATTTGTCATTTGTCAATAATTCTTCTTCCCCTGCTCCAACTCATTACTCATTACTCATTACTCATTACTCCCCTGCCCCCCTGCCCCTCTGCTCCCCTACCTCCCCACTCCTCAAAAAGACCGGGATCAAACTTATGAGTCTTGCTCAATGCTTTGTTACAATGCTTACAGACGAGGACGCTTAAAAACCCACTAGCCATGACCCAAAACCTATCTCAAAAGCCCATTGTAATTTCTCCATCTATCCTATCAGCCGATTTTAGCCGTCTGGGTGACGAAATTCGCGCCGTAGACGCAGCCGGAGCAGATTGGATTCATGTTGATGTAATGGACGGTCGTTTTGTACCTAATATTACGATAGGCCCTCTGATTGTGGAGGCGATTCGTCCGGTTACAACTAAGCCTCTGGATGTCCATTTGATGATTGTGGAGCCAGAAAAGTATGTAGAAGGATTTGCTAAAGCGGGTGCCGATATTATCTCCGTACACTGCGAGCATAATGCTTCTCCACATCTGCACCGCACCTTGGGGCAAATTAAAGAGCTTGGTAAAAAAGCTGGTGTTGTACTTAATCCTGGTAGCCCTCTAGAGCTAATTGAATATGTTCTAGAATTGTGCGATTTAGTACTAATTATGAGCGTCAACCCTGGTTTTGGTGGTCAAAGCTTTATCCCTGGTGTGTTACCCAAAATCCGCAAGCTACGCCAAATGTGTGATGAGCGCGGTCTTGACCCCTGGATTGAAGTGGATGGGGGGCTGAAGGCAAATAATACCTGGCAAGTTTTGGAAGCGGGAGCCAATGCGATCGTCGCTGGTTCAGCTGTGTTTAATGCTAAAGATTATGCTGAGGCTATTACAGCAATTCGCAACAGCAAGAGTCCTACTCCCGAATTAGCTAAGGTTTAATTCCTTTTTGAATTAACCAATTATTAAATATGGAAGTCAAAAAGAATGTAGAGACGTAGCTGTGCTAGGTCTCTACAAGGATTCTAGATGAATTTCACCAGATGTCTAGTCTTCACAAAAAATAAGGTGGGCAATTTGCCTATCTTATTTCTTTTTATATACAGATAAAAAACTGGAAGCTATTCAAGTTTTGAACTTCCAGTAGTGTTATATAAATTGAAAGTTTAGAAACTAAAGATAATCCCGGTTGGGAGGACTAGGATTACAATAGCCGAAAGAGAAGCGTATAAGCTACTAGTTCTATCAGCCAAGGACAACAATTTCATCGTAACTTTTCTATTTCCGTTCCTGGAATTGATGTTAAGCGTTTGCTTTATTAACTAAAGCAACACCAACCACAGGATAGAAAGTTTTATCAGCATTACTCGCACCGTCTGCAGTCAGTGAAAGTTGTGTAAAATTTGGATTGGGGGAATCCACCTCCCCAAATTCTCTTTGCTCAGACTTCCTCAGAAAAAGAACCACCAGTAGCAACGGTTAGATTATTGGTCTTGGTTTAGGAGTTATTTACTCCATGAAATGCTGATTACTTTTGTAATCAGTTTGATTTATTTCATAGTTAGAACTAATCGTTGATTTTATTTTTTAAATTAACTTGCTTGCCAAATCACCTCTGTTTTGGTTTAAATTGTAGTTGGTATTAGTTTATCAATATCATTAGTATATAGTTGCCATTTTGGCAGATTTTTACAAACAATTATCAAATTAATTACTGCTAGAGAAAACCTGTCATGCTATAAATTTTAAATTAGCATAACAGGCTTTCAGATAATCAATCAACTTTAGAGCAGAATCTATTGATTCCAAATACTTTTTAATTGAATCCACAGGATTTCAAGGAAATGTCTTGAACATTTTCTGGTTTTAATGGCGATTTGCTTGATTGATGTTCGTTAATTTGGTGTGTCAATCTCTGGTCTAAACTACCAGCACGGATTTCTGCTTTTTGCTTTCTAACTACTTCTAGATAAGCTACGTCTTTAATTTTGCTTAAACAGCTTGATGAAGCATTATTATCAGACTGGGAATTATGAGCGTGTTTCAGCATTTTTAGATTTTCATTTTGCTGTTGTTTTGTCCTATCGGCTTGAGAGTTCTCTTTGAGCAATCGATTGTAGGTGCGATATGGAATGTAATGCAAAGGATTATAACCACCAAATCGCAGCATTAAAACACATGCCCAGGAATACTTTCCAGCAAGAATTGCTTCAACTACTTTGTCAAATTGTTGAGCTTTCACTGTCTTATCTAAGTTACTACTAATACCAGCAATGTCTTGATTCATCATAGTTTTTAGTTATTTTGGGTGAAGTAAACTATTTTCTTCTCTGCGATTGTTGATGTTTCAATTGAGGTGTACAAACTGCACTAGCCTTTTTGCAAATCTTGAATTGCTTGTGGCAAATTATCAGCAGTGGAGCGGTGTTTGATGTTTACAAGGGATGATAAATCCATAAGTAAATAAATTTTCTTGGTTCACACGCTTATATTTCTTACTACTGTTGGATTAGGCAATTTCCGGGAAGTTTGCATATTCTTTTAGACTAATAGAGAAAATATATTTATCTTTGAGCGTTAACAACACCATTCGTATTTATACTATTTTTTTCGTTGCTGTCATATACTAATCTAGTATCTTTATAGGTCAAATTTACTGAATATATTACTATACTTACTTGTGTGTTGTGCAGCTTTTAGTTTTGTCCTCTTTTGCTAATTCTTGAGGGGGTCTTACCCCTCACCCGATATCATTTTAAAACCTTTATTATTGTCGAGTAACTAAAAAACAATACCATTAAATAGAATGGAAAACAACTTGTAAAAATATTATCCGAAAGAGAATAAACCCTTTCATAACAATAAGATTGAGCTTATTTTTACAATAAGTTCGATTAGACAATGATACTTATTAGACTTGTCTTTATTGGCTTGCAAAGACTACAGCTTTAGCGTATATAAATATAATCGCTGTCACCTACTCGTAAATATTTCATAACGAGCAGTAAATTATTATAAAATAGACCAGTCGTAAAAGAAAATTACTGGTTAAGGATAATATAAATAAATAGTGATAACGAGCCTTAGTTGAGTCAAAAAAAAGATCCGTAAATGGATAAATTTACTCGAAAAGTGTTGCAGCCTAAGTCTGTACAAGATTAGAGAATTTAAAAATAGATATAAAGCTAATTAACACAGAATATTATTAAGTTGATTCAGCAGAAATTTCTATATGATATGAATATTTAACAGATTTATAAAATTGAAATTACAAATGTAGTGGCAAGTGGGCTAAATGGTGGTATTAAGATCAAAAATCAATATGCGATCGCCTTTATCTCTCCAGACAACTACACAATGAATTACTTGACAATGAGCTATCCACGGGTTATAGTATGAGTCCACCTTAGTTAAAACTAGTCCTCACTGATAACGCTTCACATTCTGCAAGTTTGGGCTGCTTCTAATAAAGGCTGGTGAAATACACCTGTAAGATTTTCTGGCGTTAAGTTGCGCAGACTGTAGGGGTTTAAGCGTATGTACCAGTGTTGGCTAATCATTGCCAAACACGGAGCACCACAATCTGATGAACTTTGCTGTTGAGTAAGGTAATAGGCACGTCATAACCTAGCTTTTGATTGTGAACGTAGTCTGGGAACTATCAGCAATATTTATAGCTAAAGCTAGTAATATTTGCATATTTTGAAACAGTAGTCTTAAATTCTCAATGCTTCAACTCTTACCATTACTGAAATTTTCCTTCGCTTCCGGAAACACTCAGAAAATAAAATCGCAAATCTAAATTTTGCTTTTCCAGATGAAGGCAGGTTCAATTTGGCAGGGAGGTACATCTGTCATAGGTGTCAACTTAAGGTAGAAGTTATTTAAGAGTAAGGGTTTTAGGGTTGCTTGCCCTCATCCCCTAACCCCTTCTCCCAATATGGGAGAAGGGGAACTGGAGAATTTGCTCTCCTCTTTCCCAATATGAGCGAGGGGCTGGGGTGAGGGCAAAACTTATACAGTCAGAAGATTTCAGCTTAAGTTGACACCCATGACATCTACGTGTGTTGCGTCAAAACGAGAACCACTTTGATAGTCAATCAATTAATAACTAAGTAAATTCCCCAAATCGCCATTGGCCGCAGGTAAGTGCTAGCGCGAAAAGTACCAGTTGCGGTGATAGCTTCTGGCGTGCGAAATTGCAGACCATTTTCATAAATTTGCTGCACCACAGCTTGCGTCAACCTCAACGCTTCATCCTTCATTCCCATCTGCACGAGAAAAGCCGCTAGCCCAAAGTTTATCCCCGTCCAAACTTCTAAGGGATGAGTAGCTTTGGGATTTTCTGGTGAACCATCACGACGAACACCATTAGCAGCACCAAACTCACCATTACAAAATTTCAAAAAGCAAGCGTCATAAACTGTTTTCAGGGCAGAGAGGGCGCGATCGCTCGGTACAATATCAGGTAAGTCCAGCAGTCGGGCGTAGAATTGTCCGCACAATTGATCTGCCATTACCACATCGGAACCACTTTTACTATCAAGTCGGTAATATTCCCCATTCCAGAGTTTTTCTTGGTAAATAGGAAGAGATTGTTGTAACCAAGTTTCATAAGTGGATTTTTGCGCTGCCAACTCTGTTGTGTTATCTGTCTGGTAAGTTAATAAAATATCGCTAATTGCGATCGCAGCTTCTAACGCCGCCAACCACAACCCACCACAATAGGCGCTAACACCTTGTAATCGCCAATCATCAAAAGTTTGATCGGGTGCGCCAGAATTTTCCGGAATCCCATCCCCATCGAGGTCAAAAGTTTTCAGGTAGTCGAGGGTTTGAACGATCGCATTCCAGCAATCTGCTAGGAATTCCACATCGTCAGCACCCGTGAGCAGAAAATCACGGTATACTTGCAAAACGAAATCACTACCTAAATCTTTCCATAAATTACAATCTTGATAGCTGGTGTAGTTGGTTTTCTCCCAAACGTGTTCGTTCGGTGCGCCTAAATCGTGGGGTGTTGCACCTGCAACTTTGCGAACTGCAATCGGGCTTTCAGCCTTAATTGTCATATAATAGCCAATGATTCGGGGAGTATTATCACCTTGAGGAATCGCTCGTGCAAATGCCCGAATCACCGACTTTTCTAATTCTGGAAACAGCATCAGCAGCGCAAAAGAGCCATACAATCGCACATCTAGACTTTCATACCAACGGTAATCTAGGCACTCCAGCACTGCAAACTGACCGATGGGGTTAAGTTCTGATGCCGCACTCCAGAGAGTACCGCCGCTAGTAAGATCGTAAAGCTCATTAAATAGAGCCATTTTAAACCAGTTGGGTAAATCTTCCCGGTCGAGAATCGGTTTTTGCCAACTTTGAATTTGCGATCGCCAGGTTTGGTATTCTTGTAATGCAGTGGATGCGATCGCCCAGGCGTTGTTTCCACTTTTACCAAAAAAATCTGTATATCTGCGGTAATAGTTGACTCCAGCCGCAAATTCTACGATTGGCAAATCCCAAGCGACGACAAAAGGAATTTCCAGAGTTTCGCCTGGTTGGAGAGTGAAACGGATTGCGATCGCAGCCCCGATTTGTGTATTCTCTATCGCTGGAGTCGTATCAACATAATTAGGCAAAGAGCCATCTTTAGCAAAGCTTTGCCATACCTCATCACCCGTACCTTCAGGATTCCAGCGGCTATGATGAAATACTTCCACTTGGGGATGTTTCAGCGTCGCAATACACCAAGTTCCGTCACCTTCTTGCAAAGGTTCATTATTACCAACCCGACCTAAAACACAGCCAAATTGTTGTGTATTTTCAACTATTTGGTTGTAGTTTCCTTGACTTTCGCCCCAGCGCGGTTGGTATTCGTAAACTGGACTACCATCATCGCGTACCCGCACTTCGGGAGATTTTAGAGCATTTGTAAACCAGCCGACCACATTTTGCCAAGTGAGCATAATGCCCAGAGTAATCGGTGTATCTGTCGGGTTGTGGGCATTCCAGAGGAATATTGCCACAGGGTAGCTAGTTTCTTGGTAATTACCTGCCCAGACTGGGGAAAATTGTTCGCAAGTCAACTGTGCTTGAAATATATTTTTATATACAAACCAGCTACGTGGATATAGCACGTGATAATCGCCCGTTCCCTCTGTGTTGGGAGGTGTCGGATACCATTGCCACGCTTTGAGAGTGTCATCATCGGGCGCTTGCGTAGATAAAGCGTAGGTTTGGGAAGATGTGCTATTGGATTCAAACACACTAAACTGACAAGCGGGAACGTTTTTGAAGGTATGCTCACCGCCATCGATGTGCCACAAGTTAAAATCTCCCCGTGAAGAACGACCGATGCAACCTGCACCAAAGCCGCCTAAAGGCATACCAT
Organism: Nostoc sp. DedQUE08; assembly: GCF_034530895.1. Classification (NCBI taxonomy): domain Bacteria; kingdom Bacillati; phylum Cyanobacteriota; class Cyanophyceae; order Nostocales; family Nostocaceae; genus Nostoc; species Nostoc sp. DedQUE08. Next base: position 17,141 of record NZ_JAVRCD010000092.1, read on the forward strand.
GCCAAGGGCCATCATCAATATTACTTGCATAGCGGACGGTATAAGGTTTATCCCAGCCTAAGCCGATGGGACGGCTCCAAGTGCAAGAGGGAATTTTTAGAGAGAGTTGATTTGTCATCGCCTAATGTTACAGCGTGCGGTTACGTCAATGAAGACTAGCGCGATGTGAGATTTTTCTCAAGGTAGTAGCACGGTATGCCCATTGGTGTCTACTTAAGCTGAAATTTTCTAACTGGTCGTAGCCCGCCCTTAGACATTGCTGCCGTAATTACTACTGAAATACAAGGTATAGAGCTTATCCCAGTCACTAAGACTTTAATATTGTGCTTTTACTGCGTGTTACTCAACTGCTACTTGAACTTTAAATCTAGAGTTTTTAACTCTAATGGGTAAATAACTCGTTAATTTGGGTATTTTAAAGCACAGAGGTAATTTTCTCAATAGTTTTAACAAAACAAGATGACACAATACGCCCTTGTGGTTGAAATTGCTCAGAATGACAACAGTTTCGGCAGCCTGACTAAACCTATTGATGATGCAGAGGCTGTGGTTAACACAGAAAAATTTTTGCTGGTGGTAGATGAGTTTGAGAAAGTATTTACAGTTTGTATAGATAAAGAAGAACGGCAGAGATTTATTGAACTACTAACTGGGGTAGTAGAAATTCATGATTCGCGGTTAGCAGTTGTAATTACTATGCGAGGTGATTTTCTTCAATCCTGTTTAGATAATCCTTCTCTGACTCACCTGATTCAAACCCCAGTAGTTGTTATACCGCCTTTAACTGGAGTTGATTTCAAGGAGACAATCGCCAAACCTGCCCAGCTTCAGGTTCATAGTGTTGAAGAAGCAGGAGCATTAAAAATTCTCCAAAATCTTCAACAAGACCCAGGGAATTTGCCATTGTTAGAGTTTGCCTTAACTAAACTCTGGGAGAAACGCGAGCAAAAGAAATATCAACTTACCCAAGAAGAGTATGAAAATTTGGGAGGATTAACTGTGGTGTTAAATCTCCATGCAGAAAATGTTTATTACTACCAAGATTATGAGAAAGAATATCCAACTCAAGAACGCACTCAGCAAGAAAAGGAATGGATTAAGCAGATTTTTCTGCGGTTAGTGGGAACGGGAGAGGGAGAAAAGGATACCCGACAGCGCCAACCAAAAACCACATTATTAAATATTGCAGGTAATGATGCCAATCAACGGCAACAACTTAGTGAGTTGCTAGATGGTGAAACAGGATTGGTTAAGGGACGCTTATTAGTTTCTGAGAAAGATGAAAAAGGAGAAGTCTGGATTAATTTAGCCCATGAAGCTTTAATTGAAAGTTGGCAGCAGTTTGCCCAGTGGCGACAACAAGACCGAGACTTGCGACCGTTGAGCGAGTCATTAGAAAATACGCGACGGGAATGGTTGAACGAAAGGCCGGATGACAAATATTTAATCCAAAAGGGATTGCTGGCCCAAGTGAAGGATAGCTGGCAACAGTTGCAGCCCGATTTGCAATCACTTCAACAAGATGAGGATTTTTACCAGCGCAGCGATGCCGACGACAAAGACCGGATTGTCGAGATGGAAAGGGCGCTTACTGAATCCCAATTGCGAGAAAAAGCGGCTAGAGTAGACGATTTATTGCCCTTACAACCCCTAGATAGTCTAGTTTTGGCAATTCAAGCTATGGGGGAGAATCAAGAGAAACTACCCCAGCAGATTCTTGCATCAGTTCAGAACAGTTTGAATCGGGTAGTGAATAAAGCAAGAGTCTCGATTCCCTTTAGTGGTCATGAAGGTAATGTCTCTTCTGTGGCTATTAGCGCCGATGGGCAGACGATTGTCAGTGGCGGTGCTGACGGCATTGTGCGGTTGTGGAATTACCAAGGTCTTCCCTTAGCTGAACCTTTGCGCGGTCATCAGGGTAATGTCTCTTCTGTCGCCATCAGCGCCGATGGGCAGACGATTGTTAGTAGTGGTACTGACGGCACTGTACGGTTGTGGAATTACCAAGGTCTTCCCTTAGCTGAACCTTTGCGCGGTCATCAGGGTAATGTCTCTTCTGTCGCTATCAGCGCCGATGGGCAGACGATTGTTAGTGGCGGTGCTGACGGCACTGTACGGTTGTGGAACCGCCAAGGTCTTCCCATAGCTAAACCATTGCGTGAACATAAAAATGATGTCAATTCTGTCGCCATCAGTGCCGATGGGCAGACGATTGTCAGTGGCGGTGCTGACGGTATGGTGCGGTTGTGTAACCGCCAAGGTCTTCCCTTAGCTAAACCATTGCGTGGGGATAAAAATGATGTCTTTTCTGTGGCTATTAGTGCCGATGGGCAGACGATTGCCAGTGGTGGTGCCGACGGTATGGTGCGGTTGTGGAATTCCCAAGGTCTTCTCTTGGCTGAACCTTTGTATGGTCATGAGGGTAATGTGAGGTCTGTAGCCATTAGCGCCAATGGACAGACGATTGTCAGTGGCGGTGCTGATGGTACGGTGCGGTTGTGGAATCGCCAAGGTCTTTCCTTAGCTGAACCTTTGCGCGGTCATCAGGGTAATCTGAGGTCTGTAACCATCAGCACCGATGGGCAGACGATTGTCAGTGGCGGTGCTGATGGTACGGTGCGGTTGTGGAATCGCCAAGGTCTTTCCTTAGCTGAACCTTTGCGTGGTCATGAAGGCAATGTTAGGTCTGTTGCTATCAGCACTAATGGTCAGACAATTGTTAGTGGTAGTACTGACGGCACCGTGCGGTTTTGGAACCACCAAGGTCTTCCCTCAGCGAAACCTTTGCGCGGTCATAAAGGTTGGGTTTATTCTATCGCTATCAATACCGATGGTCAGACGATTGCCAGTGGTGGTACTGACGGTACGGTGCAGTTGTGGAATCACCAAGGTCTTGCCTTAACTGAACCTTTGCGCGGTCATGAGGGTTGGGTCTATTCTGTCGCTATCAGTACCGATGGGCAAACGATTGTCAGTGGTGGTAGTGACGGTACGGTGCGTTTGTGGAACCTGCAAGGTCTTGCCTTAGCTGAACCTTTGCACGGCCATCAGGGTTACGTTAATTCTGTCGCCATCAGTGCCGATGGGCAGACGATTGTTAGTGGCGGTGATGACGGCACTGTGCGGTTGTGGAATCGTCAAGGTCTTGCCTTAGCTGAACCTTTGTGCGGTCATCAGGGTTTTGTCAATTCTGTCGCTATCAGTACCGATGGGCAAACGATTGTTAGTGGCGGTACTGATGGCACTGTGCGGTTGTGGAATCTGCAAGGTCTGCCCTTGGCTGAACCTTTGCGCGGTCATAAAGGTTGGGTTTATTCTGTCGCTATCAGTACCGATGGGCAAACGATTGTTAGTGGCGGTGATGACGGCACTGTGCGGTTGTGGAACCTGCAAGGTCTTCCCTTGGCTGAACCTTTACGCGGTCATGAGGGCTGGGTTTATTCTGTCGCCATTAGCGCCGATGGGCAGACGATTGTTAGCGGCGGTGAAGATGGGACTGTACGGTTGTGGCGCGGTGACTGGCGTGCATGGTTGCAAGTTTGTTGTGACAGGTTACGTTACCATCCCGTCTTCACCAATCCGCAAACAGAGGAAGCAAAAGCCGCTTGTGAAACCTGCCAAAAATATGTTTGGAGCAAAGTCAGCGGGTAAAAACACGGCATTGCTGTGCCTCTCAGAAGGTCTGCACTCGACTCAATTGCAAACGGCTATCAAGGCAGTAGCAACACATCCTTGGGTAAAGACGCGATTCATCGCGTCTCTACAAGTGGTCTATTTGTCGCATTCTTTTTTCAAATTGGTATAAATTATGGTGAGCGAAAGGCTTAGGCGTAACCCGCACTTTGACAACGCTCACCTTTTGACCTTGGAATTTTTATTGGTGTTATTGAAATTTAGTTTGTATATGTGGGCACTCTAAAATTAAGCAACATACTGGAGACTAATTTCTATGTCCACAGCCCCAATTAGTGCAACACTAGCGCAATCAGATAGAGATGCTGTGTTGCAAGCGATCGCCACCATTAAAGACAAATTACCATTTTTGATTGATTTAAGTAACGAGGAGCGGAAAGCTTTACCCAAAATGGGAGATAAAAGCCGCGCCTTTGTCAGTAAAGCATTGGAGGTGGCGACACAGAACCCAGAGTTTTTACCGCGATCGTTTGACCTTAATGAGATGCGGAAAGACGTACAATTATTTGAAGCTTTGTATCCAGTACTGCTGTCTTTGTCGCAATTACAAGAGTTGCTAGATGATACATCTATAGCAGTGGGAAGTGAAGCTTATGCAGCCGCGTTGCAAGTGTATAACTATGCCAAAGCTAGTGGACAAGGCGCTGGTTTAGATGGGGTAGTTGAGGAAATGGGGCAAAGGTTCGCCCGTAAATCTCGGAAGTCCAAGCCTCAAGCAGCAGCGTTGTAGAAAATAGCTCGGCGATGTCTACGACGGGCTACGCCTACGCACTTCTAAGGTGCAATGTTGAAGCTCAGAACTCGGATGTTGGAGTAAATTGCTCGGCGTTCCGAGTTCTGAACTCGAAGTTTCAACCTCAGAACTCGGAGTTTCATGCTTACAACAGCAACATCTGAGATCCAAAGGTGAATGATGGTCAAAAAAAGGCGATCGCTCTCCCTTTGAACTCGGAACTTCGTGTTTTGAACTGCAACAGCCGAGATTCAAGGGTGAATTATGGTGAGTGAAAGGTGTAGGCGTAGCCCGTTGGAAACATCGCTTCCATAATTCTTAGCAGAGTTGAAGGTACAAAGCTTATTCTTGGCAAAGCAAAACTTTAAGTGCTGAAATTTTGCTTATTTTCAGGAAACTTACACTTCACCTCAATTTCAAAATTACTCTCCGCCGAACCTTCAGTTACAAAGGGGATACCAGTTTTTCCGCCTATCTTTAAGCCAAACTTCAGAGTCACCTCTTCGACTTCAGCAGCACCTAAATTTTTAAAAGCGCCAATGGCATATTTGGTATAAGCTCGAATTTGATGGTGAACTTCTTCAATTTTGACAAATGCCTCTTCCCGAAAGCCGTAGGATTCTTTCTCCTCATCAACCTCTGGTGTGACTATTTCTGGAACAGTTGGCGTTTCCTTGGACTCGAACAGAATTGTATAGATTTCCCCGTCTTCTTCAAAGACTAAACGTTCTATGTTCGACATCAAGCCCTCAGAGTTTAGGTGTATTTAAGTTATCTTATTCTGTAACAGACAATTTAAATACGCATAGATGGCTCGTTACGCGCTTGTAGTTGGCATTACAGATTATACAAATCAGCTTTCCAACCTCACAAAACCAGCTACGGATGCCGAAGCAGTCGCGCAGGTACTAAAAACGCATGGTGATTTTGAGGATATCGTTGTTCTCAAAGGCAAAGTTAGTACAAATAAGTTGGCTGAAGCTTTCAAAACACTTTTGCAACAACAAGCCGTTAAAAACGAAGCGCTAATTTACTTCACAGGGCATGGCATCACCGTCTCCGACAGCTTAGGAACACAACAAGCATATCTAGCAACCTCTGACTTGACAATTGTCACTCAAGGCAAGCAAATTATTGAACAAACAGGCGGAATTAGTCTTTTAAGTCTCAACAATTTAATTAGAGACTCCGACTTGAGTAGTTTAGTAGTGCTGTTAGATTGCTGTCATAGCGGTGAATTTTTAGAACGCAATCTCATCGAAAAAACTCTGACTGCCTTTATTTCACAGCGCGATTACTACTTTATTGCTGCTTGTAGAGGTTTTCAACAAGCTTATGCCAAAAAAAGCGAACAACACAGTATTTTTACAACAGCTTTGCTGGCTGGTTTGTCACCAGACAACACTAACGATCGCGGACAGGTGACAGGCGATCGCGTCTTCGATATACTTGCCACAGAACTCAAAGGTAGTGGACAAGAACCAATCCGCATGGGTTGGGGGCGTTCCATTACTCTAATTAACCACAACATTCAAACCCAAGCTCAAACCTTTGAGGTAAAAGAAGAATGTCCTTACCAAGGTTTAAAAGCTTTTGAAGCGGAACAAAAACAGTTTTTCTTTGGGCGCAAGCAGGTTGTAAGGAAGATTCTGGGGAAACTGGCACAAAAGCCCTTTGTCCCAATTATTGGCGCTTCTGGGAGTGGTAAATCTTCTGTAGTTCAGGCAGGTTTAATTCCAGAATTAGATGATAGAGTTTGGCAAATTTTACCGCCAATCAAGCCAGGATTTCAGCCGTTGCAGGAATTGAGAGCAATTCTGAAAGCATTTTTTCCAGGGGCGAGAAAAGAAAAATTGCTGTGGGAGTTGATTACTAATGAACCGAATCCTTTACCTGTAATTCTGGAGCATCTCACAGGTGCAAAAAAATTTTTATTGGTAGTAGACCAGTTTGAGGAATTATTTACTGTCTCTGTTGCTGAACAAAAGCAGAGATTTATTGAATTGCTGACTCAGGTAGTAGAGATCACCGATTCGCGGTTGAAAGTTGTGATTACCATGCGATCAGATTTTCTCGAATCATGTTCAGATTATCCGTCTTTAAATAAATTGATTGAAAATCAGCTTGTTTTGATGCCGCGGATCGCAGGAATTGATTTAAAAGAGACAATAACTGAACCTGCTAAACTTCAAGGTCATAGTGTTGAAGAAGGGCTATTACTGAAAATTTTAGAAGATGTTGGTAAAGAACCGGGATACTTGCCGTTGATGGA
>NZ_JAVRCD010000093.1:0-23089 GCF_034530895.1 Nostoc sp. DedQUE08
CTGCTTATTAAATCCTTAAACAGCAAGCTTTTCACGACTTAACGGGAAAAGTCAGACCACAGCATAAGTCTTTCAGCGTTCATGCAGGGCTATTTCATTCTAAAAAGTTGTTTGAGTGTGTTTAAACCAAAAGAGCATAGTCGTTGGGCTTGTGCCATATTTTTAAACATCTGGTCACGGTATAAATTGAGTGTAAAATTGCGAGCAAGCGCAAAATTTTGAGGCAGAGGAGTAGTGCGAATTCTAGATTTATCTTCACCTTGAGTAACGTCTCGAACATAGTGGACTTTATTCTCAACACCCCAATATCCTCTGATACGTTCAGCAAAGGCTTGCGCCGTTTCATTTAAAGATGAAATATAATAACGGGTTTCATTAGTTACTTCAATCACATTGTGTGTGAAAACCTGACGCTCTGATTTGACTTGAATCAAAGTGGTAAGTCCAGGCCAAAGACGAATACCATCAAGATTTTGACAAATACTGACATGACGCTTTTCGATTCGACCATGCCCTTTATTTATCTGCTCATAAGTGAATTCCGGTGTAAAATTTGTTTTGACATCTTTGAATAGATTAGATTGATTGCCTTTTAAGGCGGCAACATAATCATTTCCACTGTTTATAATCAACTCACAAGTTTTTTTTGGGTATTAATAGCATCAAAAGCAAAAACAACTGCCTTGAGAGCCAGTTTTGAAATTAACTCAGGTAAAGCAATAAGATCATTAGTTTTGGCATCGACTTGAAATGGCTCTAAAATTAAGCCTCGCTCAACAATATAAGAACTAACTAACATAATCGCTGGATGCGAATCGGAGTTAGGGTTATCATTTTCAATTTGATATGAGCCTTTGAGGACTTTGCCATCTAACCCAACAGTTTCTCCAGTATTTGGTTGTACATTAAATAATTTGCTTAGACACACGGAATAATCTTCGTAATCTACGTGTAATAAGGCACGACGCACAGTGCTATAAGAAGGTAGTCTATTTTTTTTGGGTTGAAAAAGGTCAATCAACGGCTCACGGTAGCTTGAAATCCAGTCTCCAATTGCTAAAAATCCTTTATTCCCTGCTGCGATCGCTAATGTGAACAGTGCCAGACATAATGGTAGATTATGTCTCTGTCCGGCGCAGCGACGCGGGTCTTCTAGACCTGCAAAAGCTTTGATAATTTCGATTTCAGACACGGTATTAGATGCTTGAAGTAGATATGGCGCTGAATTTTACCATATCGCGTCTACATTTAGAATGAAATAGCCCTGTTATGCAGTTTCCCAGTTTGGAGCAAATAATCTCTATTGCCAAGCCATTGAAAAAGACAATTTTGTGTTCGTTATCTTGTCCATCGCTTAAACTGACAAGTTTTGTTCTGCTCATTTTTTCCATCTCAGAGACAGTATTCTCAAAGAAATACAATTTATGTCCACAGTTGCAATAAAATGATGATGGAAATACTTCTATTGCCATTTTAAAAGCCAAGATAAACACCCCAAATACTACCAGGCTCTATAGAAGAGAATAGATACCTAGGTCATGTTATTATCTGGCTTGCTGATTTAACCAAGCTTCTAAATCCGTTACTACAGAAAAATCTAATAACGCTTCTCCTAGAATAGACAATTGCTCAATAGATAATCCTCGAACTCCTTCAATCAACGATGCATCAATTTCACCAAGACGACGATTTAGTTGACGTATAATTAAATCCTGTTGTCCTTCTTGTTTGGCTTTTTCACGGTCTTGCTGATAAAGTGGTTCTAATCGCATAATTAACTCCCTATCATCCAATTCTAAATTTTGATTGATTCTTAAATTCTGGCGCAGATTATAAACTAATTCTAGCGTTGCTTGCCTGTATGGGTGATTCAATGGTAAGTTTGATAATTCCACAATTGCCTGTGACTGCACACTCCCCCTGCCAAGAATTCTCAACCACAAGGTTTCCGGTGTTTGTGGTAGTTGATGTATGGCTACAATTGCTGTCCGTAGCGCATCACCTAAAAAGTATACTCCTGGCAACCACCCCGATTTCTGATTAACATTAAAGCTTGATAGTAATGCTGGAGATGCAGTTGGAGTTAGAACCCATAGTTTCGGAATATCTGACTCTTGGAGTTTGGTTTTATTCGCTTTAGCGTCTCGTCGCAGGAGAGCTTTTACTTCTAGTAATTTTTGAATACAATCACAAATTTCATCACCAGAAGCAGCATTCCGAAATGGTTCTAATATTGCCGGAAATTCGGCAAATCTTCCAAGTAGCCCTAGCACTTCTAAATTAGAAGTTTGCTGTAATGATGGAGTAAATAGCACATCAATTTCTTTGATCTCTCCTGATATTTTTGATGATGCCTTTACTTCCCCATAAGGTTTTAATAGTTCTTCTAGATAATCTTTGGCAAATTCGTCGTGTACAAATCGAGTCATTCAATTAGGTTATTAAAAATTAATTGGAAGTGATTAATAATATTTTATCTGTATTTACAACCCATTTTAATCACACCTCAAATTTAAGCCGAATTCAGTCTGTTTCATGCTGTTTCGCAATCAGCCGACAGTTTGCGCTCATCTCCAAGCTGATCATGGAAATTTTGGAGCAAACAATTCCTCAAAGACAGGGTAGAACAAATCCCAGAGTAGTCAAAAAACCTCGTTCTAAGTTTCCAGCGAGAATTCCCATCCACACAGGAGCGGGTACTAAACGTCAACCACTGACTTTTTTTATTCTCAATACTGCTTAATTCTTAACCGAGAAGTATTGCGGCGCTATCATTGGGGGCAAGAAAAGAGCGAATTAATTAATTCAAAATTACTGAGCTATTCTTCAATTTTGAATTTTGAATTTTGAATTGTTTCGGTCATTGTTGTGTTCAAGGGATTTACTAATTTTGTCTATCTTTGCTCAACGTTCAGCATTCATCCACCGTTTTCTCAAACTGGCATCTGTAAATGTTCTTTCAAATCTAATGGTTCCGTTGGCAGGACTAATAGATGTAATGTTTTTAGGGCATTTAACGGAGATTCGTCATTTAGCAGGTGTGGCAATAGCAACAATTTTATTCAATTATATTTATTGGACATTCGGTTTCTTACGCATGGGTACAACTGGAATGGTTGCACAGGCTATAGGGCGTAAAGATAACCAATCGGCAATATTGATTGGTTTACAGCATGGAATTTTAGCACTGATATTAGGACTCGCCATCCTGATATTTCAACAACCTTTACAAATATTAGGGTTTGCAATTCTAAGTGCTACACCGGAAGTTAAAACTTCTGGTGTTGATTTCTATAATGCTTTAATATGGGGTGCCCCAGCAACATTGATTAACTTTGTCTTGATTGGTTGGTTTCTTGGACAAGCCCAAAGTAGTAAAGTTTTGTTGCTTTCAGCTATTAGTAATCGTGCAAATGTACTACTAGATTATCTATTTATTGTTCAGTGGGGATGGTCAAGTAGAGGAGCTGGATTAGCGACAGCCACTAGTCAGTATCTGATGCTAATAGTAGGTACTTTGCTATATTGTCAAACAATTTCATTTAAACAAATATAAGCTTCAATTGGGGAAGTATTTAACCTATCTGCTTTAAAATCAGTTTTCATGCTGAATGGAGAAATTATTATTCGGACTTTCGCTTTAATTTCGACAATGGCGATGTTTAGCAATCTCAGTTCTATGTTAGGAACTGAAATTCTGGCGACAAATACCCTGCTGATGCAATTGGTGAGCTTGGCAGCATATTTCATTGATGGCTTGGCATTCGCTACTGAGAGCTTGGCTGGAATTTTTCAAGGTAGTGGAAATATTACTTCTTTAAAACAACTGTTGCAAACATCTGTAGTCAGCAGCTTGGTTATCGGATTAATGTTTGCTACTGCATTTATTTTTGCCCCAGAATCACTGTTAAGATTGCTGACCAATCATACTGAAATTATCAATAATTTACGTTCTTATATTCCTTGGTTATTACCAGTTTTAGGTTTTGGCTCAGTCGCTTATGCGCTAGACGGTTATTTTCTAGGATTGACTCAAGGTCATACACTTCGTCAAGCTATGCTGAAAGCCACTGTAATTGGTTTTATTCCATCAGCAATTACAGCAATGTATTTCCATAGTAGTCATTTACTATGGCTATCAATGTCTTTATTTATGGCAACAAGAACAATAACTTTGGCATTGTGCGTACCAAAATCATTTTGTAAAAGACAGTGAGGGCAGGATGTTGGATGTAGAGTATTAGATGTAGTCTTTAAGACATTAAAGTGCGAATATATTACATACTACAACATCTTCTTAATTCTCTACACCTTTCATCCAGGAATACTAGGGATTTACGCTTTTATTAGTGCCATTCACCCCTGCCCCTCTGCTCACCACCACGCAAAGTTTGTATGGTGAAGCACTAAGTCTTACGCAGTACAACTATATTACCCAAACGCGCATTTTATTTCTTGGATTTCCCTTGAGTGGGGGCTTGACATGATTCAATAGTACATTTAACCTAGTAGTTAATTAACCATTAGGTTAAATAAAAATGTCTAACGAACAACTGAGCCTTACCTTTGCTGCCCTAGCCGATCCTACACGACGTGCAATTCTGGCTCACCTCGCCAAAGGTGAGGCATCGGTAAGTGAGTTAGCCAAGCCTTTTAAGATGAGTCTTCCTGCAATCTCCAAACATATAAAGGTACTAGAGCGTGCCGGACTGATTGTGCGGGGTCGCGAAGCTCAATGGCGACCATGCCAGATTCAAGCACAGCCGCTCAAAGAAGCGGCGGATTGGATTGAGCAATATCGTCAATTGTGGGAACAGAGGCTTGATCGGCTTGATGATTACCTGCACGAATTACAAACTCAGGAGAAACAAAATGAGCAACATTGAGGATGACACTGATGCTCAATCTCAACGTGAGATCGCGATCGTCCGCATCTTGAAGGCGCCGCGCTCCCTTGTGTTCCAGGCATGGACCGATCCGAAACACATAGCGCAGTGGTGGGGGCCCAAAGGTTTCACAACCCGTGTGATTGAGATGGATCTGCGTCCAGGCGGGAAATGGCGCTACGTGATGACTGGCCCAGACGGCAGGGAGTACCCGGCCAAAGGTGTTTTTCGCGAAATTGTACCCTTTGAGAGGATTGTTACCAGTGATGAATTTGATGAAGGCTTTGAAAAAGTCGTAAATGCTGATTTACCAAAGGGAATGGTTGTAACAGCCATTTTCGAGGATTTAGATAGCAATACCAAACTCACGCTCCAAATTATGCATGAGTCTATTGAGGATCGGCGTAAGCATGAACAGATGGGTATGATCGAAGGGTGGAACTCCACTTTTGACTGCCTAGATGAGTTTTTGGCGAAAGCTTGAGTTTCTCTTACTAGGGATGAGGTTTGTATGTTTATCTTCATCAAGCCGAGAAAAAGTTGATGCGATGGTTGCTCCATCGGCGGCAAGTGTCGGTGGAGCAACCTACAATGAACCACATCTCACCGATGGACTCAGGAGAAGCTGCACAGAGCAGCAATCGCGATGTTTAATCTCAAAAAGACTTCACGGCATTTTACTGAGGGATTAATACCCGATCAATAACATGAATCACACCATTATCTGCTGACACATCCGGTGTGACAACTGTTGCATCATTTACCTTAACACCATTATTAGAATCAATTTTGAGGTCTGTTCCCTGGGTTGTTGTTACCTCGGACAACTGTGCCAAATCTACTGCAACAATTTTTTGAGCTACTACGTGATACTCTAAAACTTTTCTTAACTCAAGCACATCTTCAAGTAATGCTTCTACAGTACCAGATGGCAGTTTAGAAAATGCCTCATCTGTTAGTGCAAACACGGTAAATGGGCCGGAACCTTTGAGCGCTGTGTCCAAACCAGCAGTTGTAATTGCTGTTACCAAGGTGTTGAAAGTATTTGCATTGATTGCAGTATCTATAATATCTGGCATTGAGCTTTACCTTAATTGTCGAAAAACTTGATACTTAGAGCTTTACTACACTTGAGTATCTAGAAAATATAAACCTACGCTAGATGCAATTGAAGAGTAAATATACTTATCACACTTTTTGAAGCGATCGCGCTGACGAAATAAAAGTCGAAAGAATCTCTACGATTAATAGGTGTGAGCTTTGTGAATGACCTACACCGCCACCTTAGAGAAGCACACCACAGACGTATACCCGCTATCCATTGTTAACCCAAAGGAGCCACTGACCCAGGTTATACGTTCCAGTAAATCTCCCCATCAACAACACCAATAGAAAAGCCAATTGTTTTGAGATTAATTGGATTAAATTGGCTAAAAGCCAGATTAAGAGAGGCTTTGAAACAAAGGTATAATTTTCTGTGACAAAAGTAATAGGGCAGTATAAAAAGTAAATGGTGAATAAAAAATGGGCAGTTAAACGATTGACAGTAAATCTCACGGCAACAGAAAGACAGAAATTGTCACAATACTGTGCAAAAACAGGAAGACCCATTAACGATGTAATTCAGGCATTACTGCGTTCTTTAAAGGTTGATAGTGACGAAGCATCGGAAATTGCGCCAGATTCTAAAGTTTCAGAATTAGCTGGGCTTCTAGTATGACTTGGAAAGGGTTGCATCCAATTTTGATTTTAAGCAACATTGTTTACCAAAAAGAGATTTACCTGACTAAGAAAGCCATGAAGCAAATCGAGTCGAGATTGCAGCGAAATCCACTTCTGCCCAAATGGGATATCTTGATTCAACTAATTTAGATGGTAAATTCTTTTTCGGAAATCACCTTAGCACTTTTACTGGTTATTAAGGGGCAATTGCAATGGATTTCAAACAAGCAGGTTTATCTCTATTAGGTGGCTGGATTATCGGTGTGGTGTTTATGGCGACAAAGCTACCCGCACCTGTTCCTCCACTTATGGGATTAATTGGAGCAGCCGGTGTACTGCTCGGTGGTTATTGCTACGAAATTATCGCCAAACTTGTGATGAAACAATGACTATTTAAAATGCAACCCATGAGAAAAAGCAATACACTTCTTTCCCACTGCGCTTACCCCCGCTACCAACTACTTTTGACCACATCCAAAGGTGATTGGCATTTGTCGTGTCATATTCAAATTCTCAAACTCCAGCATTACACCCAACCGCTCATCAATATTCATTTTTGATGATGTAAGGTTTTTCACCAGTCGGTCGCATCGAGGTGAAGAACTCAATAGTCAGGTCATCGAGGTGAGCATCTGCCAATACTACCAATTTGGCGTTGTAAACGAGAGACTCCAGCACTTCCAGAATCGCCCCCGCTCGTATTTGAAGCATCGACAATTACACAACTATCTAAAGTGGTGGAAAACTTTAAAGAAAGCAATACTCAAAATCAAGCCCCAGTTTTAATACTACTATCGCGTGAAAGTCGGCGGATTAAGTTATCTTCTTTAAACGAAGAGAGCAAGGAGCGTTAGTAGTTATGAAAAAGTTTTACTGGAGAGTAGAAAGATGGTAATAACCACGGCTTCGCTGTGACTTTAAGGATAAGCTTGCCGTTACTGTTATATCAAGTTCAGATAATTGCTTATTCTTAAAATCTCTCCACGTCCCCAGGTCTTTCAAATTTCAGATCGCCGCAAGCTGGCGCTCCGACTTCTATTTGTGTAAGAGCGTCAGTCTTAATGATAAGTATTGTATGCTCTGCTATTGGCTGCAATTGAAGATGTTTTCACCTCATCAATGAAAAACTAAACTCCTAACTACTCCAAGGGCTTTTTTAGGCCGTTAGAGAGATAAAAATTAACAGCAAACATATTATTAATAAATAAACAGTACCAAGACTGACATTTTACTATTTTGGTGAGTATGAATACAATAGTGGGACTGTGCAGCAGGCAGGGTTGGACAGCACAGCTTGTCATGGCTCAAAAATTTACAGCTTCAGAAGATGCTGCGCTTTTCTTCTCAGGTACTCAAGGTTTTTTAGTCTTGATAGCTGGATTGTTGCTGACCTTCGCCTTTCAGTTGCTGCTAGCTAACTTCTTCATTGCCTTGGGAATTTCATACTCAACTCCAGAGCATGAATTAGATCCTAATAACGAAGGATCGATAGACGATAAGATTAATCAAGTTGGGATAATAGTTGGGTTGCGAACGTTAGTAACTGTTAGCATTACATTATTTCTTGCTTGTTTTCTAGCGGTGAAACTTTGCCCATTATATGACCCGCTATTGGCAGCAGTTATTGGTTTGGTGATTTGGGCAGCCTACTTCTTTTTACTGGTATGGGTTAGTGCTACTACGGTAGGCTCGGTACTTAGTTCCGTTTTGGATCGGGCAACTTCTGGCTTGCAAGGCATTATTGGCACAGCAACTATAGCCTTTAGTGCGAAGACGATCGGCGATCGCGTTGTTTCCACAGCAGATGCAGCAGCAGCCGCAGTTCGTAACGAACTGGCTTCATCGGCGGATCGAATCAGTATCCGCAAGGCGATAGACAATTATTTAAACCAGCTAGAACTATCTCAACAAGAGCGACTAGAAATTGAAGATGAGTTTGAAAAATTAGTCGCCCAACCAGAAATGCAATCTCTCACTAAGGAAAATTACTTACGCAATATTGGTCGTAAAACCTTTGTGGATATAGTCGATAGTCGCACAGATTTGTCAAAACAAGACATTAGTTGGTTTGTAGACTCTTTTGAAGGCTTTTGGCAGCAAATTTGGGGTCAGCAACCCCAGAAAGTCCAAACTAATGGATTCCCCATCGCTCTAAAGTCTGACGAACCAGAAGAGCTAAAGCCTGAACGACTGAGTGCCAAGCTAGAGCAATTCATTAACCAAATTAGCCAACAGCAAGCTAGACAGCAAGCGGAAGCTACCCAAAAGGTGGCAGAAACTGCTGCTTGGTGGCTGTTTGGCACAGCTTTTTTCTCTGCTGCTGCTGCTGCAAGTGCTGCTGCAATTAGTGTAGGTGTTTAATTTTCTTCAATCAAGCTAATTAAGAAGAATGTAACTGCAATCTGCTGTATTAAATAAGTCGATGTGAATATTTATCGTTGGGCTAAGGTAGGAGACAAAAAGCCAAAAGCAAGAGGGAAGAGGGTTTGAGCCTATTTTATTTTTCTTAACAATACCGTTGCCAATTTACGAGGCTTTAAAGCCTGTCAACAGCCGAGCCTATTGTGGAGACTAACTGATTGTAGCAAGAGCCAATACTGTCCAAGCCTTGCTGCAATTTGAGCTTCAGCCCATTAAGCCTTGGGTAACAGGACTTTCCACTGGCGTGAGTGTTTGAGGAATATTCTGGGGAGTGGTGTCAATGACTGGTGTAGTTGTACTTAATATTATTGCTGACTGACACCAACTCATTTTGAAATGCTTCATCCAGATTAAACCACTGCCTAAAAATCGAATCACGCTGATCGTTAGGGGCAACAAACTGGTAAACGCACTCCCGATTTTCACGCTTACCCAACCAACCAATGTAATCGAGTTTCAAATCAATCTTGGCAAGTAATTTCTGTGCGATGGCACTGTTTCGCCTACGGCTGGCGATCGCCAGCCACAAGCAGAGGCGAAAAATGCTTTTAAAAAGCTCAAAGTAAGAAACTTAGAACTTAAGTTTCTACTTAGGTTGCCACAATGGAGTGATATCAAGGTTTTCAGCAGCAGAGACGGTATTTCTAACCTACGTCGGTACGGTTTACACCCCTTCATCTTTTGTAAAGCTATCGTAACATTTATTTATATAAAGCAATATTTGCTTATATTAAGCAAACCCAAATAAAA
Source organism: Nostoc sp. DedQUE08 (assembly GCF_034530895.1). Classification (NCBI taxonomy): domain Bacteria; kingdom Bacillati; phylum Cyanobacteriota; class Cyanophyceae; order Nostocales; family Nostocaceae; genus Nostoc; species Nostoc sp. DedQUE08. Next base: position 9,780 of record NZ_JAVRCD010000093.1, read on the forward strand.
GAGTAGGTAATAAAAGCAATGAACCAACCCATTGAATTATCTTTAGAACAAGAATTTAGCCTTAGAACTTTCGCTGACGTTGTGCAGCAAATGTCTCGTGAACAAGCTCAAGAATTTTTGCAGATGCTCTATAAGCAGATGATGATAAGGGAAAAGACTTACCAAGAATTGCTCAAACATCAGTGGGAAGTTGGTTCAGGTTCAATCTTGGGCTAAAACAAATCTTGCTCCCGTTACTTTAAGCGACTCAGAAGATGACGAACAGACAATTGTCTTTTTCATGCAAATCCCTCAAAGCGCCTACGCTTTGAGGGATTTTGGGTATTGGTATTTGGTATTGGGTTTTTTGACTGCTAGGTTAAATTATTTGCTTATCTCTTCTACTGACTTTAACTCTTCAAAAGTAATACTACCGTCTTCATCTGAATCAGAATTTACTAGCAATTCCTGGGGAGTACTAGAAACGGCTATCGCTGGGCTTAGATCAGGTGTATGCTGTGGGTTACAGGATTTACAGTTTGACGATGAAAATAAATCGACATGGACGCGCCTTCTTTCTAACGTAGTCAGATATACAGCGAATCTTCAGTCATAGCTAAGACAATGACAGTGAACTTATGGCGGGCGACGCCTACGCACTTTGTTTGGTGTCTGCCTGTTCAGTACTGCAAAAATCCGTGAGCTTGCATCCTCGCAGCATCAGCCGCATGACGTTCTTGCTTCTCTTGAGGCAACATTTCCTCTTATTTTCTTCATCAGAGAAGCTAACATCACTTTCACATTCCCACTCAACGACTAACAGTAGTTGCAACCGTTTTATACCATTAAGTTTCACGAAGAATGATATTTAAGTCACTACGGACATTCTCCAATGGTTTTGACCACAAGGAATTCCATTCAATCCCAAAAAGGGGCAGGGACTGTTTTCCCATTAGCCATCCCTTAGTTATTGCATCCATATATTTTGTTGAAACCTCAATATCGTAAATAGCGGCTTTGACAAGATTTTTAGCCAATAATGCTAACCAAAAACGCGAAAAGTGTAGTTGGGCAACATAAAAAGCTTCTAATTGAATTTCTCCAAGAATGTTTGTATCGCATCCAGTAATAATATGCCAAATGTCGTGTGTTTCTGTGATATGCGCTCCGAGAAATTGGTAATCATTCTCTACTTGTCCAGAGTGTAAAGGTTGCAAATTGTTTTTGAGCAGATGTTCAGCATAGTTATATCCAAGTGTATTGGGAGGTAAGCGATAAAGTTTTTGGAGATCGATATCACCTAATCTTGAACGTCTTTCAAATGCTTGTTTTCCTTGTGGGGTGCGATGGAGAAGTTCTATTATTTTTTGTAAGCTATGCAAATCAGCAACAGTATTTGCGAGGTTGCCAATACTCTCAAAGTCACCATCGGGCGCTCTAACTATATTTATAATGCTCTCAAGTGCGCTATCGTGCCATCCTGACTCAAGTTGGGCTACAGAATCCATCTTTAAAAACCTCCGTCAACACTTTGTCTTTTAGTTTGACATGGTATAAGAGTTTTAGTTGGTCAGAATCTGCTCTGGGTTTTTTCTCGTCCTAAATCAACACAGGTAGTCCAATTGAGATCCAGGTTGCTCCCGTAACTTGTATGTGAACGCACGAAAGTGGGTGTATTTGTTTGAGATTAGGAAGTGGAATACACAAGTAAAAAAGTTAGTTTTTTTTGCTTGGGAGGAACTGACCTTTTAGCGATCGCAATCTGTGCCGAAAAATCACGCCATCCATTCAGTCCACTGCGGCGCATCTTACAAGAAATCATTGCCTCAGATTAAATAGTAATATTGAGGTGTGAGAACTGGCATATTCCTGATAGTTACAAAAATCAAATGAGCGTTAAGAGTATTAGTTTAAAAAATATTAAAGTTCAACAAAACAGCATACTACAGGAAATTTTTCATTTATCTTCAAATTCTAATCATGATTCCACTCAAATACAAAAACTAAATCAGACTTTAATTCAAACAGCAACAAAAATTGAAAACATCTGTTCTAATCAACAAGCAACGCCATCAAATCTGACGAATTTATCCCGTAAAATCTACTCATGGGTTAAATTTTTGACAGATGAACAATATCTAAAACTTCACCTGAAAACTACTGGCTATGTGTTGGAAAATGCTAAAGAACTTCTTGGTATACATGGTCAAAAATCATTTAAACTAATGATTGAAATAACTAATTTAGCTGGGCTATATCAGGTTAGAAAGTCTGCTAGCACAGCGGAGATTATGATTAGTGAGGGATTTATAAATGCACCAAAAGCAGTTTTGCAAGCATTAGTGGAATCTGCTCTTGTTGGCAAGAGTCAAGATAATACACGACTCATCAGGTCATTTGCTAGTACAGAAGAATACATTGCTGTATTGTTAGAGCTTGATTTGATTGCCGAGGTAGTGGCAGAAAATCCACAAGGCAAGTTTTATAATCTAAATGAGTTATTTGATAAAGTCAATCATGAATATTTCGCAGCAAGTCTTGCCAAACCACGTTTAGCATGGAGCCGAGTTAACACTTACCGTAAATTTGGACACTACGAGTCAGCCAGAGACAGAATAGTGATGAGTTTAACCCTAGATGATGCGAAAGTACCTGGGTTCGTAGTTGAGTTTGTGTTGTATCACGAATTGTTGCACAAGTACCACGGCACGAAGTGGGTTAAAGGAAGAAGAATGGTTCACACTAAAGAGTTCCGTATTAGTGAAAACCAGTTCAAATCTTATAACGAAGCATCAAGATGGTTAGACAAATTAACAATAATCGAAAAACCTGATTTATCTTTAGGTAAAAATTTGATTTAGGATTTTATTGACTTGCCCGGAAAAGTAATAAACGCAGCTATGAGAAACTTCGTTATAATCAACATCAAGGCAATTTTCGGCATTTTCTAACCTACCGATCGGGCCTTTAATTTCGACTATTGATATTTGTTCACCTTCCGCTTCAATAATTGCTTGCACTCTCGATTCTGTCAGGTTATTGGGAGAGAGTGAATCTATTGATAAGCCTGTATCTATAACAATATTTGACAAAGGATAAACTGACTTACATCCATCATCCATACAAAATACTAAGCAGTTGTTTTTGACGTAAATATTAGTAATTCTCATTTCATAATTCCATAAATTGCAATATTTGTTTTATATTAAACTTTTTCGACTGATTACCATAACATGCAATTAATCGGGTGAGTTTTGTGAGGAATGACCTAAACCCCCACCAACCAATCGCACACCACAGACCTACACCCGTCAATAAAGTTAACCCAAACTTGCCACTGCCTCAAATACCGATTCCAGTAAGGCTCTCCATCAGCAACCCCGATAGCATTGCCAATTTTGGAGATTAACTCACTGTAGAACCTTTGAGGAGTATTGCCGCGATCGCTTTGGCCATAATCGTCGCCAGTCTTATCTTCTAATGGATGCAGCAGTAATATTTGATAACTTAGAGCAAAAATGTGATCGTTCCGATCACATTTTGCCGACTAATGAGTGGCAAATCAGGCCACTGTCCAAGCTTGACCCGGACATTCAGCCCGAAGCATGGGAGCAAGCTGTAGAGTCTGCCAACGGGAAAGTACCATCTCATCGCATTGTCAAAGATGCGGTGCAGCGAATAATGGAACGTACTCAAGTACCTAACACCTATCAATTAGGTGAGGTATGCCAAATCTTAGCCAAAGATAATCCAGAACTCAGGGGCAAGGGTGGCTGCTGGGGGATTGTCAGCCAAGTAAATGAGTTCAGTTGCACTGTCAAAACCTGGAATGGAGAGTACACCGTTGGTTTGCAGCACCTTAAATCTCACAATTACCTGCCTGCCGAGTGTGAGCAGATGCAGTTAATCAGTGATCGCATCAGTCAAGTGTATTCAGATTCGCTGGAAGAGACAGTTAAAAGTCTATTGCAGTCGTTGGGTAAGGTGAATCGGCCTTATCTTACTGCTGTGGAAGAGAAATTGTTGAAGGTTCTGGAGTCTGAAATCAGAGTTCAAATCTTTTATTTCATCAAATTTATTTTCGATTACCAAACAGTAATTAATTATTTTCGGAATAGAAAATTACTGTATAGTTTGAGGTGTACCAGATTATCCTTTTAAGAGTTGCTCTATGATCACTCTACCTGGTATTGCCATCCAAGACAAGATATACGAAAGTTCTAATTCTCTAGTTTATCGGGGCATCAGAGACGATGGAGTAGGGATCGTCGTAAAAATGCTAAAGCTTGATTATCCCTCTCCCCAAGAACTGACTCGCTACAGACAGGAATATAAAATTACCAGTTCGCTCAACTTGAAAAGAGTTATCAAAGCATACAGCCAGCAGGACTATCAACGCACTCTGGTGATTATCTTAGAAGATTTTGGGGGAGAGTCCCTAGAGAAATGGATGCACAAGCGCCCAGATATCTTCTGCCCCATGCCCTTATCCACTTTTCTCGGTGCTGCGATCGCCCTCACCGAGATTCTAGGCAGAATCCATGCAGCCAGTGTCATTCATAAAGATATCAACCCTGGAAATATAGTTCTCAATCTGGATACTGGTGTTGTCAAAATTATTGACTTTGGAATTGCCACCCAATTTAACCGCACGAATCCGACTTTCAAAAGTCCTCATGTTTTAGAAGGGACACTCGCATACCTATCTCCAGAGCAAACTGGGCGGATGAACCGTTTACTCGATTACCGCACCGATTTATACTCCCTTGGTGTGACATTTTACGAACTGCTCACTGGACAACTACCATTTCCCAGCACAGACGTGCTGGAGCTAGTCCATTGTCATATTGCCAAACATCCTATTCCGCCTCATGAAATAAATACAACGATTCCTAAGCCAGTTTCAGATATCATTCTCAAACTGATGGCGAAAAATGCAGAAGATCGCTATCAGAGTGCCTGGGGAATCAAAGCGGATTTAGAAATTTGTGTTCAACAATTAGAAGAAATCGGTCAAATCTCTAGCATTCAACTTGGGCTTCAAGACGTTTCGGGTCAGTTTCAAATTCCCCAAAAACTGTATGGACGGGACAAGGAAGTTGCAATGTTACTGGCGGCGTTTGTTCGCGTAGCGTGTCCAGAGTCAAATCGCGTCGAGGCTTTATCAAACAATTCGGAAACGACTTCACAATGGGAACAAAGGGGCAATCCAAAATTCCAAGTCGAAATAATGCTGGTATCTGGCTATGCTGGTATAGGGAAATCCGCGTTAGTGCAAGAAATCTATAAACCAATCACCCAAAAGCGCGGCTATTTTATCTCTGGCAAATTTGATCAATTCCAGCGGAATATTCCTTACAGTGCGATCGCAGATGCCCTGCAAAAATTGGTACAACAATTGCTCGGTGAATCAGACGAGCAAGTGCAACAATGGCGATCGCTCTTACTTACAGCTTTGGGAAACAACGCACAAATCATCATTGATGTGATCCCCGAAGTTGAATTAATTATCGGCAAGCAGTCGCCTGTACCAGAAGTGGGAGCAACTGAAGCTCAAAATCGCTTTCATCGAATCTTTCAGCAATTTGTGCGGGTGTTTTGTTCAGAATCACATCCCCTGGTGATATTCTTAGATGATTTGCAGTGGATAGACTCAGCAACGCTGAAGTTAATTGAATTGATTCTGCTGGATGAGCAAACCCAATCACTATTTTTAATTGGAGCTTATCGAGATAATGAAGTAAATCCAACGCATCCATTAGCATTAATGCTAGAGAAACTGCGAAAACAAGGGGCAGTGCTTCAAGAAATTATCTTAGCACCCTTAACTCTTGAGCCGTTGAGTCAGTTGATTGCCGAGACGCTACATCAGAATGCAGACATCGTTTGTCCTTTAGCCGAGTTAGTTTTGCGTAAAACTGAGGGCAATCCCTTCTTTATCAGTGAATTTTTGAGAATGCTGCATAGCGAAAATTTATTGGTCTTTGATGCACAATACTTAAGCTGGCAGTGGAACATAGCTCAGATCCAAGCCCAAGATATCACCGATAATGTGGTGGAGTTGATGCTTCACAAGTTGAAAAAATTGCCAGAAAATACACAGCAAATTCTCCGGTTAGCTGCTTGCATCGGTGCTGAGTTTAATTTAGATACTCTATCGATTGTTTGTGAGAAACCACCTGAAACTGTCTTTCAAGATTTACTAACAGCCATACAAGTTGGATTAATTCAACCATTATCTGCATTAGATGAAAACTTGTTAATTCAAGAGTATAAGTTCTTGCACGATCGCGTGCAGCAAGCCTCATACAGCTTAATCGATGAGTCGCAAAAAGAAATTGTTCATTTACAAATTGGTCGCAATCTCCTGGGGAAAATTTTGCCAGAGCGACTATCAGACCGACTGTTTGAAATTGTCGATCATCTTAATCATGGGATTGAGCTTGTCACAGATCAACTAGAACGCAATGAAATTGCTAGATTAAATTTAATCGCAGGACAGAAAGCAAAAGCTGCAATCGCCTACAATATGGCTCGAAACTATTTAGCCGCAGGAAAAGTATGGCTAGCAGCATCTAGCTGGCAAACCAATTATGACTTAACCTTAGAGCTATATGTAAAGACAACAGAAGTCGCGTATTTATGTGGCGATTTTGAGCAGGTAGAACACTGGGTGGCGATCGTTCTACAATCAGGCAAGACTATTCTCGATATTGTAAAAGTTTACGAAGTCAAAATTCAAACTGACATCGCGCAGAACCAGCTATTAAAAGCAATAAATACTGGATTGCAAGTGTTGCAGAAATTGGGGATCAGTTTTCCCGAAAAACTGAGCCAGTCAGATATTCAGCTTGAACTAAACATAATCATATCCCGCTTTGACAACGAGCCGATTCAGAACTTGATCCAATTGCCAGAAATGGCTCAACCAGAGAAGCTAGCAGCAATGCGAATTCTCTCAAGGATAACCCTTGCTGCCTATCATGCAGCTCCCGATCTGGTGCTTCTACTTGTGTTTAAACAGGTCAACTTATCAATCCAGTATGGCAATACGTTTGTGTCTCCTTTTGCTTATGCCAACTTTGGGTTAATTCTTTGTGGAATGGTCGGCAACATTGAGACTGGCTACGAGTTTGGGCAGCTTACATTAAGGCTGTTAGCTCATCTGAAAATCCATTCACTTAAAGCTAGAACATTGTTCATGGTGACTAACTTCATCACCCACTGGAAAGAGCATATTAGGGAAACATCGAAGCCATTCCTGGAAGCTTATCAAAGTGGTTTGGAAACTGGAGATTTAGAGTTTGCTGCCTATTGCGCTTTCACTTACTGCCTCCAACTCTTCATTGTTGGAAAGGAACTTGTAGAGGTTGAACACGAGATGGCAACATACTGTGAAGCAATCCATCAAATTAAACAGACAACATCACTCACTTGGACTCTAATATTTCAGCAGTCTGTCTTAAATTTGATGGGATGCTCGGTCAATCCATCCTGTCTCGTTGGCGAATTCTACAACGAGGAAAATAGACTGCCACACCATGAAGATGCAGTTATACTCTTTCTGGCCCATCTCAACAAACTGATTCTATGCTATTTATTTTCTGAGTATGTTCAGGCGTCTGAGAACGCAGCCATAGCGGAAAGTCATGTAATCCGCGTCAGTGCAACACCCCTCGTTCCTTTACACTACTTCTATAGCTCTCTAACAAGACTCGCAATATTTCCTGGAAGCAGCGCTCAAGCCCAAGAGGAAATTCTCAAAAACGTTGCTGTTATCCAGGAGCAAATGAAGCAATGGGCAGTTTATGCGCCAATGAATTATTTGCATAAATATCATTTAGTGGAAGCAGAGATTGCACGAGTTTTGGGTCAGTTACTTGAGGCAGAAGAGTTCTACGAACAATCAATTCAAGGAGCTAGAGACAATGAGTATTTGCAAGAAGAAGCATTAGCTTATGAATTAGCTGCTAAACATTATCTGGCAAGAGGTAGAAAAAAAATCGCCCAAACTTACATGAAGGAAGCACATTACTGCTATGAACGATGGGGAGCATCTGCGAAAGTCAAAGATTTAGAAACTCGCTATCCCCAGCTATTTTCTCAATCGTCGGGCATGGCTGACGTGCCAATCCACAAAACTTCTGTCATTACCTCTAATCACTCACCCATCGCTTTCGATTTAGCGGCGGTGATGAAAGCTTCCCTTACGATTTCTAGTGAAATTGAACTGGATAAGTTACTCAGTTCCTTGATGAAGATATTAATCGAAAATGCTGGCGCACAAACAGGATTTTTGATTTTGGAAAACTCAGGAAAATGGGTGATTGAAGCATCTAGTGAATTCAATGAAGGTGAGAATGTCTATGCTACACAAGTGCTACAATCTATCCCAACTGCAAATCATTTACCTGAATCAATTATTAATTATGTAATTCGTACTCATGAATGTGTCATTTTAAATGATGCTACTCGTGAAGGTAATTTTATTAACGATCAATATATTCAACACAATCAAACTCAATCAATCTTATGTTTACCTATGCTCAATCAAGGTAAGCTCGTGGGCGTGTTGTATCTAGAAAATAAACTAGCGGCTGGGGCATTTACACCAGAGCGATTCTCCGTTCGCGCAAGCGTGCCGGAGGCATTGGGAGACGCTACGCGGTCGCAAGTCTTAAATCTGCTATCCACCCAGGCAGCCATTGCGATCGAAAATGCTAAACTCTATGCAAAGCTCCGTGCGAGTGAAAGTAAGATGGCTCAGTTTCTAGAAGCGATTCCAATAGGAATTGGAATCATGGATGCGGTAGGTAGTCCTTACTACTTCAATAAAAAGGCTATTCAGCTATTGGGCAAAGGGATAGATCCTTCTATAACACTGGATCAAATCTCAGAGGTTTATCAAATTTATTTAGCAGGAACGGATCAAAAGTATCCAACTGAGAAATTGCCAGTGATGCGGGCGTTGAGCGGCGAACATACTAGGATCGACGATTCAGAAATTCGCCGAAATAACGTAACAATTCCAGTTGAGGTATGGGGAACTCCAGTATTTGATGAGCAGGGCAACGTGGCTTATTCGATTACAGCCGTTCAAGATATCACAGAGCGCAAACAAGCAGAACACCTCTTAGCCAATTACAACCGCACTCTAGAGCAACGGGTAGCTCAAAGGACTGCGGCTTTACAAAAAAGCGAAGCCGCACTGCGCGATGTCTACGACGAGCTTCGCTTACGCGAACAAGAATTACGACTAATCACCGACGCTCTACCAGTTCTTATCAGCTACGTGGATGCAAATCAGCGTTATCAGTTTGTTAACCACACTTATGAGGTTTGGTTTAACCTTAGTCGAGATGAGATTTTGGGCAAATCTGTTCATGAACTCCTGGGTGAGACGGTTTATCAACGGGTTGAGCCGTTTATTAATCAAGTGTTTGAAGGGCAAACTGTAACCCTGGAAGCAGAAATTCCCTTTTCACTGGGTAAAAGGTGCATCAGTGCTACCTTGATCCCCGATTGCGATCGCAATGCTCAAGTGAGAGGCTTCTACAGTCTCATCACGGATGTTAGCGAACAGCGAAACGCTGCACTACGTGAACGCAAACGAGCCGAACACGCCTCCATTCTGGAAGAACGCAACCGCATGGCGCGAGAAATTCACGATACCCTGGCACAGTCCTTCACAGGCATTCTTGTTCAAGTAGGAGCTACAACACAAGTGCTAGCGGATGATATAGAAGCGACACAGGCACACCTGGAAATAATTGAGGAACTGGCACGAACCGGACTTACTGAGGCGCGTCGATCGGTGTCAGCACTCCGTCCTCAGCTATTGGAGGATGGCAATTTACATAGTGCCCTTCATCGCCTTGTGACTCAAATGAGAGCCACTGCCGATACCGTTCTGATCTACGAAATCAAAGGCACAGCTTATTCCTTGCCAGCTGAGGTTGAAAATAACTTACTACGGATTGGCCAAGAAGCATTAACCAACGCTATAAAATACGCTGATGCTGCGGAAATTCGTGTTGAGTTGGTATATGACAATGCCCAATGTATTCTGCGCGTTAAAGACGATGGACGGGGCTTTGGGGTTGCTACGATCCCAGTTGTTGGCGGATTTGGATTGCTAGGAATGAGCGAGAGGGCAGAACATCTTGGAGCGCAACTGAGTATTCAGAGCCAACCTGGGCAAGGAACAGAAATTGTTGTCATTGTTAATCGAGATTAAGAATTATTAAATAGACAAGATCAGAAACGCAACGTGTAGTATTAGCTTAATTTCTCAGTTTGTACTTTCAATTTCTTCATAATTATGAGCCAATCAACGAATATTCGGATTCTGATTGTTGATGATCATTCCATTGTCAGGCAAGGATTGGCAACCATCATTAACCGTGATCCAGAGATGACAGTGATTGCTCAAGCAGAAGATGGGCAACAAGCGATCGCTCTCTTTCGTCAATACCAACCAGATTTAACGCTGATGGATTTACGAATGCCCCAGATGGCAGGAGTTGAAGCCATTACTGCTATTTGTGCTGAATTTAAAGCTGCCCGAATTGTTGTGCTGACAACCTATGATGGTGATGAAGATATTTATCGCGGATTGCACGCAGGCGCTAAAGGATATTTGCTCAAAGATGCTAAACCCAACGAACTTCTGAGTGCCATTCGCACAATTCATCGCGGTCAACAGTATATTCCACCCGAAGTAGGGGCAAAATTGGTGCAGAGGATGAGCAATCCTGAACTGAGTGAGCGAGAGCTAGATGTACTCCGTTTAATGGCGCAAGGAATGAGTAATTTAGAAATTAGCACTACTTTGAGTATCGGTGAAAGCACCGTCAAATCTCACGTTAATCGAATTTTAAGTAAGTTGGGAGTCAACGATCGCACTCAAGCCGTGATTATTGCTGTTAAACGAGGGATTGTCAATTTGTAAGGAAGTTGTACTAAAGTTCAAATTTAGATTCCAACTTTAGTTGGAGCCAACATTCCATTTATATATGGACTGATTTATCAATCACTCTATTGAGCAAAAGTTTCAACTTTTAGGGGACGACAAGTTAGAGTTAGTTGCATATATTTATAGACAAAGCCTCCAAAGCTTCAACAAACGTCCTCTAAACTTTAGTTGCTCACTGGTGGCGATTTAGAATTGGTAAAAAACGCGGAATATAATTATGGATGTTTGGAATTTGGCTAAATTAGGAGTCGTAATTGTTGGCGCAATAGCTTTCTCTGGAAACTCTGCTATTGCCAAAATCAATCAGGGTGTGACTCTAAATAATAATCTGAATGCACCTACCTTAAACACAGCGATTAAAAAGCACAATACATTAGGAGACGATGCCCTGAAAATTAATTACAGCATCAAACAAACTTAATCTCAAAATAGAAATGCTGCTCTAGATAAGAAAAAAACTTTGCTAGCAGGCTGTTACCGTTCGTGTTTTTAAGCCTTAGAGGATGTTTGAAAAGTATTTTTGGTAACTTCTGAGGCTCGGAAACCTAACCCCCCTTCCCTACAAGGGAATGAGAGCTTCAAAGCCTCTCGACCCTTGTTTAACGACAGGCTAACGCAACGGGGAGAGGAATGGAAGCGGGGTTTCTGGTATAATTTACAACTTTTCAAACATCCTCTTAGCGTTTTTTATTTCACACAGATCCCAAAGAGTTAATAAGTAGGTGGGCATAAATATATAAATATAGATGTGTTACATTTCGTTAACGCACCATCTAATTTTCTTCTGAATGACTTAGACCTTTCCAAGAACTAGATTTTAGCTCAGGTAGTACAAGGATTTCAGAAGAGATCACTGGCGATGAGCATTTTCTTCTTCGGAGGTCTCAGTGAGTTTTGACCGCGATCGCAGTTTGTTATTCGTCCCACCTTCAACACAAGATCACATAAAAGGTGTGCTGAATGCCACAGTAGTGCTTGTGATGTATGGGGACTATGAATGTTCTCAGAATGGGGACGTTTACAGGCTGATTAGAGTCATTGGGCGACAGCTTAGTGTTTCTTTGGGGGAGAATTATTTGTGCTTCATTTTCCGTCATTTTCCACAGATAGAGATTCATTCTCATGCTCAACGTGCGGCTGAAGCAGCTGAAGCGGCTGCTGTCCAAGGTCAATTTTGGACAATGCATGAAATGCTGTTCAGCTATCAACAAGAGTTGGGAAATGGCTATCTCGTGGAGTATGCCAATAATCTAGGACTTGATATTTCCAAATTTCTGCAAGATATATCTAAAAAAGTCTACGTCGATCGCATCAATGAAGATATTGAAAGTGGATTATACAGTGGAGTAACGGCTGCCCCAGCACTGTTTATTAATGGAATTCGGTATCTCGATCGCTGGACTGTTGAGCAGATAATGGCAGCTATTGTTGCTGCAAATGATTAAGGTTTTTGATTCTTATCCCAACAAGTATTTCATCGGGGAGTATTTCATAATTTCTATACGGACGACAAGAATCAGAGATTTCAGCAATTTAGCAAGAATACAGAGGCGATCGCAATGATGGTTTTTACATGGAAAAAAGTTCAAAAATTGTTGCTGGGGTTATTTGCATTAAGTGTTGTCGTTGTCATATCAATGCATCCAACACCAGCCACCTCCAAGGAATTACCCCAAGCGTCCAACTCTAAACCTGCGATCGTTCTCGTTCATGGGGCTTTTGCTGACGGTACATCATGGCAACATGTCATTCCATTGTTAGAGCAGGATGGCTACAGAGTGACTGCTGTGCAGATTCCGCTCACCTCGCTTGCTGATGATGTGGCAACAACGAAGCGGGTGATTAATAATCAAAAAGGTTCCGTTGTTTTGGTCGGACATTCCTATGGTGGAAATGTGATTACGGGTGCGGCGGCTGGCAATCCACAGGTGAAAGCTCTGGTTTATGTTAATGCTTTCGCACCAGATGTCGGTGAAAAGACGAGTGATTTGAATAAAAAGTATGCAACACCTCCGATTAGCACGGCAATTGTATCTGATGCTGCAAACTTTCTCTATATTGATCGCGGGAAGTTTCACAAATTTTTTGCCCAAGACGTATCAAAGGCTGAGGTGCGAGTGATGGCAGCAACCCAAAAGCCGATCGCCAGCGCAGCGTTTGAGCAATCATTGAATGAAATCGCCTGGAAAAAAATTCCTTCCTGGTTTATCGTGACTCAAAGCGATGTCTGACGACAAGCCGCTGCGCGTCTACGCGCCATCAACCCTGAACTTCAACGATTTATGGCTAAACGGATTGGTGCTAAGCTCGACTTTATCCATTTTTGGCTACGGGTCATCACAAATGTAGGCGATCG
>NZ_JAVRCD010000094.1:0-21993 GCF_034530895.1 Nostoc sp. DedQUE08
CATGGCTAAAATACCCAAATTGTGTTTAGTACTTATGTACGATGCGTAAGTCCTACAATCGTATTTTCAGCCAAAACAATGCCATTGCAACTCTAAAAGACTTGTGTGTATACCGTAGCTTTACAAAGAAAGAGGTATTGTTAGACAAGAGTGAACAGTCAGATTAATAATAGCTGCCAGATTTCCGATGTTCTAAAGCTGTGACACCATCATTTGCCAACACTTCACCGCGATCGATGACGGCATAAATTAACCATCGATCGCCACATTCCATTTGCACTTTGTTGACCATTGTTACAAATGTGCTGACTTAGTTTAGTGGTTGCAGCAATAGGCAATTTAATAAAGTATTGAAGGTAGAAATGTGCCTACTGGCTCGTTGTACAGTCCCATACTCATCAATGTCATTGGTCGAACTATGTGCAATCCTTTCTCTAAGCACCAGTGCAATAACTCAGTATTGCGCGTTGGCAAGAGAAATCCTGATTCGGAAATTGCTGTTGCAGCGCTCAGTAGTGCTTTGAGGTCTTGATTACTTTGTGCAACTGCGTGTCCATCCAAGCCAAGTACAGTTATGTATCCTGTAATGCAACCGTTATGTTCAACTACTGTAAGCGTTTGCTGCTCAATTGCATCAAGTAATTCGATCTGGCGAACATGACCATGAACTTGAAAACAGAGTTGGTTGCAGATATCGATATCTGCTGCGGTTGCTTTACGAACCACATAGCCTAAAACTTCAAGTTGAAGCGCCGTACCTTTTAGGACTGCAAGCGGTTCTCGCACACGAAATCCGAGTTTAGTATATAAGGATAATGAACTACTATTATAAGCAGCTTGCACTAATCTGACACCTGCAAACTCTTGCTGCCGTGCGTAATCTAAGACGTATTGCATGAGATGCCTACCAATTGAACGTCCTTGCGTTATGGGGTTAACAGATAGCGGCCCAATTCCAGCAATTGCCCCATTATTCCAGAGGAAATTACTGCCCACAATATGTCCATCTAGCTCCGCTACAACCGAGTAAACATTTTGACGTTTAAGTAGAGACGAAAACGATTTAATTGTAGCTTCAGGAGAAGCCCAGTCTGTGGTAAGATTATATCGTTCATCGAGGATCTTAAACGCTTGGTAAGAGATTGAACCGCACTCATGAGCATCTTCAATCCTTCCCTCTCGCAAAATGAAGTTTGTGCTTTTCATAATAGGTATACTAGCCGTTTCAAGATAGTAAACTACTAAAGGGAGATGCATGAAAAAAATCAGAGGCAAAATAGAAACGTAGTGCGAGATTTATTAATAAAGATATGGCTGCGGCAAGACTTGTGTGTACACCGTAGTCTTAAGAGCAGAGAGGAATGAAAGTGAGGTTTTCCAGATCCCGTGAAACAATGTCATTGTCGATCAAAACAATGGCATTGTCAGTCGAAACAATGCCATTGCAACTTTAAAAGACTTGTGTGTACTTGACTTTTCACGTTATTTAGGAAAGCCCACGAAAAACCTAACCCCCTAACCGCCAACTCGTCGCGGGAAGGGGGAAAATTCAAAGTCTCTCTCCTTTTAGGAGAGAGATTTAGAGAGAGGTTTTCTACATACTATAAAAAGTCAGATTAATAATAGCTGCCAGATTTCCGATGTTCCAAAGCCGTGACACCATCATTTTCTAACACTTCACCGCGATCGATGACGGCATAAATTAACCATCGATCGCCACATTCAAGCTGATTTTGCACTGTACATTCTAAATAGGCTAATGCCTCATTCAAAATCAAACAACCATTATCAGCAGTTTTTGTGTCAAGATTTGCAAAAGGATTATCGCCTAAAGTGCTATGACGAGAAAAATAACGTCGGACATTTCTTCCTTCTTTGAGGATATTCAGCACAAATTTATCGCCAGGATGATGCATTAACTCTGCATTTTGCTCGTTAGCGATCGCAATCATAATTCCTGGCGGGTTAAAAGTTGCCTGAGATACCCAAGAAGTTAAAACCCCTTTGTGAGTTTCTTCATCACGAGTTGTCACAACACACAAAGAACCAACGATCCGCCCCACCGCTTGTTCGGTACGATCTACATGGGTTTCTGTCACAATATGGCGGGAAGTCCGCAGTTTTTTAGTTTTCTTCAAGTTTTGGGCAAAAAAAGTACCAGCTTCTTGACACTGCTGAAGAATCTCAGGAGTCGGACTGAAACGCACTCGAATTGTTTCAAATCCTAGTTGATAATTAGCATCTTTGAGCTTGCTTTCGATTAAATCAATTGCCTCGCCACTCCAACCGTAAGAACCAAACACCCCTGCTAACTTAGTTTTAGCTGCCACCGAGAGAACTATTCCTAAAGCAGTTTGAATTTGAGTCGGTGCATGGCCGCCTAAAGTAGGTGAGCCGATAATCAAGCCATCGCAGGTTTCTACAATGCGGTTAATCTCCGCAGAATCGGCTAATTCACAGTTGATTGATTCTACATTAACTCCATTTTGGATCAAACCTTGAGCGATCGCATTTGCCAGAATTGCTGTATTTCCATAAGCAGAAGCATAGAGCAAAGCGACACTCAATTCTTGAGATTTTTGTCCTTGACACCATTGACGGTAATCATAAGTAAAACGGCTGAGGCTGTAACGGACAACTGGCCCGTGTGCTGGGGCATAACATCTGGCTCCCAAAACCGATATTTTATCTAAGGCTACTTCGACTTGTTTCGCTTGGGGCGCATGGAGACATTCAAAATAGTAACGACGTTCCGCATCTAATCCCTTCCAATCTTCATCAAACAAAGTATCTTCGCAAATATGAGCGCCAAAAAGTTTGTCTGTGTAGAGAATTTTGGTAGCGGCATCGTAGGTACAAAGTCCATCCGCCCACCGGGGAGTTGGTACGGAGATAAATGATAGAAGATGTCCTTGTCCTAAATTTAGAGTATCTTGCGATCGCATCGCTTGAATAGGTGATTCAAATTCGGGAAAGGCAGTTTTGAGAGCATTGGCGGCGGGACGAGAACAAATGAGAGTGGCTTGAGGAACCAGAGAGAGTAATACTTGTAAGGTTGCTCTGCGGTTCGGATTGACATGACTGAGAACAATGTAATCGAGAGAGATGAAATCTAGATGTTGTGCTAGCTGCTCAAGGTAAATTTCAGTAAAAGATTCGCCGGGAGGGTCAATTAAAGCCTTTTTATCAGCTTGAATCAGATAAGAATTCGCTGTAGTTCCCCGTTGGCGGGAATATTCAACTTCAAATTTTAATCTATCCCAAGTCCGCGATCGTAGAATCAGAGTATTTTTACCAATTTCAGCAACTTGTACATCTCTGCTATGGTTGGGCATTAATGTGGCAGCAGACATAATAACCTCTCTTAATAATGGGGAATTGGGCATTGGGGAGGCAGTGCGGTCTTCTCCCAAGGGGAGACGCCAAGGGCGATGGGGTCTCCCCCTTCGGGAGAGCGAGTTCCTCTTTGTTGAAACAACAAGACCGGACTCGCTCACCAAGTGGAGCAACTGCCGTCATTGGGCATAACAGAAGATTCAGACGCGATTAATCGCGTCTCTACCCACTTCCGTTCGACTACGCTCACAGCAAGCCTACTTCCTATTTTTAATGACCATTGGTTTGTGTTAGTTCAGACTTTGCTCGGCTTCTATAGCGTTTAGATACTTCTTGTTCCGGGTCGATACCTTCAAAAGTTGGGGGTAGCCAAACTCGCAGGAATAGTAGAACTCCTAACACTAATAAAAAGGCACAAGTTGCTAAAACTTGACTCCAACTTGTTTCTAAAACACCTTTAACAATGACTTCTCGCAATGCGGAAACGATAGAAACTTCAACAGCTACTCCAATAGATACTCGATGTTCTTGTAGGTAAATAATCAGCAGTCGGAATAGCTCAACTAAGATAAGTAAAAAGAGAATATCGGCAGTAACAGCATGAAAATCTAAAGGTGGAAGTAAGGAGAGAAACATATCTCTCACCTGAAGCACCATGAAGCTAAATAAACCGATACACAAAGAAATTACAATTACATCTTGGATAAATTCCAAGCTTCGGACAACGCGCCCACGATTAATTTCGTACATTGTAATCGGGGTATTTTCAACAGATTTATACATAGTTTTTAGGAGACGCGATGAATCGCGCCTGTACTAGAGTGGGTAGAAACGCGATGAATCACGTCTGTAGGGAGCAGAGGAGCCTAATGACAAATGACCAATGACCAATGACAAATGACAATTTAGTAATGATTGCCAATTTTCCGGTGATGGGCGGCTGTAAGTGCATGTAAGTTGGCAACTCTTCCAGTTTGGACTGTGCTATAAATTACCCAATGATCTCCACAATCCATACGGCTAGTGATTTCACATTCCATGTAAGCTAGAGCTTCAGCTAAAACGGGCGATTCATTTTTAGCTGGATATGTTTTCACTCCCGCAAATCTATCTGCACCAGGAGCAAAACGCTTGAGGAAATGTTTCATTAATCCTTGATATTTGCCTTCTTCTAAAACATTTAAAACAAAGCGATCGCCAACGTGCATCAAGGATTCAATTGCCCGATCTTTGGATACTGCGATCGCTACTCCTAAAGGCTCAAGACTGGCTTGTGTCACCCATGAAGCCAACATCGCACTCTGAATTTCTCCTTTTTTGGCAGTGATAATGTATAATCCTGTGGTAATCCGCCCTAAAGCTTTTTCTAGCTCAGTATTGATAGATTTGATTTGTTTTATGGTGCGATCGCGGGTTAACCATTGACCCATATCTGTCCCCGCTTCATCACAAAGTTGTTCCGTTGCTTGGGTAGGAATTTCCTTAACTAAAATAGGTGGAAAAGCTTCAGTTAATCCCAGTTCTTGAAACTTATTGCGTAACGGATAAATTGGTTCATCTTCTCCCCCTCCCGACTCTAATAAACCAATTGCTTGCTTCTTGTGAACAGCAGCCAAAATTGTACTTAAAGCAGCTTGAATCATTACCGAAGATTGGGGTGGCATTGCAATTACTAAACCAGAAGCTTGTGCAACTAATTCTCGAACTTCTTGAGGTTCTGCATTATTGAGGTCTACTAATTCTATTGCTACACCTGTTTTTGCGCATCCATGTGCAATGTTACGGACTAAATGTTCGCTATGCCCATAATCTTCAACATAAAATAGAGCCACTAAAGTCTCTGTTTTTGCTTGTTCTAAGCTCCAGTTTTGATATCGTCCCAGCCATTCGGAGATATAGTTTTGTAATAAAGGGCCATGTCCCGTAGCAACAGTTGCTATTTCTAACTTTTCAATCCGCTTTAAAGCTGCCAAGACAGACCGGGCATTCGGCCCCATGAGACAATCATAGTAATATTTAAAATCTTCCTCAAGTAAAGTGATATTTTCATCATAAGTGTGGTCATCACAGTAGTGCATCCCAAACACATCGCAAGTGTAGAGTGTGGAAGTTTTATGGTCATAGGTCAAGATTGTGTCAGGCCAGTGTAAGTTAGGTGCAGAGATAAATTCTAGTTCGTGTCCGTTGCCTAAATCTAAGCGTTCTCCACTTTTCACCTGCATTGATTTAAAAGGCTGGTGAACCATATTTTCTAAAAATTGAATAGCTACCTTTGCACCAACAACAGTAATGGAGGGAGCTAATTCCAAAATATCTTTCACTAAGCCACTGT
Source organism: Nostoc sp. DedQUE08 (assembly GCF_034530895.1). Classification (NCBI taxonomy): domain Bacteria; kingdom Bacillati; phylum Cyanobacteriota; class Cyanophyceae; order Nostocales; family Nostocaceae; genus Nostoc; species Nostoc sp. DedQUE08. Next base: position 5,669 of record NZ_JAVRCD010000094.1, read on the forward strand.
GGTCTGGTTCTGTATGGCTAATAATCAAGTAATCTATCTTAGTTGGATCGATTAATCCCGTCACTACCTCAAGATATAATTGCTCAAACTTGCGGTGAGATGTGTCAACTAAGGCAACTTTTTCTCCTTGAATTAAGAAAGAATTATAGGTTGTACCATTCCGTAAACCGAACTCGATATCAAAACGTTCTCTATCCCAATCGAGACAACGTATAGCAGTTGTTTGAGGAGCGATTTCAACAGTTTCAATCGTCAAACGTCCAGGATTGGAAATAACTTGAGTAAGCTGTGTGAGTGCAACCATTTCTTTTCTCCAAAAGAATATTATCTGGAGCGAGCGTTCTGTTTCTTATATTTACCTGAAACACTCAATTAGTAAAATGCCAATTTCTAAAGCTAATCATTAGAAAGATTTATTCATCATTTAGCTTGACTTACCATTGAATTACTCAATGTTTATCATTATTTTTATATTCGATAATGAACGTGAGAAAATGCAAATTCTAAGTTAGAATCTTGACAGATGTCGTTAACCTTAATTACTCCTCCTCTACAGCAAATCAACAGCGAAATCGCCCGTCACGCTGGTGTTGAACTGTATGTGCTGCGCTTGGATCTCATGCACCCGTGGGTTAACGGCAATAAATGGTTTAAGCTGAAATACAATCTTTTAGAGGCCAAAAAGAAAAATTTTACAACACTGCTAACCTTTGGCGGCGCTTATTCCAATCACATCTATGCAACTGCGGCGGCTGGTAATCTTTTCGGTTTTCGCACCATCGGCGTAATTCGTGGAGAGGAGAGGCTACCATTAAACGCAACGCTGAGTTTTGCTGTACAACAGGGTATGCAGCTTGTGTATCTAAACCGCGAAATGTATCGACAGCGCAACACACCAGCACTACAGGAATATCTGCGACAAAGTTTTGGTGAGGTGTTTATCATTCCCGAAGGTGGGAGTAATTTAAATGGTGTGCGCGGCTGCACAGAAATAGTTGCTAGTGCGACGATCGCATTCGATCGCATCTGCGTAGCCTGCGGTACAGCCACCACATTAGCAGGTATTGCGCTTTCGTTGCATGAAAAACAAAGAGCGATCGCTTTTCCCGTATTAAAAAATGGCGCATTTCTTGCACAAGAAATCGAAAGTTTATTGACAAATTACCTCGCTTCTGATTTACCCACACCATATAATTCTCCTGCTTCCTGGGAATTGGTATGTAATTATCATTTCGGCGGCTATGCAAAAGTGAACGACGAGTTAATACTGTTCAGCCAACAGTTCACACAGGAACATGGCGTACCCCTCGATTACGTATATACCGCCAAAATGTTTTACGGAGTGATGGATTTACTACAGCAGGGATTTTTTTGTAGAGGCGATCGCTTGTTGCTAGTACACACAGGCGGCTTACAGGGCAACATTGGTATGGAAGAAAAGTTGCAGAGATTTTCTAAAATCTGAGTTGCCACTTAATTAAATATCAGTTAGCTTTGTATGGAATTTTACTTGACTAAGTGAAATTCACACACCAATCTTAATATTTACTCAACGTTAGGTAAGGTTAATTCAATGTTTACATCTACTGAACGCATAAAGCCGGATGCTCAGAGTATTGTTCTCTATTTGGAAAGTCTTCTCTCACATAAGTATCAAATTCCAACCTTTCAACGAGATGTTGTCTGGGAGAAAGAGAATGTTAAAAAACTTTGGGATAGTATTTATAAGTTTTATCCTTTAGGAAGTATTCTAATTTGGAAAACTAATACAAAGCTAGAAAGTCATAGAGAAATAGGTGGCATAAAATTTGCTGATAATTTTTACTCTAATGAGTATCAGTACATTTTAGATGGACAACAAAGAACAACTTCTCTTTTAACATCAATCTATGGGGGCAAGATTGCTAATAACGAAAATTTTGATCCAACACTATATATAGATTTAACTATTGAACTTACTGATGCAACTGATGATACAAGCTATGCAAAAAGATTCTTATTTTGGGACGAAATCGATGATAGAGATGGTCAGCTAAGAGCAAACACTGGAAGAAAAAAACGTTATCAAGATAAACTGATTGTGAGTTTACTAGATATTATAAAAAAATATGGAGAAATAGAAAAAAATATTTATACGAGTGTTCATGGAGAATTCGATCATCCTTATATGCAACAATTTAGGAGAATTAGGGAAGTTTTTGCTAATTACAAAATTTCCTTTATTGAGTTAAGAGGTATTGAAGTTGCGGAAGTTTGTCAAATATTTGAGCGGATTAATCAAGCTGGTAAACCCTTGGATATCTTTGATATTGTGGTTGCTAAGACCTTTCGTTCTGAAAATAAGACAAATAATATCTCTGGATTTTATCTTCGTGAATTATTTGATAAATTTAAACAAACTATTTCTAGCAGTCAATATGCCAATATTGATAATTGGACATTGCTACAGATGCTAGCTGTAGTGGTAAAACTTGAATTTCCCGAAGCTGGGATACAAAATATTACTGATATGTATCTTAATAAGCTAAAAACAGAACATATTGAAGCTGTATGGTCTAATTTTAAAATAGCCGTTGCTAAAACTTTTGATTTCTTTGATAATATTTTGCATATTAAAGGTGGAAGATTAATCCCTTACCGATATTTTTACCTGACTATTACAGCATACTTTTATCGGAATGAGAAACCAGATTATAGTTTTTTAAATAAATATTTTTGGTATTATAGTTTTCATAATGCAGATTTACTAACAAACACTACACACCTCTGGGAACATATATACTTTGTTAATCAACAAAAGGCTAATAGTACTTACTCATTCAATAAGTTTGATATTGATAAAAATTCGCTCAGGAAATCTTTTTACAGTTATAGAGGTCGCTTATCCAGAGCAATATTATCACTTTATGCAAACCACAAGCCGCAAGATTGGGCAAAACCTCATAGAGATATTTTGTCTGATGTTTATTATTTGCTAACAGATAAGCCTAACTTACACCATATATTTCCAGTTAATTTTATTAAGCAAAGTGGCATTGCTAGTCAAATAGAATGTGACAGCTTGATGAATATTGCCTATCTGTCTCAAATAACTAATTTGAAAATTAGCGATAAAAATCCATTAGATTATCTCAAAGAATATGACGAGCCTGATTTAGAAACAGTGCTACGTTCTCATCTTATACCGACGATCATTCTTGAATGGTCAAGAGCCGATGCACTTCCAGAAAACGCCCTAACTATTTTTATTGAAGAAAGGGTAAACCTATTATTAGAGGCTTTGAGGCTGAAGTTAGAAGGAATTGAATTTAATGTTTTTGATATGGGGAATCGCACAGATAATATTTAGTTTTAGAAAAGCGATTGTCTAAAAAAGAGGCTCTGCTGGCTTTTATGCTTACCGTTTATTTTGTAAACTTTGAATGGTAGCGATCGCATGTTTGGCTGCAATATCAATCTCCTCTTCTGTATTAAACCTGCCAATGCCAAACCGCACGGAGGCATAAGCTAGCTGTTGAGGGTGTCCCAAGGCTGTGAGAACATGGGAAGGAGCAGTATTTGCCGACGAGCAAGCTGAACCAGAAGAAACTGCCATTACTGGCTGCAATCCCAGCAAAAGCGCGGCTCCATCCACTCCCTCAACACTGATACTCAAGTTTCCCGCCAATCGCTGTTGAGGATGTCCGTTGAGATGAATTCCTTCAACTTGCGATAGCTGTTCCCATAATCTTTGTCTTAATTGGGTGAGGCGTTGGGTTTCTGTTGCTTGTTCAGCCAAAGCGATTTCTACAGCTTTGCCAAAGCCGACAATTTGCGGTGTATACAATGTACCAGAACGCATCCCCCGCTCATGTCCGCCGCCGTGCTGCTGGGGAGCCAGTTGCACTCTGGGGTTGCGTCTGCGAACGTACAGCGCTCCAATGCCTTTGGGCCCATATACTTTATGTGCTGTTAGAGACATTAAGTCAATTTTCATCGCTTGCACATCTAAGGGAATTTTACCAATAGCTTGGGCGGCATCGGTGTGGAAAATGATTTGGTGTTCGCGGCACATTTCCCCAATTTCGGCTATTGGCTGTAACACGCCAATTTCGTTATTTGCAGCCATCACCGATACTAAAATCGTTTCAGGACGGAAAGCTTTTTTTAACTCAATTAAATCAATCAATCCATCTTTTTGGACAGGGAGAATAGTAATTTCAAAACCAAGACTTTTTAAATAATTACAAGGATCGATTACTGCACTATGTTCAGTGGCAATAGTAATAATATGCTGACCTTTTTTAAAATAAGCTTCCGCAACACCTTTTATAGCTAAATTATTTGCTTCTGTTGCACCACTCGTAAAGACAATTTCTTCTGGTGTGGCATTGATTGCTGCTGCTAAAATTTCTCGTGTTTGTTTCACAGCAGCTTCTGCTTCCCAACCATAAACATGACTAATACTTGCTGGGTTGCCAAATTTTTCTGTGAAGTAGGGAATCATTGCTGCTAATACTCGTTCATCTACGGGTGTAGTAGCGTGGGAATCAATGTATATAGAACGAATAGACATAATTATTAACTCAAACTTTGACTCAAATTTTTTAATACGCTTAGAACTTGATACAGTTCACTTTCTCGTTTCAAAAGTGTAAATTGGTCAGATATAGCATACTTTGGCTGATTGCCTTTGGTAAGTTTCAGGAAAATAAAATCACTACCATTTGTTACTAATCCAAAAACAGGTTTGTCTTGACTAGGATTAGACAACATAGAAGCCAGTGCTTGGGGTATGGCTTCTAAAAGAGAAAAACTAGCCCTTTTAGATTCAATGACTAACAACCACAACTTTTCTTGAATAACTAGAACATCAATACGTCCTCTAATAATTTCTTCTTCATCTTCCAAGGCAATTTCAATAGATTCTTCAGTAGCGATCAAAAATGGCTCTTGATAGAATCCTGCCAAGTCTAATAAAGGAGATAGCACTATCATCTTAACTGCACTTTCTAAAAGCGGTGGGTGTTTTACCAATCTCATAAAATTAGTTTTCACCCTGTCTAGATATTGCTTTTCTATATCTGTTATTTCTGGAGGAGTGTCAAACCACTCTGTAAAAAAATCTTCATTTTCAGCTTGTTTCAGACCAAACTTTGCTTCTAAATCAGCAAGGCTGACATTATGCGCTTGAATGGCTTTAACCATAATATTATTCAACTGAATATACTACTATCTAACAGTTTGAGTTGTTACTTTGATGATAACGTTACTGGTTTCCACATTGATTTGACCAATTTGACTCACTTGGAATTTTACGTGGCTGCCAATTCCTGTAATTTAGTTAAAACTGCTTGAGCATGACCTTTGGTTTTTACGTTGGGCCAAGTATAGACAATAATTCTATCAGGTGAAATTAGAAAAGTTGACCGAGCAACACCCATATATTCTTTACCCATAAATTTTTTCAATCGCCAAGCGCCGTAGGCTTCGATTAAAAGATGTTCTGGGTCACTTAAAAGGGCGATCGCCAAGTTATGTTTGCTGATAAATTTACAATGGGATTTACCCAAATCTGGACTTACACCTAAGATTTTCGCTCTTAGTGCGCTGAAGTCTTGATACAACTCGCTGAAATCTTTCGCTTCGGTGGTACAGCCCGGTGTATCATCTTTGGGGTAGAAGTAGAGGACAACCCACTGACTGCTGAGGTCGTCGAGAGTGACTAAATTGCCATTTTGGTCAGGAGTGGAGAAATCTGGCGCTGGTTGTCCGACTTGGGGAATGTTGCTCATGATGGGATGTGAGAGATTGTGTAAGCGTAACTCGTCGTGGATATCGCTTTAGAATTGTACATATATTGAGCGATCGCCTACGCACGTAACCATTCATAATTTGCTGATAATGCCTAAAGATATGCAACGCGAATTTACCAACCGCGATGAGTTGGTAGCCTACCTGCTCGAACAATTCCCAGGTGCAGCAGAACGCGATAACCACATCAGCGAAACTGTGGGGGGACGCAAAGCGGCAGAAACAGCGCTGCAAAAAATCGACCCCCTTCGCTACGCCCAAACACGTAATTTTTTCGCAGGTGCTATCACGCGTCTTTCACCTTACATCCGCTATGGCGTTTTGAGTTTGCGAGAAATTCGAGATTATGTCCTCAATCACGTACAGCAACAAGAGGATGCTACGAAACTAATTAACGAATTAGGTTGGCGCGACTACTGGCAACGGTTGTATATGAAGTTGGGGGATGAAATCTGGAAAGACCAAGAAGAGTACAAAACTGGTTATACTGTGGACGAATATGCACCCGAATTCCCGCAAGATATTAGAGAAGGAAGTACAGGCAGGGTTTGCATTGACAGTTTCAGTCATGATTTGAGAGAAGTTGGTTATCTACATAACCACGCCCGAATGTGGCTAGCGGCTTATATTGTCCATTGGCGGCGTATTCGTTGGCAAGCTGGAGCCAAATGGTTTCTTGAGCATCTTTTAGATGGAGATCCTGCTAGTAATAATATGTCATGGCAGTGGGTTGCTAGCACCTTTAGTCAGAAACCGTATTTTTTCAACCGTGAAAACTTAGAACGCTACACCAAAGGGATTTATTGTGAGAAATGTCCCCTTTACGGTCATTGTGATTTTGAAGGTAGCTATGAAGAATTAGAACAGCGACTTTTTCCCAAAGGCGAATTTAGCAAACAACCTAATAGCCAAAGTTGGCAGCGTGATAAAAAAGGGAAGAGGAGCAGGGGGAGTGGGGGAAGCAGAGGGGCAGGGGGAGCAGAGGGGCAGGGGGAGCAGGGGAAGAAGAACTATTAATTATTGTCTAATACCCAATGCCCAATGCCCCATGCCCAATGCCCAATGCCCAATGCCCCATAACAAATGCCCCATAACAAATGACAAATGACAAATGACTAAACCAATTGTTTGGGTACATGGAGATTGCCTCAGTCCAAATAATCCCGCATTACACAAATACTCGGATGTTCCAGCTATCTGGGTTTGGGACGAGGCTTTGATAGAAGAATGGCAATTGAGTCTTAAACGTCTGACTTTTATCTACGAATGTTTGCTAGAGTTACCTGTTGTTATTCGCCGTGGCAATGTGGCACAAGAAATTTTAGCTTTTGCTCAAGAACATGATGCCAATTTAGTTGTCACAGCCAATAGTCCCAGTCCCAGGTTTGATGATATCTGTAATCAAATGGAGCGTTCTATAGCAGTGGAAGTGTTAGAGGTAGAACCGTTTTTTGGCTATGACGGCTATATTGACTTGAAACGGTTCTCGCGCTATTGGAAAGTGGCGCAAAATTATGTTTATCAAAAGCCTTCGCCCTAAATGTCTCTTATAAATTGGGCTACGGTGTACATACAAGTCAAATTACCCCCCTTAATCCCCCCTTTACAAGGGGGGAAACAAGAAAATCTAGTTCCCTCCCCTTTATACGGGGTGGGTTCGGGTGGGGTAATTTTCCTCGTTCCCAGTCTCCGACTGGGAACGAGAGAAGGGGTTGGGGGATGAGGGCAGTTAATTTTACTTAAAAGATTTTGATTGATTTTTTAAGTAAGATTAATTTATAAGTTAATTACAACAATTGCTGCAATCATTTAAACCTTTCTTATATATGGAGGAATAATTGTTGCAAAGTATTAAACCTTTCCAGAAATTGCTTATATATTTCTTGGAAATACTTAAACCTTTCTTATATATGAAGGAACGATTGTTGCAAAGTATTAAACCTTTCCAGCAATTGCTTATATATTTCTTAGAAAGACTTAAACCTTTCTTATACATGAAAGAGCAATTGTTGCAAATGCTTCAATTTTGGCAACTAGGGTTGCAGGTTAATCGAGTTACGAGTGCTGAGTTGCAAGTTAGATTTTTCACTCAGCAGTTTTTATTCTATTGAGGTTTGTAAATAATTTGTATATCTGCAAGGAATATTCCTTTAGACTGAGTTTCAATTGAAAAAATGTAGGAATAAACACAAATGCATTCGTTAAATATATTTTGTCACGAATCTGTAGTTGCTGTTTCCTTTGTCGCTTGCATTATTGGACTGTTGTTACTGTGGGATGGTAAGCAGCAAACAAATGAGATGGAAGAAACAGAGCGAATTCTGTTTAGAATGAGCTTTAGTTACTGGCTAGTTTACTGTGTAGCTTTTGGCATCGAAAAAATAGTTTTACCTGGCTGGGAATCTGTAGTCATGACTTTGAAAATAACTACGGCTCTGTCATATTTCTTAACTTTTTCTTGTATTGTTAGTCTACCACTACACAAATTTGCAGTACATCGAGTTGAGGAATAGTTATTGGGTATGGGGCATGGGGCATGGGGCATTGGGTATGATTAACATCTCATAGCGATCGCTAATGCAGCTTCTAGTTGATCTTGGGACAAAGTTGTTAAAATAAAGACCTCTTGTACCGTTTTCCCCTGCCGCGCAATTACTTTATAGCCGCCGCGAATAGGTACTGAGACGCGTAGTTGCATTTTTGGACAATGACCTTTTGACCGCCCAATCACTCCCGGCGTCACAGTTTGGATACCATCCTGCTGACAAAGACGTTCTAAAATGGGGATAAGACCAGAAAGGTGTGTTGAGTGATTCCATACCAGTCTGGCAGCTTTTTGTGTTCGCGTAGCGTCTCGTAGAGAAGCCGTGCGCAGGGGATCTACGGAGGGTTTGCCCATAATAATTAAGCTGCTTCTAGAGGTGCCATTGTCAAACCTGCTCGGCGCAGTTGCTGGTGATACAGTTCCGCAGGTTCTTGGGGCCCGACCCAGACGATCGCTTGACCTTCATAGTGTACCTGATTAGTCAGATCCCACGCGCGATCGCCACTCATTCCCGGAATATATTTCATCAAACATTCACACACGTGTTGGAATGTATTAAAATCATCGTTTAATACAATCACTTTGTAATTCGGATAAGTCTTACGGATAACTTGATTAGACCGTTCAGGAGCTATAGTTGGTGCTGTGGACATCCCGTAAACATCTGCTGAAAGTGTCATAACCATAAAACAATTGGTCAAGATAATTTTACAAAACTACACTACAAGTAATTAGTTTAGTTTATTGTCTGGGTATTGGGGATTGGGGACTGGGGATTGGGGATTGGGGACTGGGGATTGGGGATTGGGAAGTTAGGAGTTAAGAGTTAGGTAGTTATATCAGGTTTGCTTAAACACTTGTAATATTTGTAGGTTGGGTTAAGGAACGAAACTCAACATTTGATCCCTGTTGATGTTGGATTTCACTGCCGTACCCCTACGGGGATCTTGCTACAACCCAACCTACATGATAAATCTTATTACAAGCGATCGTCGGACTTGATATTAAGAGTAAAGGTATTGTGTATTGGTAAGAATTCAATCCCCTATTCCCAATCCCCAGTCCCCAGTCCCCAGTCCCCAGTCCCTATTTCCAATTATCCCAGTTTTCGTTAAAAATAGATGTATCTGGGAAGGCTGTAGGGTTGCCATTTTGTTGCAAAAGCCGTTTGAGTGCTTCTAGTTGTGGCTCTTGTTTAGGTAAATCATCGACTAGTTGGTAAGGTGCGATCGCATTTTTGAGTGCAAAACTAGCTACAGTTCCCGCTGCTGCGCCGGCCGACCATTCAAATGAGTGTACTCGATAGGCAGCAGCAGCAATATGACTAGTTGCAATACTTTTACCACCTACGAGCAAATTATCAATTTTTTGGGGAATCATTGCCCTCAAAGCAATTTGGAAGGGGTAAGCTTGACCTGCGCCACGTCTTTCGCCGGGACGTTCTGTGTTTCCAGGGGCTTCTGCGGGACTATTCACCATGCAAGGATGGAAATCTATGGCGTAGTGACCAATACCCACAGCATCGGGGAAAATGGTAGAACGAGTCCGTCGCATTGCTTTGTCTGGTGGAATTTTACCGTCAATTACTGATATTGCTTCTAAACCTGCAACTGCTGCTCGTAGCTGACGATACATATCTGCTGGCAGAGTCTTTGAGTAATACTCATCGTTATAATCTCGGCGGGAAATATCAATTTCTCCAATCCCAAAGCCTTCGGCTTGTCCCCAACTGGGGCGGCCAATAATCCGCCGTCCTTCTCGCATATAGGGATATTTTGATAAACCATGCGCTGTCCCCATTGGTGAATTTAAACCGGAAACAAAGCGGTTATTAGTTTGCGGCTTCTTGACACCATCCCCTAGTTGAGAATCTGTAGTCCCAGCTACCAGCCAGTAATAAAAAGATAAAGCATTTTCCTCAGCCTTGCGGAGAGTTTCTGTCCGCAGTCCTCCCATCCAACCCCCTGGTTCTAACTGTCCAGTACTTTGTAATTGTTGGCGGGTATAAATTAGGTTATCTTGGGCTGTTCCGGGGCGGTAGTCATTACCCCAAGTCCAGTTTTGCATCGAGATATCCCCTGGTGTAGGAGCATCAAAACTTACACCGCCGAATTTTGCTGGTTTCCCTTTATTTGGACTCCAGATGCGACGATAGGTAAAAACTAAATCAAAGCTAGCCAATCGCGTTAATTCATAGCTGAAATATGGCGCATATTGGGGATAAAATGCAGGCATTGTCTGCGGTTGCGGTTCCTTGGTGGACTCCATTGCAAAGGTGTAGGTAAAACCTTGAGGGCAATAGGGGTCGTTATTAGCGCTGGAAGCAGAAGGTTCTAGGTAAGAACGGGCATCAATGCCTAATCGGTAAGGAACATCAGCAAGAGCGATAATTTCTCCTGTTTCGCTAGCGTCTACGACATACCATTTAGAAGCATCCTCTTTCGTTGCTTTGGGGATGAAACGGACAATCGTTTTGGTAAACCGAGACGAGTTTTCGTAGCGATAAGCATCTTCAATGCTTTGAGATAACGTAAAAGTATTGAGAGGTGGTGCGCCTTTTGGTGGTTGATGTTGAATTGCGATCGCACTATTAATTATTTTGCCATCAGCAGCGATTTCCAAATCCTTAATTACTGTGTTGGGAAACCATTGCAATTTTCCTTTGCCCTGCTTTTCCGCATCTTTAAGCATCTGGGTCAAAATGGCGTGAGCATCATGCGGAAGAAAACACGATTCACTTACCCAGCAGTCGCCTGGGTTAAGCTTACCGTATTTACGTCCAATCCGATTTCGTAATTCCAGATAGCCGCGAGAATAGAATTTTAAAGCTCGTTGAGTTGGGCGTTCGTCTAACGCAGATGTTCCTTGAGCAGAAATTTGTCCTCCCAGCCAGTCAGTAATTTCCGTCAGACAAACTGTTCGCCCTGCTAGCAAACCCTCATAAGCTGTGGCGACACCAGAAAGTCCACCACCCACAACTAAAATCTCGCAATTTACACTTTTGTCTGGGGTTCTCGGTGGCGCGGCGCTCGCCTCATCAAATACAACTAAGCTAGAGATTAAATTAAGACCAATCAGCGATGTTAAGCTAAAAGCTACTTTATGTCTATGTTTCATAGTTAAAAAAACGCTCCAAATCCTGTGTCACCTGTAGAAGTTAGCATTTAGAAAATGTCTAGCTCAAGAAATTTTTCTAGAGCAAAAGACGCGATGAATCGCCGTCTCTACAATACGCGATGAATCGTGTCTTTGTGATGATTTATCACATTTTTGCGATCTATAATTTTCATCAAAAAACCTTAATCGAATCGTATTATAATCATTTCCCCTAACAGGGATGAAAACGAAAGTTGGCATAATAAAATCCCCCCTTCCTACACCCCTGAAAAGGGAGAATTGGTTTAGAGGAGAATGGCACTAATAAATATACAGCCCTTGCTCTAACTGGTTAAGAGCCTCTAGGCTCTTAACCCATTCTGTGAGACTCCGCCTCTAGTAGGTTGACAAGAGGCAGAAGCCCACTTGAGATACATTCCCAGCCTCCAGGCTGGGAACAAGATGACATAAGCTTTTGGGCTTTTGTAGTGCCATTCGGGTTAGAGGAGATAACTCAAGGTAATAAACTGTTCCACATTTAACTTACATATATTGGGCGCTCGTGTCGCCCACCCCACAATAAATGTACAATTTCAGATTATGCAAATTAGATGTGGTTTAGCTTATTAGCTTTCGGAAGTTTCCTGAGAGAACTTCTTATGAATAGTTCTTGTGGATTCCCCATCAGCAGCTACCGTGATCAGATAGTCCATTAAACCATCTGAAAAGGGAAGACGTAGGTGGAAAGTACCATCAGGTTTGATTTTGATGGCATGGCCGCCAATGTTTACGTTGGTATTTGGTTGAGTTGCTCCGTGAATAATTAACTCAGCATCAGCCACGAACCAAAAATCTCCGTGGGGACGACTGAAAACCCGGACGTTAGCGGAACGGGCTATAAGTAACCAACGTAGTTCACCGCCGTAGGCATCGCCATCAGCAATATAGCCAATTTCAACCATGTAATCGCGATCGCTGACGGGAATCGCCACAAAGCGATCGCGTGCTACTTCTTCAGATTCATACTGCTGGACAAGTTGGGGACTTTGATAACTCAAGTCAATGCCAGTCACATCATAGAGCCGCACTGCTAATTGAGAACCGCCCTGTTGTTGTAGTGCTTCAGACTGAGCTTTGGAAATGTGCCAAGAGACATAAGCCCACTTGGGAGTGCGGGGTGTGAGGACAATACTACTTTCTTCTGGGGTAGTTTCTGCTTCTACATTTGCCGAGCCAATAGCGGTTTCGCTGACTAATGGTACAACATTTTCAACAGTGGAATCTGTTGTCGGCTCTGTAGGCACTGGACTAAAGACACGAACGATCGCAGAACGGGCAATAAATAACCAGCGACCGCCATCAGCGACATAGCCAATTTCAGCTATGTAGTCGCGATCGCTCTGGGGAATGTCCACCAATCCGTCGTTTTCTGTTTCTTCAGATTCATACAGCTTTACCAGCTGCGGAGTTTGATAACTCAAGTCAATGCCAGTTACATCATACAGTCGCACTACCAATTGAGAGCCGCCCTGTTGTCTCAGTGCTGCTTTTTTAGCTTCGGAAATCTCCCAAGAGACTTCAGCCCATTGGAAAGTGCGGGGTGTGAGGACAATACTGCTCTGTTCTTCGACATCTACCAAATCAACATCTGTTTTATCCGCAATTGCGACATCATCAACTACGGGATCTGGATTCACAGGGCCGAAGACATGAAGGATCGCAGAACGGGCGATGAATAACCAGCGATCGCCATCAGCAAGATAGCCAATTTCAGCTATGTAGTCGCGATCGCTCTGGGGAATGTCCACCAATCCGTCGTTTTCTGTTTCTTCAGATTCATACAGCTTTACCAGCTGCGGAGTTTGATAACTCAAGTCAATGCCAGTTACATCATACAGTCGCACGATTAATTGAGAGCCGCCTTGTTGCCGCAGGGCTGCTTTCTTGGCTTCAGGAATCTTCCAAGCGACATGAGCCGATCCATCAGTATCTGGTGTGAGGACAATACTGCTTTCTTCTTGAGTATCTACCAAACCAATAGCTGTTTCGCCTGCCATTGCCACATCATCAACTATGGGTTCTGGATTCACAGGACTGAAGACACGAACAATTGCAGAACGGGCGATGAGTAACCAGTGTTCGCCATAAGCGAGATAGCCAATTTCAGCTATGTAGTCGCGATCGCTCTGGGGAATTTCGACAACGCGATCGTGTGCTGTCTCTGCACATTCATACTGCTTCACCAGCTGCGGAGTTTGATAACTCAAATCAATGCCAGTCACATCATACAGCCGCACTGCCAATTGAGTACCGCCTTGTTGCCACAGTTCTGCTTTCTTGGCTGGGGAAATCTCCCAAGAGACATGAGCCGATGTATAAGTATGCGGTGTGAGCACAATACTACTTTCTTCATCAGCATCAACCAAACCACTAGCTGTTTCGGCTGCGATCGTCTCTTTTGGAGCATCCGCTCCGAAAGTGCTAGCCCAAGCGCCAACTCCCGCGCCCGCTGCTAAAGCTGCGGCTGCGCCCAAATCTGTGGAGTTAGCTTCTTCAACAGTCGGCTCGGCAGGAAGTTCTGACTCTGGCCAACTTAAAGTGGGTTCGGCTGCGTCCGCTACCACATTCAATGCATCTTTACTCAATACATCTTCTGGAAATTCCGGTAAATCGAGCAGTGAAGATGTATCTGTCTCTGATGCTTCCACATCTGCTGTCGTTTCGTCAGATTCCACTAAAGGCAATTCATCAACTGAGGCTGTATCTTCAGTTGAGGTGATACTCTCTAGCCAATTCAATTCTGCCTGAAGTTCCTCGTCTGCCCGATCTTCACTAATTGCTGTGTCCCAGTATCCAAAATCAGATGATGCTTGTGGCACATCTGGTAATTCCGGGAGTGGGGCTGTCACCTCAGATGAAGGCAGTTCCACATCAGACAACTCTTCTGGAATATTACCTGGGTAAGGATATGAAGTATTTACTACAGCCGCCGGAGCTTCTATATCCCATGCAATTTCATCAGACTCAGGAGTGTATGTCTCCGTATAATTATTTAGTTCGGATGTCTCATCAATTGCATTTGGTTCTCTTTCTTTGTTGTTAAAGGTAGACCAGGTAGCCGCCCCGATACCTGTTGCTATAGCCGCACCACCTAAAGCTGCGGCTCCCAAATTGTTATTTTCTGAGCCATTCGCTACGCTCGATGTCGCACCTTCATAGAGGTTAGAAGTACCATTACTTGTCTCTTGGACTAAATTTGCTGTCTCCTGAGTAGCATTTTGGTTCAGATCGGATTGTGTTTGAGCGTAGATGTTGAAAGGAGTGCGATCGGGGTTTTCTTGCTCTTGAAAGTCCGGTACTGCTTGTTCCTCCAGCGTCGTTCCATTCAGGGAGGAAACTGTGCCAGCATCGAGCGCCGCCGTTTCTCCATTGGGTGGATGAGGATTTGATTCTGGTAAATTGTCTGTTTCCTCAGGGGGCAATGGGGGTTTTTTGAGAATCCACCATAGTACAGAGCCACCTACAGTTATAAAAAAGACAGGTAGCAGCAACCACAATGGTGTTTCTTTATTTACAATTGGAGCGCTTTGTGTAGGTGCAGCCACAAAGGGCTGTTCGCCAAATGCAGAACTAGTGGCACTAGGGGAAGGTGTAGGCGCTGGTGTAGTTTGGATACCTGGAGCAGCTGCAACAGGTTGTAAGACGCTGGCTGCGATCGCCTCGGCTTCGGCAGTTCTACCTTTTTCTATAGCCTGCTGTCCTGCGGGTGCTAGGGTAAAGCCAAGAAAATCTACTGTGGTTAAACTCTGATCTTTTTTGTAAACGTAAACTAAAGGTTGCGAGAAGGGATATCTCGCATCAGCTGGCAAGGCTTGATGTAATTGCAGAACTCGCACATCTTTCAACTTCGATACCTGATTAGCTAACACATAGCTGATACCGTCTTTGCCCAGTTGTTTGATGATTTCTGCGGTATTATCGTCACTTACTTGGGTAGCATTAGCACCTGTAGCAAATTCAGCAGTTTTGAAGGCTGGATAAGTACGAAAAGTATTGCGAGTTTCACTCGTGTTCGGGCGATCGATGAATCGAATCTTGGCTGAAGGCCCTCCCAGTTGTGACCAATTTGTAATTTGTCCCCGAAAAATCCGGGCGAATTGCCTACTAGTCAAGCTTCCTTTAAAAGGATTCTCTGCACCAACCACGATCGCAATCTTCTCACGCTGCAAACGAACTTGCTCTAGTCCTTGAGCTTTTTCTGCTGGCGTTAACCCGCGCCCCATTGCGACTATATCGATTTTGCCATCTAGCAAATCTTTCAGCGCTTTCTCAGTGCCGTTAGCAGCAACTTCAACCTTTTTACCGACAAACTGTTTTTCAAAACTTTCTTTCAGGCTTTGGTTGATTGCACTCAAGCTACTGGAACCGTCAATCCGCACTATCGGTTCATTCTGCACTGTTTGTGGCAGTGGCGAAGAGGTAGCTTCAGGTGTAGATTGTGCCAGCATCGGAGCTGATACCACCAGAGATGCTGCCATCGGGGTTGTAGCTAAGGCAACCCATAATAACAGTCTGACTATCAAAGTATCTTTTTTTTCTTGTTGCCACATAAGCCCCTTAATTAAAGTAAAAAATAGAAAGCCTGCCAGTCCTAAATCGCGATCTTTATAAAGATTATGGAGGAGACGGGCTAATTATACATCTGAGTTATCTTTAGTTCTAATTACTTCAAAGCACTTACGCTGATTTATACTTCGCTCTAGCTTGGATAGCATGATAATTTATACTCTAATTGCCAAAGTCTGTTTACTATAAATTCTTCTAAGTTATATTGCAACTTAGCTCGACTTTATCCATTTTTAATTCAATCAAGCAGCGTAAACAGCAATAT
>NZ_JAVRCD010000095.1:0-20428 GCF_034530895.1 Nostoc sp. DedQUE08
CGAATTCAATAAATGACTGCCCGAATTCAATAAACGACTGCCCGAATTCAATAAACGACCACCCGAATTTAATAAACAACCACCCGAATTTAATAAACAACCACCCGAAATCAATATATTTATTGCATAAATTCTCAAAACCTCACCTGAAACCTGATTTACTTAGGTTTTAGCTTTAGTTTTACCCCACCCAACCATCACTGTGATTAAGTAGGTAAGTAAGTAGGTGCAATAAAACCAAACTGTGTAAAGAAAAGTAAATAAGCCTCAAACTCTTTCTCCCCCTGCGTCCTTAATGATAAGTCTTTCACCAGATATGATATCAAGGGGGGAAACAGGAAATTTGTTCCCTCCCCTTGACAAGGGGAGGGTTAGGGTGGGGTGAAGCGGATAGTGATGGGAAGCCAGAGAACTGAATATCACGTCATTACAAGGGTTTCACCTTAAGTGAACACCTATGGGCAATGCCGTGCCCCTACGCGAACAAATCTATATATATGTATAAGGGTTTTAGTGAATGGGTTTTACTTTCTCTCTATACAAAACATCAGCTGGAAACATAATTAATCCTTCGCTCGTCCTTGCGCTAGATTAACAATTTCTGTTGTTGTTAACTCACACCACAAATAAAACTATCAGCGATTTACTTTTAATAAGTAATGATGATTTATCGTGCTTATTTAATCCCAAACCTCATCTGGTAAAAATAACTCAACGGGATTTATGACTTTTTCTCCGGAAGTTCAGCACAGTCATCAGAAAACAATCTAAGTAAACCTGATTAGTTTCTCCTTACTTGCACACCCACATTCACAACATGAAATCACATCTACTGGCGATTGGTTTAAGCAGTTTGGTTCTAGTTGCAGGACAAGCTAAAGCCTCACAATTACAGTCTTGGTACTATGATTCTAGCCAAAACCAATTAGACCTAACTACCACTTCGGGAATAGAACCAAAAGCCTTTTTATTAGATAATCCGAATCGATTAGTGATTGACTTACCTGGAACTAATTTTAATTCCGATACTGTCAAACAAAGTTTTGGTAAGGCGGTGAAAGAAATTCGCCTCGGCAAACCAGACTCTCAAACCACTCGTTTTGTCGTCGAGTTAGCTCCGGGTTATGATGTTACTTCCCAAAATATATCAATTAAAGGAGATTCCCGTTCTCATTGGATTTTCAAATTCAATTCATTTAACCGTCAAAATAACCCCATTGTTGGGGAAAATCGAGAAGATATTGCCATCAAATCCACAGATGCATCGACATTTGCTGGAGTTGTGAATCTTGGTCAAGAAATGGTTGGTATTACTTCTCAGATTCGCAGTTTGTTAGCAAGTTATAAAACATTAAATCCTGGAATATTTTTCTTGGATTTAGATACAGGAAACTATATAGATATTAATGGCGAAAAAAGATTTGCTGCTGCCAGTACAATCAAATTCCCCTTATTAGTGGCTCTTTTCCAAGAAATAGATGCAGGTAGAATTAAACTTACCGATAAATTAGTGATGCGGCGCGATTTAAAGGTGGGCGAATCTGGAATAATGCAATACAAACCCATCGGCACTAAATTTAGTGTCCTGGAAACTGCTACTTTGATGATGACAATCAGCGATAATACCGCCACAAATTTAGTTCTCGATCGCTTGGGTGGTGCCGCAAAAGTTAGTCAACGTTTTCGTAGCTGGGGATTGCAAAATACAGCACTTCGCAATTTACTTCCAGATATCGGTGGCACAAATACAACTAGTTCTAAAGATTTAGTCAGATTAGCGGCGTTAGTTTCTAATAATCGTTTGCTATCCCCAACTAGCCGCGATCGAGTTTTAGGCATTATGCGCCATGTCAAAACCAATAGTTTACTACCAGCTGGTATCGGTCAAGGAGCTACTATTGCCCACAAAACTGGTACATTGAGATTTATCATTGGTGATGCGGGTATTATTCAAATGCCCAACGGCAAAAGCTATTTAGCAGGTGTTTTGGTGCAAAGACCAAACTACGATCGCAGAGCTGGAGATTTTGTCCGTGAAGTTTCCAGAAGAGTCTATAATTACCTAGACAATACCAAAGTTAGCAATATACAACCCAAATTTGGCGATGCCTCCAACGGGCTACGCCTACGCATTCGTTAGTCAAGCGATCGCAACTACTAGTCCACCACATCAACTTTGAAGAGTACTGTTAGCGGTAGCGGGGCGTTTAGCCCGTGCTGAGTATTGAGTAATTTACTCTCAGCCAAGGTACTCACTACTCAGCATTGAGTAGGGTGAATAAGTTTGTAGTAAAGACTAAAGTCCTTACTACGAACTCCGCAATTGCACCCAAATCGCAAAAAGAGGGACGTACATTTGTACGTCCCTACATATCTATCTGTATTCAGGTATTTCGTCGTGAAATGAGATTAACTCAGAAAATTTGGTGTACCACTATTACCACTCCTACCAACAGCAGGAATTTCCACTGTGTCATCTGTAGCTTTACCAGTGCCGTCATTGACAACGTAATTAGTGTTACCCACATGTCCATTAGGGATAAACAATTGTGGATGGTCAAAGGGCGCTTTATCAAACCGAACTCGGTCATCAGTCAGTCCTTTTAAAAAGGCGACCAAGTCCTGTTTTTCTTGTGGTGAAAGATTTAGTGGTGGAAGTACTCCATAATCACCACCACGATTGTAAAAATCAATCACTTGCTCTAGAGTCGCCTGACCTCCATTGTGGAAGTAGGGAGCAGTTAGTTCCACATTGCGAAGTCCGGGTGCTTTGAAAGCTCCGTTTGCAAACACAGGTTCACTGGAATTCAACGGTGGATTGAGGGTTGGGGGGTTTTCGCCAAGGAGATCCTTAAATTTACCCAACTGAGCCAATCGTGCCTCTGAAAGCGGATTACGTTGACCTTTACTCTGCAAACCGTCATAACCACCCAAACCGGGGTCTTCTGTGGCTGGTCTGACACCGATATTGAAGAAACCATTGTCTTCGGGAGATTGTGAGCCAAACGGCGCACGTTTGATTCGTCCCTCTTTAGCCACGCTGCTGACTGAAGCCGCAGTTAATTCTACTCCAGTGTGGCAACTAATACACAGACCTTTGCCCTCAAACAGTCCTTTCCCTCGTTGCTGCTGCGCGGTTAGGGCGCTGGTGTTTCCTTCCAAATAGCGATCGTAGGGCGTATCATAGGAAATGAGCGTAGACTCGTACAACTGAACTGCCAGCCCAAAGAATAGCGAGAAGTTGTACTCTAGCAATGTGTACTCATTAGTCGTCAAGGAGCGATCGGGCCTTTTAACAATAGTCCGTTTACCGTCAGAGTCAACTTGGATGAGGCGAGTAGAATTCCACCACTCCGGCTTGAAGGCATCTTGAATCATTTGCTCGTATGTTTTATCTTTAAGTCCAGGTTTAGGCGAGCTACTATCTTTACCTAAAACGCTGTCTTGTGGATGCACAATCTGTTTAGCTAGGGGTCTAAGAGGTAATAACTTTTTCGCAAGTTTTCGGGGGAGCTTTTTACCCTTACCAGCGGTGAAAGATATTCTGTCAATTAGCCCCAACTTATCACTCCCGAACTTATCACCAATTTCTTCAAAAGTGCGACCATCTGCGGATGACTCAAAGGAACTGAGTGGCGGCCCGACAGCTTGAGATGCCAAAGACGAGTTTTTGAGGCTGACTTTGACAAATTCTGCCCTAATTGGGTTTATAGCCTTGACAACAGTGGCGTTAGTATCTCTTAAACCGAAGGGATTCACCCCATTAAAGATATCTTGTGCCCTTCCGTCCCAAAAGTTGCGGAAGTTGAATGCAGCATTAATCACGGTTGGCGTGTTACGCGGCTCAACGCGCCGCACATTGATACCTTTTACGTTAAACACCGGATCTGGCTCGGTTGTAACTTTGTCTTCTGCATTACCAAGTGTGACATCCACAAACTTCGTATTGAAGATCCCCTGAGAAGAACTGACATCGTTACGGTCAGATACAACAGTCTTAGGATCGTTGGGGTTTGACAACTTGTGGAAGGGGAAATCTCCTGGTTTAAGCTGATAGTTTGGTAGTCCGCCGACATTGAAAACTGAATCTGGATTCTCTGTACCATCGGCGTTGACCCGCAAAAGCCCAGGAGCAATCTGATTTTTGGATCTATTGTCGGCTCCAGCATGAAAGTGACAACTAGCACAGGAGGTCTTTCCATCGCTCCCAATCTGCATATCCCAAAAAAGAGTCTTTCCTAACTTGATTGCAGCTGTTTTGTCTGCTACAAAGTCTCCAAGATTGTCAGGTTCTGGAACCGATACGCTTTTGAGCGAAACTGGAGACGGGCCTGTAACTGCTGATACAGTATTTCCAGCTATTACCGCTGCCAGAATAATGGCAGCAATGGTTATAGTCCTTGAAAATCTCGATCTCAAGTAATTAGGCTTGCCATATCTGAATCTCCACTCTTGCCGCTTTATTTTTGTCACCAAAGATTTGAGCAAAAATCGACCTCTTGAGGTCAGCAATAAGTAACATGATAAAGCGGTGGCGAAGATTACTAAACTGATTATGGGTATAATCCCCATAGTTTTTTTCTAAAGTAACACCGAGATAAAGTATACATTTACGAAGAAGTTTTTAATTTAATATTCATGTAAAATGAACACGCAAATTACGAATTTTACGTGAACAAAAAAATACACCCTCTTCGGGCTACGAATCATAAATTAATTTGGATAAATTGATGATTATTCTATATTGAATTTGCATTAACTAAACTATTAATATATTTTATCGATAAGAGTTTGATAAAATGTTCAGATATTTAAATTAGATATAACTTACTTATCAGTCCTAATTTTTGGATATTTTAATGTTACTACATCAAAGTTCTGGTCGGTGGCGCTTAGGGCTAGCATTATCGCTATTGACAGTCTTCTTATGGGGAATTTTACCTATTGCTCTTGCAGTAATTCTACAAGTACTTGATGTCTATACCGTTATTTGGTTTCGTTTTTTAGTATCATTTGTATTACTTGCTGTGTATTTAGGGATACGCGGTAAATTACCAAAATTAGAACAATTGCGCTCTGCTTCTGGAAAATTATTAGCGATCGCAACAATATTTTTAGGGATTAATTACTTCTCGTTTACCCAAGGTTTAGCATTAACATCGCCTGCTAACGCTGAAGTTTTGATTCAATTATCTAGCCTTTTATTAGGTTTTGGAGGGTTAGTAATTTTTAAAGAACGTTATCGACTGTCTCAATGGATTGGCGTTAGTGTCATGATTTGTGGTTATCTTTTATTTTTTCGCGAACAACTAACGAATTTAATTACAGCACATGGCACATATATACTAGGTAGTGTTTTAATCGCGCTAGGAGCAACGGCTTGGGCTATTTATGCTTTGGCACAAAAGCAGTTATTACAATCTTTATCTTCCACCAACATCATGTTGATCATTTATGGAGGCTGTACTTTATTATTCACTCCTATAGCTAAAGTTAAATCACTTTTTATACTCGATAGTTTCCATTTAGTAATGTTAATTTTTTGTGCCTTGAATACTTTAATCGCTTACGGTGCTTTTTCTGAATCATTACAACATTGGGAAGCATCACGAGTAAGTGCAGTAATAGCTTTAGCTCCCATTGTGACATTAATAGCAGTCGCAGTTGTATCAGTTATTGCACCTGATTGGATACCACCAGAACACTTCACCCTTACAGCAATATTGGGAGCAGGTTTAGTAGTTACAGGTTCAGTAGCGATCGCACTTGGGAAAAGCTGATTAATCGCCATATTTTTCAGAAATTTTACTGGATTTTTCAGCTAGTGAATTTGTGCAATATTCAAAGCTACAACATAAATACTGAGGCAGACTATTTTTTATTTGTTATGATTTAATAGTGAAGGCAAACTACTGAAGTCATCTAGATACTTTACTCATCTGCGTGACTTTGTAGGATTTAATTGTTGACTTGATAGCCGAAAAAACCTTGAATAAGAATTCAAAAATCAAAATTCAGGAGTCAGAATAAATTACTAGGGCATTGGGAATCACTACTTTTTTGACTACTAAATCTAAGATTTAGTGGAAATTATAAACCCATTTATACCCTTTATTTTAAGCCAGCTACATTTGCAAGTCATACATTAATTCATCCTGAATTATAATTACTGACTCCTAAATTCTGTTTTGATAAAATTGAGGCTAATAACTTTAAGTAAACCAAGCAGGGCGCCCGAATAACTACCAAAGCCAACACCCGATAAAACCAGACCACCGAAACAGTTGAGCGATGAATAGTTTGTTTGGTAATTGGGCCAGCACCCTCAGAAAAAATTCTTTATTGCTGGTTCTTTCAATGGTGCTGCCAACGTTTGGAATTAGTAATTCTGTGTTGGCAGCAGAGCGGATTTATGCATCTTATTCAGCTTTAGAGCTTTCTATTTCAGTCAGGACTTTAGAGAACTACGCTAAAACAGGTGTAATTAACGAAGACTTAGCAGCCTATCAGCGATATCTGCCTTTAGAACAGCTTCAAGAATTACGGCGGATTTTGCTTAATCGTGTGAAAGTTAGTCCGGTAGTAGTTTCGCAACTTCTCTACACACCCCAAGGAGAATTTTTACTGCATCGATTGGCGCAAGTGATTAAAACCAATCAGCCAGAACCAGGATTGAGTACTTTGCGTTCGGCGCTAATTTTAGCCTCTGGGGAATCGGGAGGCTTGACACTTTTAAATGTGTTGCGTAAATATCCCACCAGCAGCATTCGCCTTGATGTCGCCGAGACTTTTGAAATAGCTACGGAATTGGAGAAACTTGTTAACCAAACCCATCTGGCGATCGCAGTTGTTTCCCAAAAGTCTAAAATAGAAGCTGAGAGCATTTCTCAACCAAATTTCTCGCAATTGCCCGATTTAAAGGTTCCGGGAAAATTTAAGTCGCAAAAATACATCCTGAAGTTTTTCGACTCAACCCGCAATCGACTTTTATTGACTGATGTTTACATTCCCAATGTCCAAAAGGCTGCACCGGTAATTGTCATTTCTCACGGCTTGGGTTTAGACAGCAGTAACTTTCAATATTTAGCCACTCACTTAGCTTCTTACGGATTTGCTGTCGTTGTTCCCAATCACCCTGGTAGTGATGCGAAACAATTACGTTCTCTCTTAAAAGGACGCGCTATTGAAGTAGCAGAACCAAGCGAATTTCAAGACCGACCTTTGGACATAACATATATACTGAATCAATTGCAAAAAGGTAATCAATCTGATTCACGGTTTAAAGGTCGCCTAAATCTGCAACAAGTCGGAGTATTTGGTCAATCTTTGGGAGGCTACACAGCCTTAGCCCTAGCAGGCGCTAAAATCAACTTTGAGCAGCTAAAACAAGACTGTCAACCAGCAGCACTCCAAAATACCTGGAATATGTCTTTACTGCTCCAGTGTCGCGCTTTAGAATTGAGCATCAGCAAGTCTGGCAAAGATTATAACCTGCGGGATGAGAGAGTAAAAGCTGCGATCGCAGTTAATCCTATTACTAGTTCAATTTTTGGCAAAGCTGGCTTAAGTCAAATCAAAACTCCAGTGATGATTGTCAGCAGTAGTGATGATACAGTTGCCCCAGCTTTATCCGAGCAAATTTTACCTTTTTCCTGGTTAACGAATCCTCAAAAGTATCTCGTCACGCTTGAAGGTGGCACACACTTCTCCATCATTGGCAATGCAAATCCTGCAAATCAACAAGTAGCATTACCTGCTGATATGATTGGTGATGCTTCTCAAGCGCGTCGTTACATGAATGTTTTAAGTTTACCTTTCTTCCAAACATACATTGCAGGCAGGCCGCAATACACACCCTACCTAAACGCCGCTTACACTCAAAGCATTTCTAGTAAGCCTCTTGGCTTGAGTCTCGTTAAGTCATTGAATACAACTGAATTAGCACAATTATTGGATATCAAAGCAGCCAAACTCGTTCAAAAAAAAGTTCCCAACACCATAGTCAGCTTCGGATTTTGGATGTTGGATATTGGTGTTGCGTTGCTGCATGTAATGATTTTTATTTGATTTGTACAGACGTAATTAATTACGTCTGTAGAGTTGATTTTCACCTTTAGAAAATCAGAGGCTCAATTTTTGCTACGGAAGCCTTGCCACGTTATTAGACCATCCTCTAATTATTTTCACTTACATTAGTAACTGTAAAAAGCGTAACAAGCACAGATAGATACGATCGCATTCATACTTATCAGCATATACTTTAAAGAAATATGACATTTAATTACGCTATTTTAAAACTAGCTTTACATAAGTTAAGTTATGAGCCAGCCGGAATATACTACAGCCCAAGCTAATGCCCTGACTAACCACGATCGCAAACCCATTCACATACCTGGCTCTATTCAACCTCATGGCATTCTCCTGGCACTCAGTAATCAGCTAGAGATACTGCAAGTTAGCAACAATACCCAAGTGTATTTGTGTAAATCTCCAGAAGATTTGCTCAGTCAACCTTTGAGCTATTTACTTGAACCTCAGCCAGTGGAAATTGTCAAGCAGTGCTTAGTAAAAAAGGTTGGCAGCGCTAATATTTTTAAAGTATTAATAAATACTTTGTATGGGGAAATATACTTTGATGCGATCGCTCATCGTACAGAAGAAGCTGTGATTTTGGAGCTAGAACCAACTGACTCGGAATTTGAGATGAGTTTCTTAAACTTTCATAGTTTTGCGAGTGAAGCGATCGCTAAAATGCAAAAGACATCCAATTTGGGAGAATTTTTGCATTTAGTAGCTGAAGAAGTTCAAAAAATCATCGGTTTCGATCGGGTGATGGTTTATCAATTTGACGAGTCAGAAGCGGGTTCTGTGGTTGCAGAAGTTAAACGGGAAGATTTATCACCTTATTTAGGACTCCACTATCCCGCTACAGATATTCCAGCGCAGGCTAGGGAGTTATACACGCGCTGCTTTCTGAGATTTCTCCCCGATTTGACTGCCGAACCTGTCAAACTAGTTCCAACGGAAAATCCGACAACACATCAGCATCTTGACTTAAGCTACTGTCTGCTGCGGAGTTTTGATTGGTGTTGTACTGAATATCATCAAAATATGGGAGTGAAGGCTCTTTTGGTGATTTCAATTATTCAAGAGCAGAAACTTTGGGGATTAATATCCTGTCACCATCAAACACCAAAGTATATTTCTTACGAAGTCCGCAAGATGTGCGAATTTTTGGGACAGATTGCATCTTCAGAATTAGCACACAAAATTAGTAACTCGGAATGGGATTATAAAGTAAAACTCAAATCGCTACAGTCTGAGTTTCTAGAATCTATTTCCCAAGCAGACAATTTTATCGATGCCCTCATCAAACCGGAAATCCGCTTGCTCGATCTTGTTAGTGCTTCAGGAGCGGCGGTTTGTCTGGATAATGAAATTACCCTTGTGGGGACAACACCGAATATTGATGAAGTTCGGGCACTCATTGAATGGGCGAATACCCAAGTTAGTGACAACCTGTTTGCTACTGATTCTCTGCCGAAGCTTTACCAAGAGGCACTAGTATTTAAAGATACTGCTAGTGGCTTGTTGCTACTGCGGATTTCTAAAATTCGGCGCTATTATATCCTTTGGTTTCGCCCTGAAGTTCTTCAAACGGTACACTGGGCAGGAAATCCACAAGAATCCATGCAAGCACAGGCAGACGGTAGCTATACCCTGTCTCCCCGAAAATCCTTTGAACAATGGCAAGAAACGGTTAGATTAACTTCTCTACCCTGGAAACCTTGCGAACTTGACAGTGCGATCGCTTTGAATAATGCGATCGTTGGTATTGTACTCTCGAAAGCGGATGAATTAGCTAAAATCAACCTGGAGTTAGAGCGCAGCAATCAAGAACTAGCATCCTTTGCCTACGCCGCTTCCCATGACCTCAAGGAACCTTTGCGGGGCATTTATAACTTTTCAACAGTGCTGCTAGAAGACTATGCCCAAGTATTAGATGATGACGGAATGGAGTGCTTGCAAACAGTAGTATCCTTGTCTGTACGCATGGAAACTCTGATTAATGCTCTACTGCGGTTATCGCAGTTAGGACAAGCACAACTGCGCTTGCAAGCAACTGACCTCAACGAATTACTCAACCAAGTAATCGACATTTTTCGTGCTAGTCGCCAAGACTCTGGGCTTGTGGATATCCGCATTCCTCGACCTTTACCAACAGTTTTGTGCGATCGAGTGCTGGTTAATGAAGTCTTCAGTAATCTGCTTGGTAATGCGTTCAAATATAACGATAAGACAGAGCAATGGGTTGAGATTGGCTACTTTTCTCAAGAAGAGGCAGAGGGGCAGAGGGGCAGGGGAGCAGAGGAGCAGGGGGAGACAAGGGGAATAACTCATACCCAATGCCCCATGCCCCATGCCCCATGCCCAATATTTTATATCCGAGATAACGGCATTGGAATTCCCCAGCATCACCTAGAAACTATCTTTAGATTATTTAAGCGGCTCCATTCCCAGCAAAAGTACGGTGGAGGAGCAGGTGCAGGATTAGCTATTGTTAAGAAGATTGTTGAGCTTCATAATGGTCACATTTGGGTTGAATCTACCGTAGGCGTTGGCTCAATTTTTTATTTTACGCTGGAATAGTTTAAGATAATGACTAAATATATATTTTTGTTAAGCTCTTTTAATACCACGAATGACAAAAAAACTTCATGAACCGCTGCTCGTTGTTGAGGACAGCAATGAAGATTTTCGGATGCTGCAACGTCTGATGCGGCGTATGTCCGTCCAGAACCCCATACACCGTTGTACGAATGGGGATGAGGTTTTAGAGTTCCTTTATCAACAGGGAAACGATGCCTACGCTAAGGACGAAGACCTACCCAACTCAAAAGTAGCATTACGACCCTCTGTAATCTTGCTCGATCTCAATTTGCCAGGTATTGATGGGCGTGACATTTTAGATCGGCTCAAGCAAGATAAGAGTTTCAAGGGAATTCCCATCGTTGTTTTTACCACATCATCTAACCCCAAGGATATTGAATTGTGCTACCAAAAGGGCGCAAATGGATATCTGGTAAAACCGATGGATGCTCAAGAACTAAAAAAGACGATCCAGGCATTTGTAGACTACTGGCTTGAAGCTAATACGCCGCCTGTGTTGGATTAATTTATTTATTTTTTGTCGATCTAGCAGTAGGGAAAAAAGGATAATAAAAAAGACGGCTCAGAGAACACAGAGAAATTTTCCTCTTTGAGTCACTGTGTCTGTTTGTCTCTGTTAGATTCCTTTTCCCGATTTTTCTATTTTTTGACTATTTGGTATTTCTTTAGGATTACTAAAGAATTTAGATTTTATTTACACTTATTTTATATTATTTTTAGAATTATGCAAGAAAACACAATCTGGATAAAAGGGATCTATATAGCTCCCTGATCCTCATAACCTTATGTTGGACACATGGACGCTACTTATCATCGATGATTGTGCCGCAGATCGGAAAATCTATCGTCGATATCTTTTGAAAGATCCGCACCAGTCCTACCAGATTTTAGAGGCAGACTGTGCAGAAGAAGGACTTGCTTTGTGCCAAAAAGTACGCTGTGATGTGATTTTGCTGGATTTTTGCCTACCTGATATGAGTGGGTTAGAATTTTTCGATCGCATCCAGCAGGAGATATTTAAGACTTCTGTCCCTGTGATTATGTTGACAGGGCGCGGTGATGAAGAAATCGCTGTGCAGGTAATGAAACGGGGTGCTTTGGATTACTTAGTCAAGCAAAATCTGACACAGGATGTGCTGCAACTAGCAGTCCGTAACGCCATTAAGCAGTCGTGCTTGCAAGCCCAACTGCTCAAAACTCAGGAGAGACAACGCCTAATTGCCACAACTGCTTTACGAATTCGCCAGTCTCTTAACTTAGAGCAAATTTTGAATACGGCTGTAGCTGAGGTTCAGCAACTTCTGAAGTGCGATCGCGTCATGGTTTATCAGTTTGCCCCAGATACAGATGGTAAGATAGTCGCCTCATCAGTTGAGTCATACCGCACTGTGGCATTGTGCGATCGCGTTGGGGCTGGGACTGTGGAGCAGGGGAGCAGGGGAGCAGGGGAGCAGGGGAGCAGAGGAGAAGTTGCAGTAGGTCTTTCCCCTCTGCCCCTCTGCCCCTCCGCCCCTCTGCCTTTTGTGCCTAATTCCCAATCCCCAATCCCTTATATTTATGAGCTTGGCTTGTGTAATTGTGTCAGCCTAAAAGAGCAATTTAATACTAAGGCAAATCTAGTAGTTCCGATTAATCTGAGCAACAATGGGAACCCAACACCCAAGCTTTGGGGTTTATTGATTGCTCACCATAATTCCGGGGAACGACATTGGCAAACTGATGATGCAGAAATGCTCAATGAAGTATCAGTACAGTTAGCGATCGCTATTCAACAGGCGGAATTGTTAGCCCAAACTCAAGCAGCCCTTGCCAAAGAAAAGCAACTCAATGTATTTAAATCCCAAATAATTACAACGGTTTCCCATGAGTATCGAACGCCGCTAACTTCAATTCTGGCTGCGGCATCAACTTTGGTAAAACATAGCCAGCAACTAGATGAGTCCAAACAACACAGGTTCTTAGGAATCATTGAACAGAAAGCAAGGTATATGTCCAAACTCGTGGATAATATGCTTCTGGTTAACCAACTTGAACTGGAAAAACCCAAGTTTCAACCAATCTCAGTCGATTTACTGCAATTTTTTTCTGACCTTTTAGAACAAGAGCGAGAAACAGTAGGCGATCGCCACGAATTGATTTTTAAAATTACTGGTAATCATCATGGATTTTGGGGCGATCGCGGACTTTTGCAACAAATTTTTATTAACTTGATGTCCAATGCCATTAAGTACTCTCCAGATGGAGGTAGTGTAGAATTCCACCTGATTGGCAAAGAATCAGAAGCAATTTTTTACATTAAAGACTGTGGAATTGGTATCCCGATGGCAGATCGAGAAAATTTGTTTCAATCCTTAAGTCGTGGAAGTAACGTTGACACAATTCCTGGTACAGGCTTAGGGCTAGCGATCGCTAAAGCTTGTGTCGAGTTACATAGTGGCAATATTGCCTTGTCGAGTGAAGTGGGACAAGGAACTAAAGTTACAGTTAGCTTACCGAAATTATTCCCAATGGGTAAAGTATCTCCATCATCAACTTGACCGAACAATTCATAATTCATAATGACGTTATACGCATCATTCATTTTTGTCCCAGATTCGGGAGTAAGTATCAACACAACAGAAAAGCGGGATAAGAAAAAAATCTTGAAAAATTAACCGCAATCAGCAACGCCGGAAATTTTTATACCTATTAATTTGGTTCTAACAGGTTGACAATCTTCCTCACTAACTCCTCTGGTTCTAATGGCTTGGTAATATGAGCTTGAAACCCAGCAGTTAAGGCTTTTTGCTGGTCAATATCTGTGGCATAACCGGTAAGTGCGATCGCCGGAATCGTTCCTCCCTGATTCGGTGGGCGCAAACGAATCTGCTGAATCAGCATATAGCCATCCATATCAACCATACCTATATCACTCACAATTACATCGGGAATGAAACTATTAAGTACTTGCAATGCTTCTAGCCCAGATGCTGCGACTGTCACTTTTGCGCCATTTTGTTCTAGCAAAAATGCTTCAAACTTGCATGAAAACTTATCATCATCCACGAGCAAAATTTGCAGGTTGCTTAAGGGAGTCTCTGCGATTTCTGCATCAGCGTCGGCTGAGTCAAGTACAATTTGTGCTGATTGGTTCAAGATCGGTATTTCAACTGTAAAGGTTGCGCCCTGATTCTCACCCAAGCTTTCTGCTTTGACTGTGCCACCGTGCAGTTCTACAATTTGGCGGACGATCGCTAGCCCTAAACCCAAGCCACCAAATCTGCGTGTTGTTGAGCTATCTTCTTGCCGGAAATAATCAAAGACATACGGTAGAAATTCCGGTTGAATGCCAATGCCTGTATCGATCACCCGGATTTGAGCCTGCCCTGCAATTTGTTTTAATTCAATGATTACTTCTCCCTCATCTGGTGTAAATTTGACGGCATTGGTAAGCAAGTTCCACACCACTTGCTGCAAGCGGGCAGCGTCACCAGAGATAGGTGCAGTCGGTTCGAGATCGATCTGTAAGTTAATATTTTTTGCTTCTGCTGCTAGATGCACCGTTTCCAGGGCAGCAGAAATAACAGGGATTACATTAAGGGGAGCCACCTTTACGGACAGCTTGCCCTGCATAATCCGCGAAACGTCGAGTAAGTCTTCAATTAATTGTGATTGCAATTTGGCGTTGCGCTCAATCGTTAGTAGTGCTTCGCTTTGACGGGCGGGATTGAGCTTGCCTTTTTGCAGCAGTTGTGCCCAGCCCAAGATCGGGTTGAGGGGCGATCGCAACTCATGAGACAGCACCGCTAAAAACTCGTCTTTAATTTGGTTGGCTCGTTGCAACTGTTCTGCCTGTTGCTGAATCGAAACAATTAGGTTGGCTCGGTCGAGGGCGATCGCTATTTGCTCAGACATTAATTGCAGCAAATCAATTTCTTCTGAGGTAAAGCGAGTGCGGGTGCAGCTAGCAAAGCAGATAGTTCCCAATAACCGTTCTTGGACAATTAACGGTTGACCGACATAAGCGGTGGCACCCAGGTCGCGGTGGGTTTGGGCATGAGGATGAGTGGCAATTTGGGCGCGATCGAGAACGAGTTGCTGTCGTTCTTGAGCTACCCATCCACAAAGGTCTTCACCGAACTCAAGCCACTCGATCGTCTCTGCCATCTCTTGACTAATGCCCTCATAGTTTTGCAAATGCAGTCTGGGGCGATTGTCTTTTGACTCGACGATGTAGCTGTAGTAATAGTCCAACCCTAGCGGGGGTGAGAGTTTGCTAAATAAATTGTGCATCAGCGTCATCGGTTGCTCAACCGCAAGTAAATTGCTGGTAATCTCATAGAGCAACTGCAAGCGTTCATCAGCTTGCCGCTGTGAGGTGACATCGCGCATGATTTTGATAAATCCTTGCACATCGTCGGCTTCATCGCGTAAGGGCATCACCAAGCCACTACCCCAAAAGCGGCTACCGTCTTTTCGGACATGCCAGCACTCATTTTCTGCCTGTCCTTGAGTTTGGGCGGTCTGCAATTCCCTTCCAGCGCGGTTTTGGGCGTTGTCTTCGGGGGTGTAAAGGCAGCGACTGTCACAGCCAATAATTTCTGCTTCTGAATACTTCAATAAGTTTTCGGCACCAGCACTCCAACTCGTGATCGCAGCGTTGGAATCAAGGGTTAAAATGGCATATTCTTTTGCACTTGCCACCATTAACCGAAAGCGAGCTTCACTTTGTTTGAGGGCAATTTCGATTTGTTTGCGAGCGGTAATGTCGTAGGACATTGCCAGCACAGCATCAACTTCACCGCGATCGTTGCGTAAGGGTGTGCCATGAGAGATATAGTAGCGATCGTGGCTGTTGTGTTCTAAGGTAAATGATTCGCCATTAAGAGCTTGGTGGTAGTAGGGTTCGTAGCTGGCTGCTAGGGCGGGTTCGAGGGCTTCCCAGAGTGTTTTGCCGACAAAGTTTTCAGTAGTCATACCGACCCACTCCAGCGCTTCGCCTTCTGCCAGCTGGTAGCGCAAATCTCGATCCACAATGAACACAGCGCCATGAGGCAGTTTGGCCGCAACTTGACGCAGGCGAGCTTCGGCAAGTTGGCGATCGCGCTTTTCTTGGGCTTCTCGCAGCGCTCGTTGGACACAAGGAACCAACCGCCGTAAGTTGCGCTTTAGCACATAGTCGGTGGCTCCCAGTTTCAGCGCTTCAATCGCTAATTCTTCGCCCATACTGCCAGAGACGAAAATAAAGGGCGTGTCAGGACACAGGTTTTGGGCAATTTTCAAGGCGGAAATGCCATCAAAACCGGGCAAGGCATAGTCTGCCAAAATCAAGTTAAATGCATTGGTTTCTAATGCCCTCACAAACTCAGCGCGAGTTTCTACCCGGAGCAGTTCAAAATTAGCACCGCCATCGGTCAGGGTGACATTTATCACCTCTGCATCAAGGGGATTGTCTTCCAGCAAAAGAAACCGTAGTGCTGTCAACATAATTCGTAATTGATAATTCGTAATTCGTAATTGTTACACCACGGGCTTTGTCGGGGGCTTGAAATATTGATGCTATGCATTTTACTTCTCCATTAGATAAATCAAGGGGCTTGTACGCTTCTTTAATTACGAATTACGAATTACGAATTAGTAATTATTCGGTTATAATGCCTCATGTTTCGGGAGCGAAAAGTAGAACGTTGCGCCCTGGTTGATTGCGCCTTCTGCCCAGATGCGTCCGCCATGTCGATGAACAATCCGCCGGACAGTGGCAAGCCCGACTCCCGTGCCAGGAAACTCTTCCTGGGGATGCAGCCGTTGAAATATGCTAAATAGTCGATCGCAGTATTTCATGTCGAACCCTGCACCATTATCTTTGATAAAGAAAATCACTTCTTGCTCCTGTTCAATGCTACCAATTTTGATGGCGGCTTCGGTGTTATTGCGCGTGTACTTGACGGCATTCGACAGCAAGTTTTGCAGTACTAACCGCAGCAGTACTGGGTCAGCCTCTACCGTTGCCAATGGCTCGATTTTCCAGTGGAGCGATCGCCCGATTAGTTCCGGCTGCAATTGTTCTCGCACCTGCTGCACCAATTGACTGATATTAACAGTAGTCAAATGAATTTCTGTCTGCCCCAGGCGAGAAAATTCCAGCAGGTCGTCTACCATTTTTTCTGCCTCAAGAGCAGATTTGGTGATAATGTTGAGACTTTGCAAACTGGATGCATCGACGAGGGTTGCATTGAGCTTGTCTTGCAACTGTTCGGCAAAGCTGCTGATGTAGCGTAGCGGCGTTCGCAAGTCGTGGGATATAGAGGAAGAGAACGCCTCCAGTTCTTGATTGATGGCTTCTAGTTGAGCCGTCCGCGCTTTCACCTGTTGCTCCAAGCGATCGTTGAGTGTTTGTACTGCCTGCATTACCTGTTCGCGGTAGACTGCTTCGCGTCGCAGTTGTGCTAATTGGAGGTTGGCATTGACTCGCGCTAACAATTCCCGTGCCGAGAAGGGTTTAATTAAGTAGTCATCTGCGCCAGTTTCTAACCCTTGCACCCGTGATTTTTCGCCAGCACGGGCAGAGAGCAAAATAATCGGGATTGTCTGGGTATTTGGTGAAGCCCGTAGCGATCGCAGTAACTCAAATCCATCCATTCTAGGCATCATCACATCTGCTAACACCAAGTCATAGATGACATCTCCACCACGTCGGATCGCAGTCATTGCGGCTAACCCATCATTTACAGCTTCTACCTCGTAGTACTGGTTTAACAACCGCCTGAGATAGCCGCGCATATCGGCGTTGTCATCCACTAGGAGAATACGCGCCCTCTTAGAGCTTTGTGCTTGAACCTCCGAGCTTTGTGCTTGAACCTCCGAGCTTTGAGCTTGAACCTCAGAGCTTTGTGCTTGAACCTCCGAGCTTTGAGCGTGAACCTCCGAGCTTTGTGCTTGAACCTCAGAGCTTTGAGCTTGAACCTCAGAGCTTTGAGCTTGAACCTCAGAGCTTTGTGCTTGAACCTCAGAGCTTTGTGCTTGAACCTCAGAGCTTTCTGCTTGAACCTCAGAGCTTTGCTGAGTTTTCACGTCATGTGGAAAAACCAACGGAAAACCTAACCCCCCAGCCCCCTTCCCTACAAGGGAAGGGGGAGAAGTCAAAGCCTCTCTCCTTGTAGGGGAGAGGTTTGGAGAGGGGTTTTCCAGATCCCGTGAAAAGTCAGCCAAGCTTTGAAGTTGAAATTCTGTGCTTTCTTCAGGTAGCCAACGTAAGGCTTCTTCAACAAAAGCGTTTGCAGTTACAGCCGTCGAAGCTAGTGTAGAGGCAAGCCAAATTTGATCGGCAGGTAGATGGGTGGTTCCGGTGAGGATGGTGACGGTGAAGGTTGTGCCTTGGTCTACTGCGCTCGTAACCGCGATCGCGCCGCCGTGCCGCTTGACGAGTTCCTGCACCAGAGACAAGCCAATGCCTGAGCCTTCATAGCTGCGCCCCTTCGCGCCTTTGACTTGATAGAACCTCTCAAAGAGGTGAGGCAGTTCGGAAGCGGCAATACCTACGCCCGTGTCGCTGACTATCAATTCAACTGTGTTTGCTTTGGATTTGAGCGAGACAGAAATCATACCCTCGAAGGTAAATTTTAAGGCATTGGAGAGCAGGTTTAGCACAATCTTTTCCCACATTTCGCGATCGACGTAAATGGGATCGGGCAGGGGAGGACAATCGACGACTAACTGCAAATTGGCATTCTCGATCGCCGAGCGGAAAACACTTGCCAGTTCCGCCGTGTAGGTGGATAAGTCGGTGGGTTCGTAGTTTGCCTTCAGGCGATCGGCTTCGATGCGGGAGAAGTCGAGCAGGGTATTGACCAGTTTCAGCAAACGCAAGCTATTGCGATGTGCTAGTTCTAGCTGTTCCCGTTGTGAAGAAGTTAGGGGATTTCCCGAATCGCTCAAGGCATCTTGCAGGGGAGCGAGTATCAACGTTAGCGGTGTGCGAAATTCGTGGCTGACGTTGCTAAAGAAGAGGGTTTTGGCGCGATCGAGTTCTGCCAGAGCTTCGGCGCGTTGGCGTTCTTGTTGACGGGCAGCTTGTTCCTGAATCAGGCGAATTTGATCGGCTTGTGCCTGTTTGCGATCGGTAATGTTGTTGAATACGACGACAATGTGGTGTTTATCTTCGTCGATGCGCGACACCAAAATATCGAACCAGCAATCTACACTGTCGATGTAGTGTTCAAACCGGGTCGATTCGCCTGTTTGAGCCACCGTGCCAAAGGTTTGCAGCCAGTTCTGATTCAACAATTGATTCAGTTGAGTGACGTTTTTACCTGCGACATCGCGCAGTCCGGTTAGGGACTCGAACGCTGGGTTGACCTGCAAAATTTTCCAGTCGATCGCCCTTTCATCGTCGTCATACAGCAGTTCGCAGAGGGCGTAACCTTCGTTGATCGAATTGAACAGCAGCCGATATTTTTCTTCCGATTGGCGCAACCCTACTTCGGCGCGGGCGCGTTCAAGCCGCGTCCAGATGCGGTTGGCGAGTTCGCGGGTCAGTTCGATTTCGTCGTCGCGCCAGTCATGGGGTTCGCTACGATAGATGACGAGCAGGAATTGCCACTCGCCATTGCGTATGAGCGGTATGCTGAGGAAAGAGCCGATATTCAAAGTTGCAAACTGCTCGCCATCGGTCAGGGGGTCATCGAACACGTCGCGGATGACGATATCAACTCCTGCGAGACAAAGTTGCATAACTTCGGGTGTTAAAAACTCTTGCATGCGATACGTGCCACGCAGGCTCGGCACGTCGCTGCGATGCCAGTTGTAGTCGATGACTGCAATTCCAGCCGACCCATAAAGTTCGGCAAAGGCGCAGGCTGACAGGCCGAAATGTCTGCCGATTTTTTCGCCCAGCGCATTCATCGTCTCGTCAATGTCCGTCAGACGCGCAAGGTCTTGGCTGACTTCGGCTAAAAAGGCGAGATTTGCATCGTGCCGTTTGCGATCGGTGATGTCATTAAAGACAGTGCAGATTTGACGACTGCCCGCTTTGCCGACGCGCGAAGCGTAAACCTGATACCAACGCCCGGTAGATTGGTTGTAATTTTCAATACGCTGGGGTTTTCCCGTCTTTACCACATCGTTGTATGCTTCAAGCCAGTAGCTTTCAGTGTTCGGGGCAATCTCGCTTCCCAACTTGCCCACCACGTTTTCGAGTCCCGTCTGCTGCTCGAAGACTCGATTCACTTCCAAAAAACGGTAATCAACCGCCTTTGGGGTTTCGTCATAAATCATCTCGAAAATACAGAAGCCTTCGTCAATCGAATTGAACAGCGATCGATATTTTTCTTCCGATTCGCGTAGGGTGACTTGGGCTTGTTTGCGATCGATGGTATCTTTGTCAAGTTCCGATACTTCTTGTAATGCTCGTTGTACAGATGGCACCAACCGCCCTAAGCGTTGCTTGAGTACATAATCTGTCGCGCCTTGCTCGATCGCTTCAATCGCTAATTCTTCGCCCAAACTGCCAGAGATGAAAATAAACGGTATCTCAGGACGTAGGCGACGGGCGATCGTTAGCGCCGCCATCTCATCAAAATTAGACAAGGCATAGTCTGCCAAAATCAGGTCGATGGCGTTGCTCTCCAGTGCCCTAATAAAAGCAGCGCGAGTCTCTACCCGCAACAGTTCACAGTTAATACCGCCCTCGATCAGCGTGGCTTGCACGACTTCTGCATCGGTTAGCCCTCTTCTGTCACTTTCCGAGTATTCTGAATAAAAGGATTAAAAGAAAAAACTC
>NZ_JAVRCD010000096.1:0-20386 GCF_034530895.1 Nostoc sp. DedQUE08
ACATCAAAGACTCGTTCATCCACCTTTGAACTGGATGAATCCATATCAAAGACTCATTCATCCACCTTTGAACTGGATGAATCCACATCAAAGACTCGTTCATCCACCTTTGAACTGGATGAATCCATATCAAAGACTCGTTCATCCACCTTTGAACTGGATGAATCCACCTTTGAATCTCAAACCATTCCCCAGTCTCCAGCCCACAATTCCCAATTGCGATAAACTGTCTCAAATGAGGAGGGGTAAAAATGAGCAGCATCACCAACCATCGCCGCGATCGCAGGTTTGGGATTAAAATAACGAAGCTGTTTTCAGTTTGGCAGCAAATATCTAAAGAAGCACGCACCCGGATGAGTGCTTATGCTTTGAGTTAGATGATTGAAGACCTCGCAGTAATTAGATACAACGCTAGCAAGAGCGTCATTAGTGCCAAGAAAACTCCCAGCGTCGAAACAAACCAACTCATGGAACTAAAACCTTAATGTTTTCTAACAAGTTTATTAATTGTTAGACTGCAAGCTGTCCAATTTTCTCACCGAAGCAGTGTTGAGTTACCGATGTTAAAACCATTCATACAAATGGAGGGTTTTGAAACCTAAACTTTCAGTTACCCTGAAGTTAGTTGCCTAATTAATATTGATTCTTCCATAACATAGAATAGATGACTGAACAAACTTCTAGAATTTGTATCCTTGGTGGAGGCTTTGGTGGTCTCTACACAGCCTTGCGGTTAAGCCAATTACCTTGGGAATCTACGCAAAAACCCGAAATTGTTCTAATAGATCAAAGCGATCGCTTCCTATTCTCTCCTTTACTTTACGAATTACTCACTGGCGAACTGCAAACCTGGGAAATTGCCCCACCCTTTGAAGAAATTTTACAAGGCACAGGGGTGCGTTTTTATCAAGGTGTTGTGTCTGGAATTGACATCGACCAGCAACGGGTAAATATCCAAGAAGGCCCGGAAATCCCTTATGACCGATTGGTGCTGGCGCTAGGAGGTGAGACACCGCTAGATTTAGTTCCTGGTGCGGCAGCTTACGCCTACACATTCCGCACCATCTCTGATGCTTATCGTTTAGAAGAACGCCTGCGATTTTTAGAAGAATCGGATGCTGATAAAATTCGGGTAGCGATCGTTGGGGCTGGCTACAGTGGTGTAGAGTTAGCTTGTAAGTTAGCTGACAGACTAGGCGAAAGAGGACGCTTTCGGATCGTTGAAATCGCCGACCAAATTTTGCGAACTTCCCCAGAGTTTAATCGGGAAGCAGCAAAGAAAGCATTAGATGCCCGTGGTGTATTTATTGACTTAGAAACCAAAGTAGAATCAATCGAGCAAAATAGCATTTCCCTAGAGTACAAAAACCAGTTAGACACGATTCCCGTGGATTTGGTAATTTGGACTGTAGGAACTAGGGTTGCGCCCGTAGTAAAATCTCTTCCTCTCAAGCAAAATCAGCGCGGTCAAATCATCACTACATCTAATCTGCAAGTCCTCGATCGTCCAGAAATCTTTGCCTTGGGAGATTTAGCAGACTGTCATGATGCTGAAGGACAGCAAGTCCCCGCTACGGCACAAGCGGCTTTTCAACAAGCTGATTATACTGCTTGGAATATCTGGGCAACTCTGACTAATCGCCCCCTCCTTCCCTTCCACTACCAACAGTTAGGAGAAATGATGGCACTAGGAATAGACAACGCTACTCTCACTGGTTTGGGAATTAAACTAGATGGGCCCTTGGCATACGTCGCTCGCCGTGCTGCTTATTTATATAGATTGCCAACTTTAGACCATCAGCTGAAAGTTGGTTTTAATTGGCTATTCCGTCCGATTATAGAAACACTTTCAAGGTAACTTTCAAGGTTGGGAATTGCGAATTGAGCATTGGTAAAAAAACCAATACATTTACGATGATTTGTTTAATTTCCGCCAATCTACTTAGCAGATGCTAAACTCTACCCACAGAAGCTCTTAATAAGCCAAAATCTAAAATTCAACATTCAAAATTTTCAAACTTTAATGGAACAACCGAAAGTTATTTTTTTAGATGCTGTGGGTACACTTTTCGATGTCAAAGGTGGTGTGGGCGAAGTTTATAGTCAGATAGCCCAGGAATTTGGCGTTACAGTTTCAGCCGAAACATTGAATACAGCTTTCATCCAAAGCTTTAAAACAGCGCCGCCACCGATATTTCCAGATGCAGAACTGCAAGATATTCCCCAGCGTGAGTTTGATTGGTGGCGGATAATTGCTCTGAACACTTTTGAAAAGGCAGGTGTTCTCAAGGAATTTTCTGACTTTTCGGCTTTTTTTAGCGAACTTTACATCCACTTTGGCACTGGCGAACCGTGGTTTGTCTATCCTGATGTTTTACCAGCTTTAATCAACTGGCGGCGGTTGGGAGTTAGCTTGGGGGTGTTGTCCAATTTTGATTCTCGGATTTACTCAGTATTGCAAAGTTTGGGATTGAGAGAGTTTTTTACCTCCGTCACCATTTCTACGCAGGTACGTGCAGCTAAACCCGACCCGCAAATTTTTGCCATTGCCTTAGACAAACATAAATGTTCCCCAGAGGCGGCGTGGCATATCGGCGATAGCATTGTAGAAGATTATCATGCAGCTAAAGCAGCTGGACTCAGAGGTGTTTGGATCGACCGTGGAAAATGAGGGGATACTTTCAATTTAACAACGCCAAATTTTTTTTAAAGTGGAATCCAATCCAATCTATCAATCCACTCTTCTGCCTCAATCGTTTCCCAAATCAAATAAATTGTTTCTGCCCAAATACTCAGGTTCCCACTGGAACGCAACCAAACTAGTCCCCAAATATGTCCTCCATCTCCCCAGTGTTCTTCCAGATGTTGGGGCATACTTTTGCGGTTGTCTGTAACCAATATTCGTTGGGATAATTCCAGGTAGCGCAGGATATCTGGGTCAAGCGTACCTAATGGTGGTGCTTCGGCATCGCCTACGCGCAGAATATCTATTGCTGGATTGAAGCGCAAAACAGCTATCTTCAGTTTGGGCGACAAATTTTCATCAATGAGAAAACGTACCTTCACCAAGAGTTTAGCAACTCCTGCTCACGTTGCGCCTTTAATACTCTTAAACGTTGCATCAAAGGTGAAGGATTAGCTAATGATTCTTGATAGCGCTGTTCTCGCCACTTTGCTAGCCGCAACATATAAGCATCTATTTCAACACGATTATGCAGATAGTAGGTAAGCGTAGCGTAAATTTTCTCCAAATTCAGGGAAGGTAATTCGTCTATAATTTCCTCTGGTGAATATCCTTGCAAGTAATATTGAATCACATTATCAATACCAATGCGATGGCCTTTGATCCGGATGTCATCTGGGTCTAAAAACTCAAAATAATCTTCTAGTTGCATTCATCTACCTCTGTAGGGTCTTTTAAGATTATCTTAATTGCCATTGAATAGTTTCATGCGATCGCTGGGGTACTGTACTGAATGGCACTAAGTTAAGATACAGCCCTTGCCCCAACTGGTTCCCAGGCTCCAGGCTGGGAAACCATTCTTGGAGGCTCCGCCTCCATAGCTTGACAAGAGGCAGAGCCTCTCGGAACTCGTTTCCAGCCTCCAGGCTGGGAACGAGGATACAATAAGTCTTTGGGCTTTTCTTAGTGCCATTCGGTACTGTACTGTTGTTGCATTTTTTCCAAGTTTTAAAGCGTCAGGGACATAAAACCTCTAAGTCTGACATGCTTAGTATTTATATTATCCACCTCAAAGACTCATTCATCCCCCTTGCTCCAACTCCCCACTCCCCACTCCCTTATTCCCCTGCTGCCCCAACACTCGTATGATCGAGATATCAGGAAAACATAACAGCCAGATTTTTACCGCAAAACATGGGCAGTATTTGGGAAATCGATTTTTACTCTCGTCCGATTTTGGACGCTAATCAAAAAAAAGTTTGGGAAGTCTTAGTCTGCGAAAGCCCCTTGGATATCGGCGCAAAAGTAGACTCTTTGTTTCGCTATGCTCAATATTGTCCCAGTACCCAGGTAAATTCGGTCTGGTTGCGGACAGCATTGCAGGAGGCTATTAACCAAGCTGGAAAAGCACCAATTAAAATCCGCTTTTTCCGCCGCCAAATGAACAATATGATTACTAAAGCTTGCCAAGATTTGGGTATTCCCGCCCAGCCTAGCCGCCGGACTTTGGTTCTCAATCAATGGTTAGAACAGCGGATGGAAGAAGTGTATCCTCAAGAGACAGGGTATCAAGGGGGGACTAATCCCTCAGTCCGCTTAGAAAAACCTTTGCCACAACGTTTACCAGATGCTTTGGAAGGACAGCAGTGGGTATTTGTTACCTTAGATGCTGCGGATTTTGCTGATATGCCAGAGTGGGAAATTGGTTTTGGTGAAGCTTTCCCTTTAGAGTTGGCGAAAGTTTCACCCGAAGCCCGTATTCCTGGTATTTTGATTTTCTCATCGAGAGCGCTACCCTTGGCTGGCTGGATGTCTGGTTTGGAGTTAGCTTTTTTAAAATTTGACGCTAGCCAAGAGGCGAGATTGCTTTTAGAAACTGGTGTAACTGAAAGCTGGATTGTGGCAAATATCAAAAAACCTCAAATCTTAGCAGAAGCCAAAGCTTTTGAAGCAGCCAAGCAAAAAGCGAATGGAGTACATTTTATCGGCGTACAGTCCGATCCCAAAGCAGAATCTTTTGCTGGTTTTTGGCTGTTGCAAGAGGTTAATTTGTGAAAATGGGCTGGGGATTGGGGATTGGGGACTGGGGACTGGGGATTGGGGACTGGGGACTGGGGACTAGGGATTGGGAACTGGGGAGATAAGGAGAATAATCATGCCCAATGCCCAATGCCCGATCCCCAATCCCCAATTACAAATGACAATATCCGTTGAGACATGACAATGATTTGGGATAATTAACTGCGTCCATCAGTGTCGATCTGCGGTTTCAAATCGTAACTGTAAAGAAACACTGATGATTTTTGGATAGTTATCTACGTTCATCACTGGAAAGTGCGTAGGCGTAGCTCGTCGTAGACATAGCACTTCTCAAAAGATAGCGTTGATATGCGGTTCAAAATCCACAATTCACTAAGGGTCATGGATTCTGAAAATTTGTCACAAGATACACTCGCCGAACAGTTGCTGGAACTAGCTATAAAATCTGGAGCAGAAACTGCTGAAGTGTATCAGTCGCGATCGCTTTCTCGTCCCGTGTTTTTTGAGGCAAACCGACTCAAACAGCTCGAAACTAACCAATCTGAAGGCACAGCACTACGGCTTTGGCGAAACGGGCGTCCGGGACTGACGGTAGCTTACGGTTCTGTCTTAGCCGAAGTAATGGTGGAAAAAGCTCTGGCTTTGAGTCAACTAAATCAACCGGAAACTGTAGAATTAGGCTTTAACTTTCAGCCTTCCTACCCCGATTTAGGAGAAAGTTTCCCGATAGAGGTTTTGGTGGACTGGGGCAAAGAAGCGATCGCACTCATTCGTGATGCCTATCCCGATGTTGTATGTAATGGTGACTGGGAATGTGATATTGAAACCACCAGACTAGTCAACACCAAAGGTTTAGATTGTCACTATACAGACACTACCCTCAGCTGCTATATATCAGCAGAATGGGTGCGTGGTGATGATTTTTTAAGTGTTGCTGATGGTCAAACCAATCGGGGGGAACTCGACTCAGAGAGATTAGCTAACCAAATTTTACAACGGTTAATTTGGTCGAGTGAAAATATTTCACCTCCTATTGGTCGTGTCCCGATTTTATTCACTTCTAAAGCCGCCGATATGCTTTGGGGTACTGTACAAGCCGCTTTGAATGGCAAGCGAGTTTTAGAAGCAGCTTCACCTTGGGCAGAACGTTTGGGTAAGGAAGTAGTTGCACCTAGTCTCACCATCTACCAAGATCCTGAAGCTGGCCCTTACAGTTGCCCTTTTGATGATGAAGGCACTCCGACTCAATCTCTAGTATTTATCCAAAACGGAACTTTACAGCATTTCTATAGCGATCGCACCACTGGCTCCCAACTGGGTACTAATACCACTGGAAATGGTTTTCGCCCTGGTTTAGGTAGCTATCCTACCCCTGGTTTATTTAATTTTCTCATCCAGCC
Organism: Nostoc sp. DedQUE08; assembly: GCF_034530895.1. Classification (NCBI taxonomy): domain Bacteria; kingdom Bacillati; phylum Cyanobacteriota; class Cyanophyceae; order Nostocales; family Nostocaceae; genus Nostoc; species Nostoc sp. DedQUE08. The sequence continues at coordinate 6,124 of NZ_JAVRCD010000096.1, forward strand.
CGGATCGGCATCGCTACCAGATTTGATTCAACAACTAGATGATGGCTTGATTGTCGATCAAATGTTGGGTGGTGGCGGCAGTATTTCTGGAGATTTTTCGATCAACGTCGATTTAGGCTACCGCGTCCAAAATGGTCAAGTAATTGGGCGTGTTAAGGATACGATGGTTGCAGGTAATGTTTACACAGCCCTGAAGCAATTGGTTACACTAGGCAACGATGTTGATTGGAATGGTTCTTGTTATACTCCGTCTCTGATCGTAGAAGGGCTATCTACTACGGGAAGAAGCAATTAAATAATTCGTAATTCGTAATTCGTAATTCGTAATTGGGGAGAGTGCTTTTGTATAGCGATCCTAAATTATTTGTGAATAACAATATCCCCGACTTCTTAAAGAAGTCGGGGATATGAGCCTTGATATAGGCTTTTAAACCATCCTCTAAGATTCCACTAAACAGCTTTTTAGGAAAGATTTGTAATCCAAAATTTAAAATCCAAAACTGGTATGAATCAGCGTTTTCGCACCTGGTGGCAGCCTAGAAGAGGTTTAGCGATCGCCGAAGCCTGTATTATCGGTCTGGTTGCTGCCCTATCTGCGGTATTCCTAAAAGTCGGATCGGGATGGCTGGGGACATGGCGAGTGCATACTACCCACCTTTTCCCGGCATGGCTGGTACTACCTGCAATTGGTCTTGTCCTGGGATTTCTGGCTGGATGGTTGGTGGATAGATTAGCACCAGAGGCTTCTGGTAGCGGTATTCCACAAGTCAAAGCTTCTCTGGCTAATGTGCCTGTGACATTATCTTGGCGGGTAGCGGGTGTGAAGTTACTCAGTGCGATCGTCGCCATCGGTTCTGGCATGACTCTGGGACGGCAAGGCCCTACTGTCCAAGTGGGGGCAGGTTTGGCAGCAGGGATGAGTCGTTGGGTTCCCACTTCCCCAGATCATCGACGGCAGATGATTGCAGCTGGTGCGGGTGCGGGTTTGGCTGCTGCTTTCAATGCCCCGATCGCAGGTGTATTGTTTATCGTTGAAGAATTACTCCAAGATTTATCAGGATTGACTCTCGGAACTGCCATTATCGCCTCCTTTATTGGTGGCGTGATATCCCGACTTTTGGGTGGTGGCTCTCTTGACCTTAACTTGCAATTAGTAAAATCTTCCAGCCAATTCTCCATCCCAGAAATTCCCTTTTTCATCCTGTTAGGTATTTTGGCAGGCCTGTTTGGTGCATTGTTTAATCACGGCATTATCTTTAGTATTAAATTTTACGAAAGATTACACATCAGTTTGCCCTTGCGCGTAGCTTTAGCTGGATTTATCTCTGGTGTTGTCGTGGCTATACTTCCTGCCTCTTTCCGTGATAATACGGGACTACGAGAGTCATTAATTACTGGAAATTCCCATCCTAGTGTCGCCGCGATCGCCTTTGCAGCCCAGTTCATCCTCACATTGATCGCATTTGGTTCGGGAGCGCCGGGGGGATTATTCGCTCCCAGTCTGATTTTGGGTTCTTGTTTAGGACACATCATCGGTGTATCTGAGTTATATATCACCGGAGTTGGTTCTCCTACGACTTACGCCCTAGCGGGTATGGGTGGATTTTTTAGCGCCGTTTCCAAAGTGCCAATCACAGCAATTGTGATTGTCTTTGAAATGACTACAGATTTCAACCTAGTGCTACCTTTGATGATTGTTTCTGTCGCAGCTTACCTGGTTGCGGATAAGGTAGTGCCTGGTTCGCTTTATGAGAAACTTTTGGAGTTAAAAGGGATTACTCTCACCAAAGAAGTTGCGATGGAAGGAGCATTAAACAAGTTAACTGCAAAAGATGTAATGCAAGAACGGGTAGAAACTCTAGATGCAGAGATGAGCTTGGAAGAAGCAATGCAAGCTTTTGCTCGTTCCCATCATCGCGGTTTCCCTGTGGTAGAAGATAGCAAGTTAGTGGGGATTGTAACGCAATCAGATTTGCTGAAAATCCGCGAGAGTACAAACCACACATTTCGCGATCGCAATCTAGCCGATATTTTCTTAAAAGAAATTATGACATCTGTCCCGATGACAGTATCACCAATACACACCCTCAGTAATGTACTATATTTACTCGATCGCTATCAAATCAGTCGTTTACCGGTGGTAGATAGGCGAAAACTGATTGGGATTATTACTCGTGCAGATATTATTCGGGCGGAAGCAGATCATCTCAATGGTGAGAATGCGACACCGAAACTGCGACCAGAACCTTCATACATAGTTTACCAGACGCGATCGCCTAGCATTGGTAGAGGTAGATTATTAGTACCCGTAGCAAATCCCGAAACAGCGGGTGTTTTATTACAAATGGCAGCAGCTATTGCCCGCGATCGCCATTATGAAATAGATTGCGTGCAAGTGATGCTGATACCCCGCCACAGTTCCCCATCAGAAACACAGGTAAGAACGGCAAAAAGCCGCCGCTTGCTACGACAGGCAGAAGTCTTAGCAAAAAAGTGGAAAATTCCCTTACACACGCAGATTCGAGTTACCCACGATGTGGCGCAGGCAATTTTGGAGACAATCAACGAACAACACATCGACCTAATTTTAATGGGATGGAAAGGTAATACATCTACCCCTGGTCGGATTTTTGGCAGCGTTGTTGACACCATAATTCGCCAAGCTACCTGCGAAGTCGTATTAGTAAAATTAGGCACTACTCAATCCCCAATTTCCAGTCCCCAGTTTAACCGTTGGCTAGTTCCAGTGGCTGGTGGCCCCAATTCCCCACTGGCAATTAAATTGCTACCGGCTTTAATTACATTGGGAAACGATCCGAAAATTCGCTTGACACAGGTGTTTAAACCATCTGAACTCAAGCCAGATATGTCAATTTCAGAACAAGCCATCCGCCATTTGATGCGTCGTCGCAAATTGTCGAGTACTGTAGTTGCTCTCCCCATACAAGCTAATTCAGTCGCTGAAGGTGTGATTAACCTAGTGGAAACCGAAGGTTACGACGTTGTAGTTTTGGGAGCTTCCCGCGAGGGATTGCTACAGCAAGCGATTCAAGGTAATATTCCCGAAGCGATCGCCTCTGGTGTCGAGAGTACAGTGATTTTGGTTAGAGGTGCGATTCAAAAACAAAAAACATAGATTTTAGTGAGTTTTTTAATGATAAAATACACCAATAATCAGAGTAATAATTATTGGTATTAAGATTGGAATAGCAACTATAAGTCCCCACTTCCCAAACTTAATTTCCTCACCCTCAGATTTGAGAAATGCAATCCAACCGACAACTCCCATCAAAACCCAAAGAAATCCAAAAGCAAGAAATATAACAAATACTGAGTCGTCCATTTTTTTTCACCAAATTTTATTAAATTGTAACTAATTACTACTAATTAACTTTGCTAAACTTTCCCGAAACTGGCTAAAATCAAAAGCTTCAATAGTTTTTTGTTGTAAATATTTTGGTTGGTAAATTACTGGATTAGAGCAATCACCTTGCAGGATTTGAATTAGATTATCGGCAATTTCTTCAACATTATCAGGATCGACCAAACATCCCAACTTCCCCTCAGCCAAGGGATCTATAGAACCATCTTGATTACCCGCCAATACAGGTTTACCACAAGCTAAAGCTTCTAGAAAAACAATCCCAAATCCTTCTCCTTTACTAGGCAGAGCAAAAACATCGCAGAGATTGTAATGATCGCACAATTCTTGCTCTGGAACAAATCCGGCAATTGTTACGCAATCTTGGAGATTTAAGTTAGTAACTAAAGTTTTAATTCGAGGTATATCATCTCCTTTACCTGCAAGAATAAAGTGAACATTAGGAAGATGCGATCGCACTTTAACTAAAGCATGAAGGATTTGGTCATAACCCTTGTATTTTGCAGTGCTTCCCAGGCGCGTTACTGTTAAAATTACAGGTTGTTCGTCTGTTAAGTTATATCGCTTGAGTAAGTAGGTAGGTTTAGAATTTATTGGAAACTTACTAGCATCAAATGTATTAGGCAAAATAACTATCTTTTCTGAATCAATATTTGTATCTTGAAGCAAGCGCTGGCGAGTATAATTACTAACACTAATGATTTTATCTGCTTTTTCTAAAGCAAATTTTGTTGCCTTATTTTCGATATCCCAAACTTCTAAGCCATGAGCAACGACCCAGTAAGGAGTTCCAGTAAAAAATTTGACAATATAACAAACAATCGCATAGTTAACATGAGTAGAAATCACTATAACGGGATGTTGAATAATAGCTAAAATAATTATTTTCGTGGCAAATAAAATTGGTTGCAATAATTTTGGTAAATCTCCAAAATAATGAAATATTGTTGAACTTAAAAACTGCAATTTATCTGGCTGTTTTAAACTATACTTATCGTATTTGAGAAACACATCATAATCAGCTTCAGGATATATATCTTGTAAAGCTTTCAGCAAAAATTTTGAGTAAACTTGAATACCTCCCTTGAAATCAAATATATTCGGAAATATTAAGTAAAGACGAGGTTTAGCACTCATAGGGTTTTGGCATTTTCAATAATTTCAGGTTTTAATTGCGTGACAACATCTTTGCGAGAATTGATAGCCGCTGCGATAAAATAAAACTCAATAGTTGTAAAAGTATAGTCTTCAGTAAACACATCTGGAATTTGAGATGCTAAAAACATAATAATCGGAACAGTAATTAAAGGATTAGTATATTTAACTTTCAATGCTATTCTCACTAAAAAATTAGTAAATAACAATAATCCAGGAATTCCTTGCTCTGCTGACACATTTAAAAATATATTATGTGCGTGATAACTTTTCTTTCCCCAAACTTTCACTCCTATCTGGTCTGGAAAAACTCCTATGCCTATACCAGTAAATGGTCTTTTAATAGTTTCATTAATAGCTGCCTGCCACATTTGAAACCTGGAAAAACCTGTTCCCATAAGAGTAGGAATTTTTTTTTGATTTGGGTTGACCGAACTTGAATTTTCTAAAAATATATTAGTTAGTGGAAATATTTTACTATCTGCCAAACCAATTCTCCGTGTAGAAACTGGTGCAGTTACAATGAATAAAAACAACAAGCTAATTAGATAAATCATTTTTTTCAAACTAATAATTTGATATATCAGCAAAAGAAACATCCCAATTATAAAAATTACCCAACCATTCCCGCTGGCAGATAATGCTAAGGGAATTAAAAAAATTAATTCGCTTATATGTAATTCAATTTTAGAAATTTTATTCTGTTTTTCTAAAATCAGGCTTAAACATAATCCAATGGCGACTATGACCCCAAACTGATTAGGGTTTTGCATAATTGAACCAATCTCAGGATAAAAGCTAGGAAACTTTAATAATTTAAAAATCCAGTTGTTGGGAAGTAAAACCTCTAAAAAACCCAAACCTGCAATTATCTGTAGTAAGTATAATATGCAACGATAACAAAATGTTAAAGATGATGCGGTTATATTCTTAAAGGTTAATATTAAAAAAGCAAAAAATAATATGTAATAAGTTGAGTATTTTAGACTATAAGTAATAGCAATGTTTGAAAAATCGCTTATTAATGAGGAAAACCACATCCATAAATACATTAGACTTATAGATATCACAATTATTTTATGCTTCTTAACAACTTCTGGTAGAGATTTTAAAGATAAACTAATGATTCCAAAACTAAATACAGGAAGTAATAAATAATGAATACCAATATTTATTCCTGGAAATTTAATTCGCCCTAAAAGTGAAGAAAATAGTATGAGTAGAAAAAATATATTAATCATAGCCTTTTATTTAAAGATATTTTTTCACAGGATAAAATATATCTAACCCACTTTTGCAGGTTTAGGGATAGATTTTGAGATTTTTTTTCAAGCTATAATCCCAAACACGTAGAGAATATTACCATAATACAGTCTTCGCCAATATCATCTTTTGAAGCTAGATTAATTTGGTATTTTTGCACAGCTAAATGTTCTTTCTCAGGTAGAACCCAAAAAAGTCGCAATGTATTCCGAATCTACAACTATCAGATATTTTTAATTAATCATCTGCCAAATTTTGAGAATGTTTTCACCACTTCCACCACCGGCAATGGTTTGTCCATCTGGGCTAATGGCAACGGCATAAATATATCCAGAACCTGTCTCCAAAGTGCGAATTTCCTTTCCGGTGACTGGGTTCCAAAGTTTGATTGTCTTGTCACTACTGCCACTTACAAGGGTGATACCATTTGAACCTACGCTTCGCAAAAATGCGACAGAATTAACCTTATCATTATGTCCTTTTAAGGTGTGGATTAACTTTCCTGTTTTCAGATTCCACAATTTAATTGTCTTGTCTTTACTGCCACTGGCAAGGATGACGCCATCAGGAGCAAAAGCGACTGAAAGAATCGACTCTGCATTTCCCTCTAAGGTGCGGATTAACTTTCCTGTTCCCAGATTCCACAATTTAATTGTTTTATCCCAGCTACCACTGGCAAGGGTTTTACCATCAGGACTGAAAACTACAGATGCAACACCACTGGTATGTCCCTCTAAGGTGCGAATTAACTTTCCTGTCTCCAGATTCCACAGTTTGATTTTCATATCCTTACTAGCACTGCCACTGGCAAGGGTTTTGCCATCAGGACTGAAAGCTACAGAAGTAACTCCATCGCTATTTCCCTCCAGAGTGCGAATTAACTTTCCTGTTTCCAGATTCCACAGTTTGATTGTTTTATCCGCACTGCCACTAGCGAGGATTTTGCTATCAGGACTGAAAGCTATAGTCCAAATCCAATTGGAATGTCCTTCTAAAGTGCGGATTTCCTGTCCACCTGTCAGATTCCATAGCTTGATTGTCTTATCATCACTGGCACTGCCAAGGGTTGTACCATCAGGACTGAAAGCTACGGAATTCACGTCACTAGAATGCCCCTTGAAGGGTTTGGGTGAATAAGAATTTTCTGAGACGTTTTTTTGGGGCTGAATAGGCTGAGAAACAGGCTGAGAAATAGGTTGAGGAGCCTCGCTGACTATCTGGGGACGAGACTGAAAATACCAAACTCCCCCTAATCCCAACACTAAAATGCTAGAACCTAACAGCAGTTGACTTTTCAGATTGTTATTTGATTTTGGTGAAACTAGCACCTTGTTTGCTGGGGGAGCTGCAAATGTTGTTGTCAGTATAGTTGGGGGCACTGATGACAATGATGGTATTTGAGGTGTCAAGTCATTGATGACTTCATCAGCCGATTGATAACGCTTTTGGATGTCTAATTGCAACAGCTTATCCAAAACTTCACCCAACTCTACAGATATAGAAATCCCGTCCCTACCTGAACTGGTTAAATGTTGCCGCCAAGATGCAACCCAACCATAACCCTGGTGTATCCACAGTTGAGATGGGCGAACCCCAGTCAGGAGATGAAAACAAGTAGCCCCCAAACTGAATAAATCACTGGCTGGGTAAGCTTTTCCCTCTTGCATCTGTTCAAGTGCAGTGTAACCGTGTGAGCCAATCACAGTGCCCATTCTTGTATACACTGTTGCTGTCAACAGCTTGGAAGCTCCAAAATCAATGAGGATTAATCGCCCGTCACTTTGACGGCGAATAATATTCTGTGGCTTGATATCTCGGTGAATCACTCCCCGCAGATGGATAAACTTCAGTACTGGCAGTAAATCTAGCAAAAGTTGGCGAATCTCCGTTTCGTTATAGTTTGCCCGCGTTTCCGATTCTTTGAGCAAGTTTTGCCCATCGATAAACTGCTGCACCAAAAAGAGATAGCTATTTTGCTCAAAATAAGCCAATAAAGTTGGAATTTGTGGATGTTCTGCCAGTTCTTGCAGTCGGCTCGCTTCTTGTTTAAATAGTTCAACGGCCTTAGTTAGCGGCCCAGTTCCCTGAAGTTTTGGCGCAAATTGCTTAACAACACAGCATTCATTCAGTTTGTGTATATCTTTGGCTAGATAGGTTCTACCAAATCCACCCTCGTCTGATAAAACCTGAGTGGGACGATAGCGACCTCCTAGCAGGGGTATCAATTCCGCTCTACAACTGTGGCAATAGTTGTTTTTATCAGGATTTAAGGGTTTTTGGCAATCGGGATTCACACAACAGAGCATACTGGGAATCCATTTCAGTTGGGGTATATATTCATCTTAAGTCATGCAGTATAATCTCTGTTGTTAGTAAATATCACTGAGACAACATACAAATCCTCAATTTCCTTACCTCATCAGGTATTGAACAATTTAGATAAATTGAAAAAATTGTGTTTGAGCGATGCCTTTTGACGAATTGATGGGCGTCAGGTCTGCTTGTGTATTACATTTGTATGAGCAATTTAGTCAGGTTTACAAAAATATCTAGGCAAAATTCCGAAAAGCAGCAATTTAAGTTTGTAGCTCAGTATATACCTACGAAATTGAGATTTCCTCTAGTAGTCTAAATTGAAAATACAATTTTTCCGATTTGATTGTGGCAAACATTTGGGTATGTAAGATATACGAATTCATTTGATTACAGGCGATGCCTTTAGCAAGCCGCTAAGGTAGATACGCTAAATTTCCCTTTACATTTACATAACTGCTGTGGCTAAAACAGCAACTAGTATTAATTTTGTCTTTCAGAAAGAGACAAAATTATCAGCAAAATTAGGAGCGTAATTATGCTATTAGGCAATAAAAACTATCGTCGCAAATTAAGTCATGTTTTAATTAGCTGCGTGAGTAGTAGTTTGTTAATCACAAGTAATGTGCTGCCTATAAGTGCTTTGGTGAAATCTGACAGTTTTCAAGATTTCATAATTGCTAAATCACCAGATGAGAGACAACCAGAAGCAGTAAAAAAAGGAATTGAGCAAATTCCTGCTTCTCAGGCATCAACATCTCCAAGACGGAAGATATCTATTGAGTCACCAGTACAAAAGGCTCCTCGTGTATCTTCTCATAGAGAAAATTCTCAGCGAACTTCCAGGGTTTCAGATAATAGCTCTACTCCTAGAGCATCTAGACGTAGGACTGCTAACTCAAATTCTAATCGTTCCAATGGTGGTAGCTCTGCATCTAGATCGTCTAGAGCTAGAATTGCTAACTCAAACGCCAATCGTTCTAATGGTGGCTCTGGGAGAGTTCGCAAGCCAAGTTATAATGTTGCTACAGGAAACCAAAATCTCGATAATTCAGCGATTTCTTCACCTGCAACACCAACTTACAAAGAGATTAACTTTGTAGATGTTGCTTTAGGTATTCTGAGTAAAGGTGACTTTCAATCTGAAGGTAGATATTATCATTTCTATGAGTTTGAGGGCAGAGAAAATCAATTAGTTCAAATTAGGCTGATTGGCAGTAATGATACACGCAGATCCAATAACTTGAGTTTAAAACCGTTGTTGTTTCTGCACGATCCTGATAACAATATCATTGTTAAAAAAGGCGCTTTGGATAAAAGTAGTGGTGGTGATGATGCATTTATTTTTGCGCGACTGCCTAAAAATGGCATTTATAAGATTGCTGTTACTAGTCAAAATCCTGGAGATACAGGCCGCTATAGTTTGGCTCTCAGGAATGATAGAGCTAGCTATACTTTAGATGAATCAGATCAACTAACTGCCAAAAGCTCAACCTTGAAACAAAATGGAGGCGCTTACAATGTTTCTAATTTTCAAGGTAGAAAAAATCAGCTGATCAGTATTCGTGTTGATAGTGTTGATGAAGAGTTTTCTCCTTATGTAGCTTTGCTAAATTCTAAAGGACAAACGATCGCGATCGATAAAGACAAAGACAAAAGTGGTGTCTACAGTGCTTTAATTGACCGAGCTAGGTTGCCTGAAGATGATACATACTATATAGTTATTACTTCCAAAAATCCACAGGAACGCGGTAAATATAGATTGACTATTTTCTGAAGTAATTACCAATTCTGGTATCGAGACTATTGCTATGAGTAGGATATAGTCAGGAATGTTTTTTTATTTACCGTAATAGTCTTGATACCATTGCACAAAGTTAAGTTAAGAATTGTTTGAAAAGTATTTCACTGTGATTTTATACACTTTCATATCCCTCCTTCCTTTTTAAAGGGGATTGGGGGGATCGATAACGTTTTGCTACTAACGAAAGGACTTTTAAAACATTCTCTTAAGATGTTTACAGTTTTTTCAACTCCCCCAGAATCAAAGTTAATTTTATTAGGTTGCTCTTTGAGATAATTAATAATATTAATAGCTAGGTAATCAGGTTGCAAATAATTATGATTGATAAATTTGACTATTCCTAAGTCGCTTAACTTTTCGGCTCTAATTATTTGTTCTTGCTCCTGATTACCTGTAAAGGGAAGAATCATAGCTCGTACACCTGTGGTTAAAATATTCATTATGGTATTATAGCCAGACATATTTATTGAAAGGTCTGCTTTTTTCATGTAATTTAGCAAGTAAGGAGTATAGCGTCGAATATAGATGTTTTTACTAAATTTTGCCATTTTTTGCAGCTCTTTAAATTTTGAATTTGGGATGAATGGCCCAGTAAAAACCTGAATATGATGTGGCAATAATTTCTCTAAAAAAGGGGCTGTGTTAACTACACATTCAAGCAACTCATGACCAAATCTACCACCTCCTACACTGGCTAAAATCAGGGGTTTATCTGATTTAATAATTTCTCGATCTTCATCAGTTAAAATAAGATTTGTTGGTGGGTCTTGCACGACATATCCGGTGTAATATACTTGGCACTTTAGGTCATTGACTCTAGAAAAGGTTGCTTCTAGTGAGACTAATTCTGGGTCGCTGTGAACCAACAGAATATCAAAATATTTATTGATTAAGTTACATACTTTTTCTTCGTGTTTTACTTGTTTTTCCGGTTTAATAACTACAATATCTCGCAAACTAGAAACTATTTTAGTTGAGCCTTTATTTGATTTGGCTAATTCTAATAATGGAATTAATTCAAAAGAAAAGCGTCTTCTCCCAAAAGGAAATAACTCAACGATTAAAATATCAGGCTGGAATTGCTTAAAGATTTCCAGAAGTCGATTTTTTCTAATGTCTTTGGCTTCGCTAAGGCTAAAGGCATCATCTAGTACTTGTAGTTCAGCAGATTCTAGGTCAGTTTTAATTGCAGGCAGATTGATAACTTCTACACCAGCAGGAATTTCAAATCCTTGAATTATTTCACCACCATTAATAAAACAAACTTGGAAGTCTTTGGTTAAACCTCGCACAATTTCGCGGCTGCGAACCAGATGCCCCATACCTAAAATGTGTTGGCAGTAAAACATAATACGTTTCATAAAAATTTTACCTCTGTCAATTTGGATGGTTGGAAGAAGGCGAACGAAAGATACAATAAATACTTTTATTACTTTTTACTTGAACAATTTTGGCAATCATCGTTAATTTCAGTAATTGTACATATGGGTTATCGAAAAATGTAATATCAATTTAAAAAAGAATGCGACAGATACATACGGACATACCTTCGTTATGTCTAGCTTTTCTAACTTTGAATTTTGAATTTTGAATTGGTATAATCACGCTCTTTTTTTGCTAGTAAGGTAGAGATGTATTGGTTAATTTTGGGCAAACCATTGAGATTAATTTTCGGTTGGGAAATCTGCGGAGTTTAGAGTTGTTGTAACAGCGATCGCAGTAATATATCTGGAGTCAGATCCTTTGGATGAATCGCTGCTAAAACCCCCAAATTTGCCAAGTTTTCTGCACGAATGCACTGTTCTCGTGATGGCTTAATTCTGGGTACTACTACTGCTGGCTTACCCACTGAGAGAATCTCGCAAGTTGTTTTGTAGCCACCCATTGCGACTACGGCATCTACGGCGATGTAACTGATTAAATCCGGTAAATTTGTCTATCTGCACTTAGGGATATACAGCAGCTTTCAGTTTCAGTGCAGCTTGGTGTTCTAAGGGCATTTCTGGGCCACATATAATATAAGCTTCGTAATTTATGGGACGCTGGTAACAATACCAAACTCGATAAATATGTGTCAATTAACTTGTAACTATCTTCACTAGCACCCGGTCTAGTAAGTTAAAGCAGACTTTTCCAAACTCCCAAAAGTTTTTGAGAGATTAATCATCAATTAAATCTCCAGTTATATAACTATTGTCACGGTTATCTAACTGGAGATTCGCTATATTTAACAGTTAACGGCTAAAAGGAGTTAAAGAGATGGAAATTAAGCCAACTGACCCATCGCTAGCACTCATGGAAATTCCCCCAGGCTATCTCAATATTATGGGTTACGTCGATCAATCAGAAGTTAATGGCCCTGGTTGTCGTGCAGTCGTCTGGGTACAAGGTTGTTTGCGTGAATGTCCTGGCTGCTTTAATACTAACTCCTGGTCTTTTGAGGCTAACCAATTAATTGCTGTTGATGCTCTTGCCGAAAATATTCTCAGCAATCCTCGCAACACGGGTGTAACATTCTCTGGTGGAGAACCCTTTTGGCAAGCAACGGCACTAGCGTCTTTAGCCCAGAAGGTAAAAGCTGCTGGTTTAAATGTAATGTCTTTTTCTGGCTTCACTCTTAAGCAGCTACAGTCACAATCTGCGCCGCCAGGTTCCCAAGCATTGTTAGAACAACTCGATATTTTGATTGACGGGCCTTTTGTACAATCTCTGGCAATTAATTCTCCCAATTCTCCAGTTTCTTCTAGCAATCAACGGGTTCGTGTTTTAAACCCGGACTTCCAAGACCAGATTACTTGGGCTAGCGACCAGATCGAAATCCACATCCTTAAGGATGGTGGACGCATTGTCACTGGCTATCAAGGTGGACTAGAACTAACGTAGGGGCAGGGGAGCAGGGGAAGAAGAGGGAGTTAAAACTTAAAAATTGAGCTTCTGAGGGTCAACGTTCACCTTCAGAAGGTTAACTTCCACCTTCTAAAGGTCAACATTGAGCTTCTGAGGGTCAACATTGAGCTTCTGAGGGTCAACATTGAGCTTCTGAGGGTCAACATTGAGCTTCTGAGGGTCAACATTGAGCTTCTGAGGGTCAACATTGAGCTTCTGAGGGTCAACATTGAGCTTCTGAGGGTCAACATTGAGCTTCTGAGGGTCAAATTTTTAGATTTCTGCTCCCTTATCGAGAAGCTATCTTTAAATGCAGCTTTGTTTGGGACAGATTATATTTAAAAAAAATACATATCATAAATTTGACTAGACCATTTCAGAAAATTTTTACTGAACACCGCGTATTTTGGGCTGTTTTACTTTTTGGTACAGCACTGGTGGTAACGCTAGCGCTGTCACTTTCTCAAGGAGCAGTACCTTTAAATATGTCGGAATTTTGGCAAGCTATACTCCACAAAGGCGATCCGGTTAAACAGACAATTCTCTGGGATTTACGTCTTCCGCGCATTATTGCTGCGATTATTGTCGGCGCAGCTTTGGGAATGTCAGGGGCACTGCTGCAAGGAATGTTACGTAATAGTCTCGCCGATCCATTTATTTTGGGCATTTCAGCGGGTGCGGGACTACTGGTAATTCTGATGATTGTGTGCCATATATTCCCGATCGCAATTCCTTTTGCAGCATGGATAGGAGCAATTTTAACTGCCGCGATCGTTATTTTACTCGGTCGTTCGGGGTCGGGAATTTCTGTTGAGCGCTTGATTTTAGGCGGAGTAGCGGTGAGTTCTTTATTTGGTGCTGTACAAAGTACATTGCTGCTTTTAGCTGAAGATGGGCAAATTCAAGTTGCGCTCAGTTTCCTGGTTGGTAGTCTTAATGGACGGGGTTGGCAAGAAATTGCTACAACTGGCCCTTATATCATCGTTGCATTGATTGGGGGATGCTTGCTGGCGCGATCGCTAAACATCCTGGCTTTGGGAGATGATTTAGCTGTGAGTTTAGGGCTTTCGTTGACGCGATCGCGCTTGTTAATTGGTGGTGTCGCCACTCTATTAGCCGCAGGTGCAGTCAGCATCAGTGGCTTGGTTGGATTTGTCGGTCTTGTTATCCCTCACGGTGTCCGCCTGATTGTTGGTACAGATCATCGCTTTGTTTTACCACTTTCCGCTCTTGCAGGTGCATGGTTACTCACTTTTGCAGATTTACTCTCTAGACTAGGAGCAGTAGAACTACCAGTAGGTTCCGTCACTGCCTTGCTGGGTTCACCCGTGTTTATCTGGTTACTTTATCGTCGTTCTGCTGGGTTTAATAAATTTTGAGCGATCGAACCACTATCCATCCCCACCTTATCCCTCTTCTGTCACTTTCCGACATAAGCAAGTAGTAAATAACTGAAATTA
>NZ_JAVRCD010000097.1:0-18288 GCF_034530895.1 Nostoc sp. DedQUE08
CAAATCTAGTTACAACATCCGAGTTCAGACAACTGATGCAAGTGGAGTTACTTATGAAAAAGCATTGGCGATCGCAGTTAACAATCTCAGCGATCCTGGTGCTAACGATGCGCCCACAGATTTGACAGTAAGTCAGCTAGCTGTTGATGAGAACGTTGTTGCGGGAACAGTAATTGGCACATTTACCACCACAGACGCAGATGCAGGTGACACATTCACCTACAGTTTAGTAACCGGAACTGGCGATACCGATAATAGTGCATTCACAATTGTTGGCGATAAGTTACAAATCAACAGTTCCCCAGACTTTGAAACCAAATCTAGTTACAACATCCGAGTTCAGACAACTGATGCAAGTGGAGTTACTTATGAAAAAGCATTGGCGATCGCAGTTAACAATCTCAGCGATCCTGGTGCTAACGATATACCAACCCTGACGAAGAATACTAACGATATCTTTACTATCCAAGGTAAAGGTAACAGTGACAAAGCAACACTCTCAGTCAAGCTGACGGGACAGAGTTCTAAGCATCTTTATGAATTGGGAGTCTTTGCTGTAGATGATGAACAAGGGAAGATTCAAGGTATTGCCCCTTCAGATGCTGGTTACACTGAAGCAGCTTTGAAACGATCCAAGGTGATTCTCTCGTCGCTTACCAATTATCCTGTTGGATTTAATACTAATTTAGCTAGTTTGGAGGAATTTAATTCTGGTCAACACCTAAGATTTTGCTTGGTACGCGATAGCACTACTGATAGTATCTTGGCTGGACAAGCTGCTTTTACAGATGTACTGATTTCCGATCCGACAAATGTTAAAATCGCAAGCTTGGGTAATAATAACTTCTCCTTGTCTTGGAAAGCTAGCAACGGTTCTGAATTCCAGGATTTGATGGTAACAATTCAGGCAACAGATGAAGATTTGCCTTTGGGTGGAGCTTCCCAAGGAAAGCATCAAAGAGAACTCCTTGATTTACGTGGTGTGACACAACAGGTAAAAGCTGATTTTGCCGTCAATAGAGAAGCTGAATACGACAATTTTGTCGGTTTCTATCAAGTGGCTGATGAAAATGGTGGTATCGATACCAACGGCGATGGTACAGCAGATATTCTCGTAGGGCAAGCTGGTTATGCTGAAGCTGCTATACGTGGACGTGTTGCAGGCATTGACTTGATGGTGAATAATCAAGGTAGCGCAAGTTACTCCGGGAATCTCGAGCCTGATTCTCTGTTTGCACCCTTTATTATTGTTAATGGTAAACCCGATGCCATTCTCGATGTCGATGCTAATAACAATCCAGCGGTTTACTTCGCATTTTTGGGCGCTAACTCAGACAAGACAGATCACATTCGTCTGTTAGAAAAAAACACCTTTGGCTTTGAGGATTTGGCAGAGGGTGGTGACAAGGATTTCAACGATATGATTGTGCATGTCAATTTGAGTATTGGTTAGCTATTTCATTGTCAAATTAAGATCAAATCGGCAGTTAAAAACCGCGTCTATGATTAGTTAAGTCTTTACTTCAAGCGCCCAGACCCAAAGAGCCTGAGCGCTTGAATATTAGGTTGCAGAGAAACTTCTGCTAGATTGTTGTGAAATTATGCAGGCATCATGTGCATACTTCTGCAAGACTCTGCACACTTACGGCAAGCGGCAGCACATTCCATCATTTTCGCGTCATCGCTCATCATCTCACACGCCATTGCAGTGCGATCGCACATTTCCGCACAAAGCATACAAGTGCGTTCCATGAACTCAGAACCGCTCATCATCATATTCATGCACATCATGCACATTTCAGAACAATCGCGCATCATACTCATCATGCTCATCATGTTCTTATCCATGTGCTGACCACCTTTGCTCATGCAATGAGTCATGGTTTCCATGCACATTTTATGACAGTCCATACAAACATCCATGCAAGTCTGCATATCTGGAGTCATGGTTTCAGTCATCATCATCATCATCATCGGAAATACCTCCTGATTTTTTGATGCATAAATAGTGTCCTTGAAAGGACTACTCTTCACATTAGTCTTATCCTTTTAAAGAGTCAATGGGGTTTTTAATGCAGAATTTTTAAGCCTACTATCCCGATATAATTACCGGAAAATTGAATAAATTCTACACTATTTTGGTGTTGTTTTCCTGGGGAATGCTATACATTAAGGCTTAAAAAGCCTCGTTTCTAAGTGGGGTTTAATTTGGCAAGTCAGATATACATCGGGATCAAAAGTTAGGGTTAAATTTAATTTAAAAATAATGTTATTATTTTTAATAAATGAATGCCTTAATAAAGCATTTGTAAATTTATATTAAATAGAGTTTTATTAACTTATATTAATTTCAAAATATATGTCTTAAAAAATTCGTAATTCATAATGTAATTTCAACTGCACTTAAAAGAAAATTTACTCAAAAAAAGTAATTTTCACAACTTACATAAGATATAATGTATGTTATAGATTTGATTGCAATTTGAGTAAGCGATCGCTCGCTGCTTGTAACGTCTCAGGTCTTTTGCTGAAACAAAATCTGATCAATGAATGTCCTTTTTCTGGTTGGCTGAAAAAGCTGGAACCGGGAACTACAGCGACACCGATATCTTTAATCAGATGGTAAGTGAATTCAACATCTGTTTTATAGCCAAATTTGGAAATATCTGCAAGAACGTAATAGGCTCCTTGAGGAACGAAATAGGGAATGCCAACTTGGTCTAGAATTTGTAAAATGCTGTCTCGCTTCTGGTGATAAAGTTTGCCTAGTTCTTCATAATAGGATGGTGGCAGTTGCATAGCGGCAACTCCGGCTCGTTGCAATGGTGCAGGTGCGCCAACGGTGAGAAAATCATGGACTTTGCGAATCGCCCCTGTCAATTCGGGGTTTGCCAGAATGTAACCGACTCGCCATCCAGTGACGCTATAAGTTTTGGACAAACCGTTAATAGTAACGGTGCGTTCTGCCATTCCAGGAAGAGTCGCTAGGGCAATATGTTGAGTGCCGTCATAGAGAATATGTTCATAGATTTCATCAGTGAACGCTAACACATCCCATTTTTGACAAAGTTCAGCAATTAAGGTGAGTTCTTCACGGCTAAAGACTTTACCTGTGGGATTATGGGGTGTGTTGATAATAATTGCTTTGGTATTGGCATTGAAAGCTTGACGCAACTGTGCTTCATCAAATGTCCAATGGGGAGGATGCAGTGTCACGTAGCGGGGTATAGCACCAGCTAAAATCGCATCAGGGCCGTAGTTTTCATAATATGGCTCAAATACAATTACTTCGTCACCCGGATCGACTGTCGCCAGCATCACAGATGCCATTGCTTCTGTAGAACCGCAGGTGACGGTGATTTGGGTTTCGGGATCGATATCTAAGCCGAGATACCAACGGACTTTGTTAGCGATCGCATGACGAAATGGGCGATCGCCCCAAGTAATGGCATACTGATTAACATCTGCCTCTATCGCCTGATATGCTGCCTGTTTCAACTCCAAAGGACAAGGAAAATCAGGGAACCCCTGCGCTAAATTCACCGCATCGTGTTGCAGTGCCACCCTGGTCATTTCTCGAATCACCGACTCTGTAAACTGTTCTGCCTTCGCTGATATTTTTTGCCGCCCAATCTTACTCACCCCTATACCTCCGTTAATCTTGGATTGCCGTTATCCGGGAATTCTGTAGCCCAGATAAAACCATAATATTGATAGATTTATCGTAGTATACTCAAATTTTTGATCCAGAGGAAGAAGCAAGGGAGCAGAGGAGGCAGGGAAGGCGGGGGAAGCAGAATAATAACCAATGCCCAATGCCCAATGCCCTTATTATCTATATACTTAATTATTGAGATTAATAGTCAATTATTGAAGTACTGATCCAGAATCATCATGAAATCTTTGCACCGTCCCGATCTTTATAGCTGGTCTAATTTCAATCCGGCAAGAAATATTGATTTCAATGGGATTGCCTGGATTCGCCCAGATGGCAACATCTTGATTGACCCAGTAGCCCTATCAAACCATGATTGGAATCATCTAAAATCCCTCGGCGGTGTGGTTTGGATTGTGCTGACGAATTCTGAGCATGTCAGGGCAAGTAAAGAAATTGCCGATCAAACTTATGCTAAAATTGCTGGCCCGATCGCAGAAAAAGACACTTTTCCTATACCTTGCGATCGCTGGCTATCTGATGGTGAAGAATTTGTCCCAGGACTGGAAGTAATTGAACTCAATGGTTCTAAAACTCCCGGTGAGTTGGCTCTGTTACTAGAAGAGACAACTTTAATTACAGGGGATTTAGTACGGGCACGCAAAGCAGGTAGCTTGACAATTTTACCAGATGACAAGCTGTTGAATCGAGAGGAGGCTGTTGCTTCTATTCGCAGGTTGGCTCAACTGAGTCGGGTAGAAGCAGTGTTGGTGGGGGATGGTTGGCCCGTCTTTCGGGATGGACGCGATCGCTTAAAGGATCTGGTAGCGACGCTGTAAATAATTAGGGTAGCACAGCTAGCTGTGCTACCCTACAGGCGAATGTAGTTCAAATAGATCAAAAAGGCTGTCAGAAGAAAATCAAACAACACCGTATCATGGTAGTTAGTAGCATTTCTGTCTGATACTTTCTTTTTTACCATAAAAGAATATCAGGTAAGTAATATCCTGATTTCCTGACGGCAGAATGCGAAAGCTTTTACTGATTCACTTAGTTGGAGAACGCTGATGTCGAAGGAAAGAAAAAGTAATAAAGAAGCTAAAAAACCTAAAAAAGATCCTAAAGACAAAAAGGAGAAAAAAGACCCAGGCAAATAGAACGATTTAGGTAAATAGTTTTAGCGAAGACCAAGAGTTGCATTTCCTTACATTGACAATATTTCGTCCAGTAGGACTGAATAGGAAAAGTAATTGTCAAAAATTTATTCACTCTTGGTCAAGTATCAAAATCTGATGTATTTAAGTTGTGTGTGCGATGTTAGGACGGGCTGTGACGCTCGATAGTGCAGCGTTAGCGACACAGGAAGGTCTTGACTCGCTAATGCTACGCTATCGGTGATGCAATTTATCAAACAGGCTCAAATTTCAGCGAAACACCGTTCATGCAGTAGCGCTTGCCAGTGGGTGCAGGCCCATCATCAAAAACATGACCCAGATGACCACCACAGCGACTACAATGCACTTCAGTTCTGGTCATAAACAACGACTTGTCTACAGTTGTGGCGATCGCACCTTCAATTGGATTAAAGAAGCTAGGCCAGCCAGTACCACTATTAAATTTGGTATCAGATGTAAACAGTGGTTGTTCGCAGGCGGCACAATAATAAGTACCATTGTCGTATTTCTTATCCAATGGACTGGTGTAAGGGCGTTCAGTTCCATGTTTACGCAATACATTGAACTGTTCTGGCGTTAAAATGGTGCGCCATTCTGACTCTGGTTTGGTAACTTCAAATCCACTTTGAGAAGTTGTCATTGCTTGTGACCCCCAATTGATATACCTTGATAACAGTGCTGTGCCGACTATGACTGCACTAGCCTGTAAAAAATAGCGTTTGTCCATATATCTATTATTTTCTATTTTCCGGTTCACTGAGCAATCAATTCCAGTACGGGATTCCCTACATGAATGACTATAATCAGCGATCGCTCTGAATTAGCCCTGAGAAACTGATTAAAATAAGCTTTGAAACAACAAATTATTTTTCAATAAAATACTAGGCGGCAATACGATCGATTTGACTTAATTTTGGACAATACAAGTATAGTTTTCAATTGGAGGATAACGATAGTCAATCATCATCTTCATCAGAAATGGTTGTTAGATCCTGATTAGTACTTTGTTTACCCTGACTCGTCAGAAATACAAATGTGCGATTGAGCCGCTTCACGCCACTTAGGGTAATCAGAGTCAGTAAGCCTCCCAATAATCCCATTTGCCATAGACCACAACCAATTGCAGCCCCCAACCCAGCCGCCGTCCAGACACAGGCGGCTGTAGTTAAACCTTTTACTTTTGGCGTTGCAGATTTTCTCGGAGACTCTTGTAAAATCAATCCAGCTCCGAGAAATCCAACTCCGGTAGCTACACCTTGAATTGTGCGACTCAGTGCATTGGTAGCAGCATAGGGACTCTCGCCTTCAACCTGCAAAGGAATCATCACAAATAATGCTGCCCCCATACTCACGAGCATAAATGTTCTCATCCCTGCTGGTCTACCTCCTTGCTGACGGTTGAATCCAATCAAGCAACCAACCAGGAGCGCCAAAGACAATCTAAACGCTATATGTGGCCAATCGTTGGCAGCAATAAACATCGGCCCCATTGCCTTATTTCTCCTAGAGACAGAACGGAATTTTGCACCTATTGGCAGTGTGGGCTGGATGGCTACCCACTTTTGTAGCTGAAAACTTAAGCACTGCAAATCAATAGGCTTTCAGTACATTAAGGTTAATTTAACAAAAGGTTAGGAATAAGTAAACTAATATACTCAAAGCTACCATTGATGTATTCTTCCTAGAGACAGAGGCAGGGGAAGAAGAACTATTGATTGTTATCTATACCCAATCCCCAATTTCCAATTTTTGCGATCGCTAGCTTATTGAACACCGCCTAATATACATTGTTCTGATAGAGATACCGGAGTTTTACGAAAAACTTCTTGCTTGATTAAGTAGGATATGTGATATTGTTAAAACTATAAATAAAGCACGGTATTTCTATCGAATTGCCGTAGTTTAAAAGGACAGGATTCATGCAGCTACTATGGTTCATCCCAACCCACGGCGACGGACGTTACCTTGCAACTGCTACAGGTGGAAGAGCAGTAAGCTTTCCCTATCTGCGGCAGATAGCCCAAGCGGTGGATGACCTTGGTTATACAGGGGCATTGCTGCCTACAGGCCGCTCTTGCGAAGATGCTTGGATTGTAGCGTCAACCTTGGTATCACTGACGCGACAGATGCGTTTTTTAGTAGCGATTCGTCCCGGCTTGGTATCACCTGGAGTAGCGGCGCGGATGGCGGCGACTTTCGATCGCCTCTCTGGGGGACGCTTGCTGATTAATGTCGTGACCGGTGGCGATCCCGTAGAATTGGCGGGAGATGGCTTGCATTTGGATCACGATCGCCGCTATGAATTAACAGATGAATTTTTGACAGTATGGCGAGCGATCGCTAGTGGCGAACAAGTCAATCTCCAAGGCGACTATCTTAATATCCAAGATGGGAAACTGCTGTTTCCACCTGTTCAAAAGCCATATCCGCCCTTGTGGTTTGGCGGTTCCTCTCCTGTGGCTCAAAAAATTGCTGCCAAGCACGTAGATGTCTATCTAACTTGGGGCGAACCACCGGCGCAAGTAGCCGAGAAGATTGCAGCAGTTCGCAGACTTGCTTTATCAGAAGGCCGGACTTTGCGGTTTGGGATTCGTTTACACGTGATTGTCCGCGAAACCGAGAGTGAAGCTTGGGATGCAGCGAATGATTTGATTAAATATGTAGATGACGAAGCGATCGCAAAAGCCCAAAAAGCTTATGCCCGAATGGATTCAGTTGGACAACAGCGAATGACTCAATTACACCACGGTAATCGTGAGGCATTAGAGATCAGCCCGAACCTGTGGGCGGGAGTCGGTTTAGTGCGGGGTGGCGCGGGAACAGCTTTAGTAGGCGATCCCCAAACTGTAGCCGCTAGGATATTGGAATATGCAGATTTAGGTATTGAATCCTTTATCCTCTCTGGCTATCCCCACCTAGAGGAAGCTTATCGAGTTGCAGAACTTCTATTTCCCCATTTGCCATTAGATAATTTACCCGCAGTGGAGAAGCAACACGTCTTAAGTCCATTTGGCGAGATTGTGGCAAATGAAGATTTCCCTAAGCAGCAACATCAGGAGAAAGCCACATCCATATCCTAGTAAAGTTTAGGGTATTGGGCATTGGTTATTTCCCATTCCCCATTCCGATTAATGCATAGGAGTTTAATTGAATGACAAATATTTTAGCGATCGCAGGTAGTCCAACCCACCCATCTAGAACCTATGGTGTTGTCGAATACACTGCCCAGCTTTTACAGCAAGAAGGCTTGCATGTAGATATTATTTCAGTTCGGGATTTGCCTGCTGAAGATTTAGTTTTTGGACGTTACGATAGCCCTGCTTTAGAACAGCCAAAAGAATTATTAGCAAAGGCAGATGGTGTGATTATTGCCACCCCAATTTACAAAGCTGCTTACACAGGAGTGCTAAAAACATTTCTAGATTTGCTGCCACAAAAATCATTAACAGGTAAACCAGTCTTACCAATTGCTTTGGGTGGAACGATCGCTCATTTATTGGCAATTGAATATGCCCTAAAACCTGTGTTATCTGAATTAGGAGCGCGGTATATCCTCGCTACTATTTATGCGGTAGACAAACAAATTCAACGCCAAGCCGATAACAGCGTCCTGTTAGATGAGGAAATTGAGCAAAGACTCAAAGACGTTCTCAAGGAATTTGTTAAAGCTGTAGAATATGATGCCGCAGCGCCTCAAGAATTGGTTCATGCCAATTAAATAATTAAGTTTATACCTCCGTTTGCTTGTAGCAGAGGGGTAACTTTTACCCATCTGTTACTTTTTTTTAAGTTAATCAGAGCCACATAACTTTACTTTCATAAATTGCACTTTTTTTGCAATATTAAAATTATTTATAGACTTCGATCATACTTATCTCCTAACTTCTATAGTCTATTCAACTAACACTGCTATAATTTATTATTTTTTTTATAAAATATCTTGTATATATGCAAATTGTCTCCTAACTCTACCTGTAGTAGATGAGTGAAATTTACTCATCTACTACTTTCTCCACTTAAATTTCAAACTTTATCAACAAATTCACAAAATTATAGGTTGGATAAGGCTAATACCTTACAGCAGTTTTCATATATTTGAATTACACCTGTGTTGGCGCAACCAGCCGTAGGAATCGCTTTTCATATTAAAGCCACCGTATATTAATAGCAATGCGCTTTTTTGGTCAGGTTAGCCAGTAAATTAGAAGTAGGGCGTAAAAAAATAAACTTAATGAAAGCGATGTCTAACGACAAGCCGCAAGGCGTCTGCGCTTCTGAACTTGCATCTATCGTCGGTGAAGAAAATGCTATTTGCCTTTGGGAAAATATCGAACTCAGTCAGCAAAAACGTATCCAACAAGCTATAGCTTCTGGAAATTCACCCAGTTGTATTGTCTATCCCCGCAGCCAAGAACAGCTAGCCGCAGTCATTACCACGGCTCACGCAAATAACTGGCGTGTCCTTCCCTGTGGTAGTGGCAGTAAACTTAGCTGGGGTGGTTTAGCAAAAAGCATTGATGTTGTAGTTAGTACAGAACGCATCAACCAACTGATTGAACACGCTGTTGGCGATTTGACTGTCACAGTCGAAGCTGGGATGAAGTTCTCTGATTTGCAAGCACTTTTGGCAAAATCGCGGCAATTTCTCGCCCTTGACCCGACAGCACCAGAGTCAGCAACCATTGGCGGTATTGTTGCTACAGGTGATACAGGTTCTCTGCGGCAACGTTATGGCAGTGTACGCGACCAGTTACTAGGTATTACCTTTGTCCGTGCTGATGGAGAAATCGCCAAAGCTGGGGGAAGAGTAGTAAAAAATGTTGCTGGATATGACTTGATGAAGTTGCTTACCGGGTCTTATGGCACATTAGGCTTTATTAGTCAATTAACTTTTCGCCTGTATCCGCTAGCCGAGGCATCGGGGACGGTGGTACTAACTGGGAAAGCTGAGGCTGTATCTCAAGCGGCTAATATCCTTCGAGGTTCGGCGTTAACACCAGTTCAGGCTGATTTGCTATCAACTAAATTAGTGTCTAGTTTAGGATTGGGTGAAGGACTGGGATTAATTGCTCGGTTTCAAAGTATTAGTGAGAGTGTTAAGGAACAATCAAACCGAGTTTTGGAAGTTGGACAAAAGTTAGGGTTAAATGGGGCAATTTTTACCGATGGTGATGAAGCTAATCTATGGCAGAGATTGCAAGAACGAATACATACTACTGCTACAGAATCGGTAATTAGCTGCAAAATAGGAGTGTTACCTACTGCTGCTGTGGGGATTTTGACTCAATTGGAGTTGGGTTTAATTCATATTAGTAGTGGTTTAGGTTTGTTACAATTAGAGAGTAAAAATCAAGTTTTGAAAATCCGCGATCGCTTAGGCTTTCCTGGAAACAATGCCACTCAAGCAAGTAGTGGTTTTTTAACAATTCTGTCAGCACCAGTTGCGGTTAAAGAACAAATAGATGTTTGGGGTTATACGGGTAATGCTTTGCCGTTGATGCGCCGTATTAAGGAACAGTTTGATAGTAAGAATATTTTAAGTCCTGGCCGGTTTGTGGGTGGAATTTAAGCAACGAACCGCTAAGACACAAAGAACGCTGAGATAGAGAGGGGAAAAGAATATATGCAAGTTTCAAAAAATTCTGTTAATAATACGGCTACTTTAAAGAATTTGAAGGGCTTTGATGAGAGTCATCCACCCGATCCGAAGTTAATTGATAGTTGCGTACATTGTGGATTTTGTCTTTCGACTTGTCCTAGTTATCGGGTGCTGGGTAAGGAGATGGATTCTCCTAGAGGACGCGTCTATTTAATGGATGCAATTAATGAGGGTGAAATTGCTCTCAATACCGCAACAGTAGAACATTTTGATTCTTGTTTAGGATGTCTTGCTTGTGTGAGTACTTGTCCTTCTGGCGTGCAGTATGACAAGTTAATTTCTGCAACTCGTCATCAAGTTGAACGAAATTATCCCCGCAGTTTACCAGATCGATTTTTTCGCCAACTGATATTTTCTCTGTTTCCTTATCCCAATCTTTTACGGGTTTTATTAGTTCCGTTGTTAGTTTATCAAAAGTTAGGATTTCCTAAGTTATTTCGGGCTACGGGTTTACTGAATAAAATATCGCCCCGTTTGGCAGCAATGGAATCAATTCTGCCAGAAATTACTCTCAAATCTTTTCAAGATAATCTGCCTACTGTGATTCCTGCTAAAGGTGAAAAGCGGTATCGAGTCGGGGTAATTTTGGGTTGCGTCCAACGACTGTTTTTCTCCCCTGTAAATGAAGCGACAGTGCGCGTTTTAACAGCGAATGGTTGTGAAGTTGTGATTCCCAAATCTCAAGGTTGTTGTGCGGCGCTTCCCGAACACCAAGGACAAACAGAACAGGCGAAAGCTTTAGCAAGACAGATGATTGATAGTTTTGCCAAAACAGATGTAGATTTTGTAATTATCAATGCTGCTGGTTGCGGTCATACTTTAAAAGAATACGGTCATATTTTAGAAGATGACCCAGAATATCGAGAAAAGGCAAAGGATTTTGCCGCTAAAGTTAAAGATGCTCAAGAATTTTTGGCAACTGTTGGCTTAACAGCGAAACTTTCACCGTTGACCGATCAACCATTGAATTTAGTTTATCAAGATGCTTGTCATTTATTGCACGGACAAAAGATTAGCGTCCAACCGCGTCAGGTGTTGCGACAAATTCCAGGGGTGAAGTTGAGAGAACCAATAGATGCAGCTTTATGTTGTGGCAGTGCCGGAGTTTATAATATGCTGCAACCAGAAGTGTCTGAAGAATTGGGTCGGCAAAAAGTGCAAAATTTGTTGAATACTGGTGCTGAGTTAATTGCTTCTGCTAACCCAGGGTGTACTTTGCAAATTACGAAACATTTGCAGTTGCAAGGTAAGAAGATTTCAGTTATTCACCCGATGGAGTTGTTAGATTATTCGATTCGCGGTGAGAAGTTAAAGTAAAAGAACCCCAAAGAGCCAAAACTGCGCTTTGGCTCCCCTCCTCCCTAACTCTACGGTGTACATACAAGTTGAAATATTTTACTCATTTGGGTTTAGGCGTAGGTTTTACCCCTCCCTAACCCTCCCCTTGTAAAGGGGAGGGAACTAGATTTTCGATTTCCCCTGTAAGATTGGTGCAACATACTTGAATCTCAGCTTGTAAAGGCGAGGGAACTAGATTTTCCGGTTTCTCCTGTAAGATTGGTGCAACATACTTGAATCTCAGCTTGTGAAGGCGAGGGAACTAGATTTTCCGGTTTCCCCCCTTTACAAGGGGGGATTAAGGGGGGTAATTCGACTTATGTCTACACCAAGGATTTCGGATTAATTTGATACCAATACACAGCTGTGTGCCCCTACTATTGGGATATTTTTTTATTGGAAGTCCCTTAATCAGCCAGCTTAAAGACTTTTTTCCGAAATAGCCGCTTTATCGTCTGTATAATCACTGAAATGGGCTAGAGCGTCAAGCTGATTTCGGGTAATTTGTGATGAAACTAGATTTAGTCAGGTTTTTTCAAGCTTGCAACCCCAGTAAAACTCTGATTGTGAGCAAACCGGAGGATAGACAATATTATATTGATTTCTCTAAAGTGCGTGGTGCCAAAATTATTGAGGAACTTGGGCGAACTATCACCCGCCTTTCACCTGAAGAACCCACTTGTCAATTGTTTACCGGACATATCGGCTGTGGCAAATCCACTGAATTACTGCGGCTAAAGGCAGAGTTAGAACAGCAGGGATTTCACGTGGTTTATTTCGAGTCTAGCCAAAGCTTGGATATGGCTGATATTGATGTTACAGATATTTTATTAGCAGTAGCTCGTGAGGTTAGTCAAAGTCTAGAAGCAATCAAAATTAACCTCAAGCCTGGATACTTTCAAACTCTGTTTACTGAACTTGGTGAATTTTTACAAACGCCGATAGAACTTGGGGGAGAGTTATCTGTAGGTATTGCCAAAATTACTGCCAAAACTAAAGATAGTCCCAAACTTCGCGCTCAGTTACGGCAATATTTAGAACCGCGCACCAACGGCATTTTAGAATCAATCAACAAAGAATTGCTCAAGCCTGCGAGAGAAAAACTTAAGCAGCAAGGTAAAAAAGGACTGGTGGTAATTATAGATAATCTCGACAGAGTAGATAATTCTTTAAAGCCTTCGGGTTATTATCAGCCAGAATATCTCTTTGTGGAACGGGGCGAACAGTTAAACCAGCTAAATTGTCATGTTGTTTATACCATTCCCTTAGTGTTGATTTTTTCCAACGCTTTAGGAAGATTAACAAATCGCTTTGGCGTAGACCCCAAGGTTTTGCCGATGGTTCCTGTGCAATTACAAGATGGTTTGCAATTCTCACAAGGAATCACGCTGCTGCAACAGATGGTGATGGCGAGGGCTTTTCCTGGTGTTAGTTGGGAACAAAGCCAGCATTTAATTACTGAGGTTTTTGATAGTCCTGATACTTTAGAGCGACTTTGCCGAGTTAGCGGCGGTCATTTGCGTAACTTGTTGATGTTATTGTTTCGCTGTCTTCAGCAAGAAGACCCGCCTTTGTCGCGGGAGTGCGTGGATAGGGTGATTAAACAACGCCGCAACGAGCTAACTTTGGCAATTACGCCTGATGAATGGGAAGTACTGCGTGAGGTGGCGCAAAAGAAAAGCTTGAGAGGTCATGAAAGATACGAACTTTTGCTCCGCAGTATGTTTGTATTTGAATACCGAAATGAAGATGGTTCTTGGTTTGATGTCAATCCAATTTTGGCTGAAGCCAAGGAATTTAAGTTATAAATCGGCGTATATGAACAATTACCCCCCTTACTCCCCCCTTATAAAGGGCTACGGTGTACACACAAGTCGAATTACCCCCCTCAATTCCCCCTTGCAAAGGGGGGAAGCCGGAAATCTAATTCCCTCCCCTTTATAAGGGGAGGGTTAGGGTGGGGTAAAACCTTGGGTTTTTCAGCTATTTCAGACTTGTGTGTACACCGTAGCCTTAAAGGAAGAGAGAAATAGAAGTGAGGTTTTCCAGATACCGCGATAAGTCAGGTGCGGGAGCTAGATCAACAAGTGCGGGAGCTAAATCAACAAGTGCGGGAGCTAAATCAACAAGTGCGGGAGCTAGATCAACAAGTGCGGGAGCTAGATCAATAAGTGCGGGAGCTAGATCAATAAGTGCGGGAGCTAGATCGACAAGTGCGGGAGCCGTGTCAGTTGTCATTTTCACAACTACAGCTTTTTACAACTAGCAAAAATCGCCCTTTCTGCCCCCTGCTCCACTTCGACTACGCTCAGTGACCTCCTGCCTCCTGCTTCCAAACCCATAATTTTATACTTTATGCAAAAGAAAACTGCTGTATGTTATGAGTAATCAGCAAGAACCGGAAAATTTAGCTTTTGATAATCAGAGTTCATTACAAACTTTAGTCAGAGCAATTACCTTTTCTCAGGGGCAGTTTTCGCTGATTATATTGCGCTGTAACTATGCTGCTTTACGTCAGCGAATGGTAGAACGGCTGCACCAATTATCTCCTGTACAGATTCACGAAATTACTTTACCTGCATCAGTCAAAACGCTTTACACAAATATACGCGAACAATTGGGAGATGAACAGCCACCTGCATTGATGGTTTTTGGTTTGGAGTCAGTTAAAAATATTGATACAGTTCTGACTTCAGCGAACCAAGTACGAGAGGAGTTTAGAAAAAACTTCCCGTTTCCGATATTGTTGTGGGTTAATGATTCAGTTCTGCAAAAATTTATTCGATTAGCAACTGATTTAGAGAATTGGGCAACTATCATTGAATTTGAAAACCCTACGGATGAATTAGTTAACTTCCTCCAGCAAAAGACTGATGAAATCTTTGCTGATGAGGTAACGCCTAATTCCCAAATGTGCCGGGAATTAGAAACCGCTCGTAAAGATTTGCAAAATCGAGGAGAAGTATTAGAAGCAGCAGTTGAAGCAAGTTTAGAGTTTTTGTTGGGCTTGAATGATTATCTACATAACCAGATAGATTCTGCTTTAGCGCATTATCAACAAAGCTTGGAGTTCTGGCGACGAAGTAATTATTTAGAGCGACAAGGTATATTACTTGTTAATATTGCTTCAGCTTATAACCGCCAAGCCGAAAAAAATCAGACAGAAAATCAACGCTATTGGCAAGAGTCGAGAAATTACCTTCAGCAAGCTATTGATATTTTTGAACAAGCACAACGTTCTGATTTAGTTGCAAAACATATTACTAAACTGGGTGAAGTGCTACGACATTTACAAGTATGGTCAGAGTTACAAAGCCTTGTGGAAAAATCTTTGCCGCTACATCAAAATTATGGCACGCCGTTGCAGTTGGCTCAAGATTATGGCTTTTTGGCAGAAATAGCTTTAGAGCAGTCACGCTGGGATGAAGCTCATCAACTCGCAGGGCAAGCATTGCAAATATTAGCTGAGATACCTAATTTACAATCAAATGAATTTGGCTTGTATCGGTTTATTTTAGCCAAATCTCAACAGGGTTTAGGTGAAATTCCAGTAGCAATTAATAGTTTCAAAACTGCAAAAGCTGAAAGTAATCATCAGTATAACCCACGATTATATATATCTATATTAGAAAGGTTACGCTCACTCTACTTTGAGCAAGGTGAATATCTCAAAGCTTTTTATATTAAGCAAGAGCAGTTACAAATTGAACAACAGTATGGTTTCCGCGCCTTTGTTGGTGCATCTTATCTCAATCCGCAGCGACAGGCAATTAGTTCTGCATTGCAAGTAGAAAATTCTGAAACAATTGCTGAAGAAATTGCTGCTTCTGGTCGGGGACAAGATGTGAAGCGGTTGCGAGAAAGAATTGGCGGGACTGAGCATAAATTGACTGTAATTCATGGTCAGTCAGGAGTGGGTAAAAGTTCAATTTTGCAAGGTGGATTAATCCCGGCGTTGCAACAGCAAGCAATTGGCGAACGAGATGCTTTACCGCTTTTGTTGCGAGTTTATACAGATTGGGTGGGGATGTTGGGGCAGAGTTTGGCTAAAGCTTTTGAGGAAGTCAGAGGAAATCAATTATCTGTTAATCTTGATTCTTCAGCAGCTATTTTAGAACAATTACGAAGAAATGCTGACCGGAATTTATTGACAGTTTTAATGTTTGACCAGTTTGAAGAGTTTTTCTTTGTTTATCCAGACCAAAGTCAACGACGAGCATTTTATGAGTTTTTGCGAGTTTGTCTAGATATTCCTTTTGTCAAGGTAATTCTGTCTTTGCGGGAAGATTATTTACATTATTTATTAGAATTAGAACGTCTGTTTACTTTAACTGCAATTAATAATAATATTCTCGATAAAAATATTCGCTATTACTTGGGTAACTTTTCGCCAGCCGATGCGAAGGCTGTTGTGCAGAGTTTAACAGAACGCTCTCAATTTTATCTTGAGCCTGCGCTCATCGATCAATTAGTGCGGGATTTAGCAGGTGATTTGGGGGAGGTACGTCCAATTGAGTTGCAAATTGTGGGGACGCAATTGCAAACTGAGAAAATTACAACTCTAGAAAAGTATCGTCAGTTTGGTACGAAAGAAAAACTGGTTGAGCAATTTTTAGAAGAAGTTATTCAAGATTGTGGCGCGGAAAATGAATGTGTTGCACAACTGGTTTTATATTTACTCACAGATGAAAATGGTACTCGTCCCCTGAAGACTCGTGCTGAGTTAGTCGCAGATTTAACAGCAGAAGTTGATAAATTAGATTTGGTGTTAGAGATTTTTGTGGCATCAAGGTTAGTATTGCTGTTACCAGAATCGCCTGCTGACCGTTATCAACTGGTACATGATTATCTAGTGGCTTTTATTCGTAAGCAACAGGGAAGTGAGTTGTTAGCAGAGTTGGCAAAAGTACGTGAGCAACAGAAACTAACTGAAGAAGAACTAAAACGCGAACAAAAAGCAAGACAAATATTAGCTGATGCTAAACGCGAAGCTGACAAGCAAATTCAGCAAGGGCGCAAGAGGTTGGCAATCAGTTCTGGTTTATCTGTAGCTTTATTAGTAGTCGCAGGTATAGGGTCTGGTTACGCGGGTTTTAAAGCGCAGCAAGCAGAAACGGCACAAAAAGAAGCGCAACAAGGAACACAGCTAGAACGGGCAGGTGTTAACGCTTTAAGACAGTTTGAGTATGCCGGCGAGTTAGAATCGCTGGTGGCAGCAATGCAGAGTGGGAAAGAGTTAAAAACTTTGGTAAAAGATGGTCGCCCTTTAGAAAAATATCCAGCTATCAGCCCTATTTTTACTTTGGATAGTATTCTCAATAAAATTAAAGAACGTAACCAGTTTCAAGGGCATCAAGATTGGGTCTTAAGTGTGAGTTTCAGCCCGGACGGCAAAACCATCGCCACGGCATCACTAAACGGGACAGCGCGGTTGTGGAACCTGCAAGGGCAACTGCTACAAGAATTCAAAGGGCATCAAGATTGGGTCTATAGTGTGAGTTTCAGCCCGGACGGCAAAACCATTGCCACGGCATCACTAAACGGGACAGCGCGGTTGTGGAACCTGCAAGGGCAACTGCTACAAGAATTCAAAGGGCATCGAGGTGGTGCCTGGGGTGTGAGTTTCAGCCCGGACGGCAAAACCATTGCCACGGCATCATCAGACAAGACAGCGCGGTTGTGGAACCTGCAAGGGCAACTGCTGCAAGAATTCAAAGGGCATCAAAGCGGTGTCTCAAGTGTGAGTTTCAGCCCAGACGGCAAAACCATTGCCACGGCATCATTAGACAACACAGCGCGGTTGTGGAACCTGCAAGGGCAACTGCTGCAAGAATTCAAAGGGCATCAAGGCGGTGTCTCAAGTGTGAGTTTCAGCCCAGACGGCAAAACCATCGCCACGGCATCATTAGACAACACAGCGCGGTTGTGGACGCTCGACGGGCAACTGCTGCAAGAATTCAAAGGGCATCAAGGCTCGGTCTTAAGTGTGAGTTTCAGCCCGGACGGCAAAACCATCGCTACGGCATCATTAGACAACACAGCGCGGTTGTGGACGCTCAACGGGCAACTGCTACAAGAATTCAAAGGGCATCAAGGCACAGTCTGAAGTGTGAGTTTCAGCCCGGACGGTAAAACCATCGCCACGGCATCAGATGACAAGACAGCGCGGTTGTGGACGCTCAACGGGCAACTACTACAAGAATTCAAAGGGCATCAAGGCACAGTCTGGGGTGTGAGTTTCAGCCCGGACGGCAAAACCATCGCCACGGCATTACAAGACGGGACAGCGCGGTTGTGGACGCTCAACGGGCAACTACTACAAGAATTTAAAGGGGATCAAGGATATGTCTCTAGTGTGAGTTTCAGCCCAGACGGCAAAACCATCGCCACGGCATCACTAAACGGGACAGCGCGGTTGTGGACGCTCAACGGGCAACTGCTACAAGAATTCAAAGGGCATC
>NZ_JAVRCD010000098.1:0-18123 GCF_034530895.1 Nostoc sp. DedQUE08
GATATTGCTGTTTACGCTGCTTGATTGAATTAAAAATGGATAAAGTCGAGCTAAAGGGGAAAGGATGGAATTTTCCCTTTCCCTTTAATCTTTCCCCAACATCTTGCAAAAGTAAATTTTGCAAGATGTCTAGCGTTTCCTAATCAGAATCAGCTACAGCTTAACCTCACCCCCAACCCCTCTTTTCATCAAGGAGAGGCGTTGGGGGTGGGGTTTTGATATGTACTTTATGCACCTGGGAACTTCTATATCCCGCCAAATTAATGCCTTTACGCTTTTTGCCTTTCCTATGTCTTAACAAGCATCGATTATGGGCATCATAATTCCAGCCCGAATACATCAGCTAGCAGCCAGAAAACTATTTGGCAGCAAGTTTTGCATTTACAAATATAGTATTAACCGATGGTATATAGTTTAAGACCTTATCTCTTTGTTTCTCGATATAGTTTGTACGCTGTATTTCTTTTGGGATGCCTACAGATTCAATTAGGAGTAATCTGTAGCGTAGGTATTTGGATATTATCAGAAGCTAAATTACAAGCAGCCCAAGCACATCAGACCTGGAAATCACCTTTAGGATTGACTGAGCAAGTCACCACAGTAAATTCTGAGTCAGCACAATACTCAAAACCACTCCCCTATCGATTAAAACCAACACCTATTTTGCTGGCGGCACCGGAAAACTTCAATCCTGATTTGCGATTACCACCATCGCTACCCGAACCACCGCAGCAAAATTCTAGCCCGCGATCGCTACCCGAACCACCGCAGCAGAATTCTAGTCCGCGATCGCTACCCGAACCACCGCAGCAGAATTCTAGTCCGCCAACAACTGCCACTGAAGCAAAAACGCCGGATGCAGTTTTGGAAAGTATTGATACAGACTATCACTATGAGACAGACAACTTTGGCCAAACAAATTTTTTCCTAGAACCAACAGCTCAGTTTCGATTGAGAAATGGCAATAAAATATTTTTCAAGACAGGTTTTAACTTCTTTGAGCAACGCGGTGTTGAATCAATTACCAATTTTCCTTTGCAAGTTGGATGGCAAGGAAAAATTGGACAACTAACTCTACAAACAGCAGCCGGAGTCGATGTGTTCAATCGTTTACCCACAGCGATCAATCTCAATGTTAAAGTGGATGCTCCCATTTCGTCGCCGCGAGTTTCGTCATCAGGTCGATTGCTATCGGCAGCAATAATATCAGGTAATTTAGAACAAGGGCCTTATAAATCTAACGCTCGAACTTTAGACAATCAAATTACTGCTTGGCGATTTGGCCCTGATTTATACTGGCAGATTGACCGTAATACCAGCTTGTTTTCGTCATTGCGTTTGGGTAATTATAACGATGGTAATTCCGAGGTGCAATCTTTTAGTAGGTTAGAGCGCAAGTTCGGACAATTTTCTTTGGCAGCTAACTTATTTACTTGGAGTTACGATCGCGATTTAGAACGCACAAGCGGTTATTTTTCTCCACCAGATTTCCTAGTTTACAACGGTGAGGTAGCTTGGGAAGGAGATATTGCTAATTTCTTACGCTGTCGCCTCGCTGCCAATTTAGGACGGCAGCGACTTAAAGGAGAATTTGACAACGCCAATACCTATCAAACGCGCTGTACGGTAAAACTGTCGCCCAGTATAGAAGCAGACTTGGGCTATAGCTTTAGTAATGTCCGCAATCAAGAAACCGGTGGAAGCGCCTACGGTGGTAATTCCTTCACAGGACAGTTGCGGGTCAAATTTTAACAAAAAAGAATTCAGGAGTCAGAATTCAGGAGTCATAATTCAGAATGAATATAGAATCAAGCTCTATATATTTTTGATTTTTTGATTTTTTGAAAGTTACAAACTTTGACTATTAAAGTATTTTTAATTCTAACTTCTAATTTCTAACTTCTAATTTCTAACTCCTGGATTCTGAATTCATCATTCTGAATTCTGTTTTTAAAATCCAAAATGGTATAAGGCTGGAGAATGAAAGCACCATTACCTGATAACGAAACACAGCGAATTGAATCTCTTTTGCAGTATAAAATACTCGACACTCCTTCGGAAGCAGCCTTTGACGACCTCACCCGTTTAGCCTCATATATTTGTGGAACTCCCATTGCCTTAATCAGCTTAATTGATACTAATCGTCAGTGGTTCAAGTCAAAAGTCGGTTTGGATGCCCTACAAACACCCCGTGATTTGGCATTCTGCGCCCATGCTATTCTGCAACCTGAAGTTTTTGTTGTACCTAATGCAACAGCTGACGAAAGGTTTGCAACAAACCCCCTTGTCACCTCTGACCCAAATATTCGGTTTTATGCTGGAGTACCGCTAACTAACCCTGAAGGATATGCACTAGGAACACTTTGTGTAATCGATCGTGTACCAAGAAACCTCTCTCCAGAACAAGTTGAAGCATTACGAATTATTGGTCGCCAGGTAATTAAGCAATTAGAAATGCGCCGCAATTTAGCAAGTTTGGTATTGGCAAGTGATACACGCAAACAGTCCCAGAAGACACGCAAACAATTTTTTCAAAGGATAGCTGGAGGGTTTGGGTTAGCATCGGCAGTTTTAGTTTTGATTGGCGTGATTTCTTATCAAAACACACATATATTGATTGATACGAATAAGCAAGTACAAATAACCCAAGAGAAAATCAATCAACTAGAAGAATTACTGTCTGAGATGAAAGATGCTGAGACTGGACAACGCGGTTACATCCTCACTGGACAAGAAAGTTATCTAGAACCTTATCAAGCAGTAATTGGAAACATCGATCACAAAATTGTAAAACTGAAGGATTTAATTGCAGATCAACCTAACCAACAAAAGCAGTTCGCAACTCTTGAATCTCTGATAGCTGCAAAACTTACCATACTTAAGCAGACTATATACCTGCGTCAAAATCAGGGATTTGAGGCGGCGTTGCAGGTAATCCAGACAAATCAAGGAAAACATCTCATGGATGATATCCGCAAGATCGTTCATGAGATAGAAAATCAGGATAGAAGGTTGCTTCAACAACAGTCACAAGCTGCAAAAGCCAGTGCTAACAACACAGTTTTGACACTGGCGATCGCAATTTGTCTAAGTTTTTTGATTCTGGCTATAGTCTACTACTTTATTTACCGTGAAGGAAAAGAGCGGAAATTAACAGAGGAAACACTGAATCAAGAGCGCAACTTTATCTCAGCAGTCCTGAATACAACCAGCGCTTTAGTAATAGTTCTTGACACGAAAGGGCAAATCGTTCGCTTCAATCAAGCTTGCGAACAAATTACTGGTTACTCATTTGATGAGGTGAAAGGAAGGCATTTCTGGAACCTATTTCTACTTCCCGAACAGGTAGAGCTGGTGAAAGCAGTTTTTGAGCAGTTGCGATCTGGTGAAGCGCCCAAAGAATACGAAAACTATTGGGTAACTAAGGATGGCAGCCGGCGGCTCATTTCTTGGACTAACACTACCTTGAAAGACTATGAGGGGCACGTTGAATACATTGTTGCTACAGGTATTGACATCAGCGATGTCTTTGAAGAACTTCGCTTACGCCAACGAACTGAACAGCATTTGAAAGCAGAGTATGTTACAACCCGGATCTTAGCAGAGTCAGCCACAATCAACGAAGCCATGCCCCAAATCTTGCAAGGAATTTGCGAAAGTTTGGGATGGGATTTTAGTGAATTTTGGATAGTAGATGGGCGAGCAAATCTACTGTCTTTGCTAAATTCATGGTATAAAATCTCCTTTGAGATGCAAGAGTTTGACATCCTCAGTCGGCTGATTACATTTGCACCAGGAATTGGGCTGCCTGGCCGTGTCTGGGCTAGTCTTGAACCTGTTTGGATCGCTGATGTCGTTAAAGATCGGAATTTTATCCGCTCTCAAATCGCTGCCGAAGCAGAACTGCACGGAGCTTTCGGTTTTCCGATCTGTAGTGGTAAAAAAATCATCGGTGTGATTACCTGCTTTAGCCATAAAATCCAGCAAGCTGACCCAGATTTGGCAAAAGTCATGAATTTGATTGGCGAGCAAGTAGGGCAGTTTATTGAGCGCAAGCAGGCAGAAGAACAACTCCAACGCCAAAACTTGCGATCGCAACTATTTACTGAAATTACCCTCAAAATTCGTCAGTCTTTGCAAATCAAAGAAATTCTCCAAATTACTGTCACCGAGGTTCAAAAAATTCTCCATAGCGATCGAGTTTTGATTTATCAGCCTTTGGCTGATGGCTCTGGAGCTACCGTGGTTGAGGCAGTAATTTCTGGCTGGCTAGCAATTAAAGAGAAACAGCTAGTCAATGCTTACTTTCAAGCCGAATACATCCAGCAGTACTATCTACAACAGTACCGTCAAAAACCGAATCTGGGACTTGCTGACTTGGATATAGCTGAAGTCCAAAAAAATCATCTCGAATTACTGCAACAATTTGGAGTCCAGTGTAATTTAGTCATACCCATTCTTGTCAAAGAAGAACTCTGCGGTTTGCTGATTGTCCATCAGTGCGGCAGTTCCCGCCAATGGTCTAGCTTTGAAACTCATCTTTTACGCCAAATAGCCGATCAAGTAGGTATTGCCTTAGCCCAAGCCCAAATGTTAGATGCAGAAACTCAACAACGACGAGAACTCGAAATTGCTCGTCACCAAGCTGAATTAGCCTCTCAAACCAAAAGTGCCTTTTTGGCCAACATGAGTCATGAAATTCGGACTCCCATGAATGCTGTCCTGGGGATGACAAGCTTAATGTTAGAAACTCCCCTAAATTCCGAGCAGCGAGATTTTATGGAGACAATTCGTATTAGTGGCGATGCTCTCTTAAGCCTAATCAACGAAATTTTGGATCTTTCCAAACTAGAGGCTGGGGAAATGGCACTAGAAACTCTAGATTTTGACTTATCTACCTGTGTAGAAGAAGTATTGGAATTATTGGCTCCCTCAGCCCATGATAAGGGATTAGAAATTGCAGGATTAATTTACAGCAACGTCCCCACCCACCTCCAAGGCGATGCCGGCCGCTTGCGACAAATTCTCATGAACCTGATTAGCAATGCAATCAAGTTCACCAGCAAGGGTGAGGTAGTATTACGAGCAGAATTGCGATCGCTTTCCTTGACTACAGCTACTATCTATTTTGCGATCGTAGATACCGGTCTTGGCATTACCCCTGAAGATCAATCCAAACTCTTTAAGCCATTTACCCAAGTAGATGCTTCCACCACCCGCAAATATGGCGGTACAGGTTTGGGATTAGCCATCTGTAAGCAACTGGTAAGCTTGATGGGAGGAGAAATGGGCGTAGAAAGTCGCTTGGGGAAAGGATCTAAGTTTTGGTTTGAAGTAACTCTCGCCAAGCAACTCGACCCTATTTCTTTAGAAGGCGAACGCGAACTTTTGCTCAATCGCCGCTTGTTAGTGGTGGATGATAATGCTACTAATCGCAAAATTATCTACCATCAAGCTACTCGTTGGGGAATGCTGGTGGATCAAGCAGCCTCGGCTACTACTGCCCTCAAAGCTATTCAAGAAGCCGCCAAGCAAAAAAATTTCTATGACATAGCTGTGATTGATATGCAGATGCCAAAAATAGATGGCATGACTTTAGGAGAACAAATTAAAGCAAATTCAGCGATCGCTGGGCTACCTTTAATTATGCTTACCTCTACTAATCAACGCGATGAAATCCAACGAGCGCTAAAAATAGGATTTGCGGCTTATTTAGTCAAACCGATTAAGCCGTCCCGACTCCTCGATACCATGATGACTATTTTAGGAACGCAGCCAGAAGAGGAGACAGAAGTCATAATTCAGGATTTCAAACTTAAAAATTCTGAAAACAACCGCAACTATTATTCTCCTAACTACCACAAATTAAGAATTCTCTTAGCTGAAGATAATTTGGTGAATCAGAAAGTTGCTTTGAAACAACTTCAAAGTCTGGGTTATAGTGCTGATGTTGCTGGTAATGGGAAAGAAGTTTTGCAACTATTAGAAAAAATTCCCTACGATTTAATTCTGATGGATTGCCAAATGCCAGTTCTCGATGGTTTAGAAACCACAAAAGAAATCCATCGTTGGCAAGAAAACAGCTTTGCTAGTGGTTATCGTCCTGTGGTAATTGCAATGACAGCTAATGCCATGAGACAAGACCAACAAATGTGTCTAGATGCCGGAATGGATGACTATTTGAGCAAGCCAGTAATCAAAGAAAAATTGGCGGCAGCACTAGAGCGTTGGGGAAATGTGATATTCGAGGCAAAAGAAACAACTGCCATAGAACAAACAGTTTCGACAACAGATGTCGGTGCAGTTAACCTCCCAATTGATTGGGAACGTTTGCACCAACTCTCAGAAAACAACCCAGAATTTGAATTGGAACTACTGCAAATATTTGTTGAGGATATTCAACCCCGTCTAGAGTTAATTAAAATAGCGATCGCAGCTCATGACTTTGAGCAAATAATACTCCAAGGTCATCAAATTAAAGGTTCTAGTGCCAATATGGGAATTACAATCATGCATCTGGCAGCAGAAAAACTAGAACAACTAGCTCATAACCAAGAGCGTCGAGGTTCTAGTAACTTAATCGTAGAGTTAGAAGACTTTATTAAACGCATCCAAGATTTTTTGAATTGTCAAGATAGTAACGCCACAACCTTAAATAATAATATTTCTTAATAAATTCACTGGATCGCTTTTTCTGAGTAACTTATGAAAAATACTTATTTTACATTCCTCATTATTAATTTTCTATTTTAAAGATAGAAATTCTAACCGATTGGGAATAATAACAAAGTATATTCGGTGAGTTAGCTGCATCATAAGCTAAGAATTTTTAGCCTAAATATCAGTTAAATACATCATCTATCTATTATTCCCAATTGATTCCCAAAAAGTGAGGTTTTCCTAATGAGTCAGATGAGTAGAGACGATGTACGAGAAAGACTTGGTAATATCGATCAGATCCGCGATATTATTCTTGGAACCCAGCTAAGAGAGTACGAAAATCGATTTAGCAAGCTGGAGTCAGATGTATCTCTCCTGCAACAACAGACACGATTGCATGTTGAGCAACTCAAGTCTAACTTTTCGGCCGAACTAAAAGCGGGATTTGAGTCGCTGGATAAAAAGCTGAAATCACTGAACCTCGCAACTCAAGAAGAAACTCTTGACTTACGGCAACAGGTTGATAGACTTAATAAAAAGTTCTCTAGCAGCGTTCAGTCGCTTGATGAAACCTTAGATAGCCAAACTACCTCGATTCGAGATGAAATCTTTCAAACTAAAGTCCAATTACAAGATGATGTTACGGCATTACGGGATCTGATTTTAGAAGAAATAGATCGGCGCTTCTCACAGCTGACAGACACGAAAGTTTCTAAAGACGATATGGCTGAAACTTTGTTTGCCTTGGGAATGCGTCTGAAAGAAACTGAATTTATTCCTAAATTGCGAGAAGCAGCCAATGAACGCAGCGATGAATATACTGCTGTACCGCTTTTAGAAACTACAAAGTTATCAAAAGTAAGTGTTAACTCACTCTAACAGTACAGCAGAATTAAATTCATAATCAAGTCAGAAAGTAAAGAGATATGAAGGAGATAATGACTCCAAACTCATAACCTCTAACTCACAACCTCTAACTCAGCACTCTAAAAAGGATAACTCAGGTGGAAAATTCGGTTTCTCAATCTGTTGAGTTGAAGTCAGAAACAGCTGTGCAGCTTGACAATTTGCTGCATTTGCTTATCGATCTCAAAATTATCGAATCCCCTGAGCAATCTCCTTTATTACTATCAGAAACTGATAATAGTAATGAGTATATTCCAGAAGAAATTGAATTGCTGCAACTTCCTCCAGTGACATTAGAAGTATGTGAAGCTTATTTAGAATCGGATTTTAATTTTCCTCAAGATATATCTAATTACTCACAAACTAATCAAGAAGAATTAGAAGAATCTATTGAAATATTTACAGAATTTGAGGAAAAATTAGACAACTCAGAAGATGCATTGCAAAAATTACGGGAGATATTAGTCGGATATGAACTAACAGAAATAAACAATATTACCGATAAGTTGGAACAAAAATTAACAAAAATAGAGCATCAAATTTATGACCCTAAAGAGTTAATAAATCTATTACTACCGTGGATTTCTGAACTTTTAAAGCTGAAGATTACAGAGTCAAGAGAGGAAATTGTTCAAATAATCGCTCCGATCATTGATGAGACTATCCGCAGTCGCACTGAACAAAATAAAGTTAGTATGAGTACAGCGATCGCACCTGTAATTCCTCTAGCTATTTCCCAGCAAATTATTATAGCTCCAGAAGAAGTTTCAGATGCGATCGCTCCGGCAATGGGACGAGCTATAAAAAAGCAAATTGAAATTGAACAGAATATTGTCGTGGATGCACTCTACCCAATTATTGGTAGTACTATAGCCAAATATATGGGAGAGACAATCCGTGCCATTAACCGACAAGTTGAAGAAACCCTTAGTATTGAAGGCGTTAAACGTAAAATTCGTGCCAAGCTACAGGGAGTTTCGGAAGCAGAATTAATTCTTAAAGAAGCTCTGCCATTTACAATTCAAGCCATTTTCTTGATTCATAAAACATCTGGTTTAGTTATCTCAGATATTCAGCACTCTCATGTAGAGCAGCTAGAGGCTGAAATGGTAGCAGGAATGCTGACAGCAATTCGTAGCTTTGCCAATGATTGCATCAATCAATCTGGAAGCATAACAGAATTAGATGCAATTGAATATGGAACATCCAAAATAATTTTAGAAGTTGCAGGATACTGTTATTTAGCGATTGTTATACGAGGAGAGCCAAGCAAAAACTTTATTTGGAAAATGCGGCAAGCCTTCAGCAAAATTGTTAAAAGTTATGGTAATCTAATTGAAAAATTTGACGGCGATCCTGATTTAATTCCTATTGAAATTCATACACTTCTAGAAAAGCTAAAAAATTCAGATATTCAGGATAAAAAGAAAGCGAAAATCTCGCCACTACAAATATTAGTCTTAACAGTTATAAGTACCATTTTCATTCCTTGGGGTATTTGGCAATACCGTAGTGCATTTATACATTCCATTGAAAATCAAACTTTGTTGGCTCTAACTTCTGTTCCAGAACTAGCCGTATATCGGCTCACTGTACAAGTAGAACACAACAAAATAAAACTAACAGGACAATTACCTAATCAACTTCTTCGCCAGAAAGCCGAGCAAACTGTCAAAATCACTTCTCCTAATTGGTTGATTGACAATCAAATTTTATTAGTAGAAGTACCAGCAGATCCCGTATTAGCTGCTGC
The DNA here is from genome assembly GCF_034530895.1 of Nostoc sp. DedQUE08. Taxonomy (NCBI): domain Bacteria; kingdom Bacillati; phylum Cyanobacteriota; class Cyanophyceae; order Nostocales; family Nostocaceae; genus Nostoc; species Nostoc sp. DedQUE08. Next base: position 9,320 of record NZ_JAVRCD010000098.1, read on the forward strand.
TGAAGTCAAACGAGTTACAGCAGTTTTAAATCAGACTAACGATATAGCAATTTCCTCTCAATATATCGCTGGTAAAGTAGCTGTTGAAGGAACTGTCAACCAAATTGCAGATGCTCAGATTATTGCGAATGCATTTGCGCAAATTCCCGGCGTAAAATCTGTGTCTAGTGCGGTGCGAGTAGAACCCCCACAGATTGAAGTTCGATTTTACTTTCAACCCAACTCAGCTAATTTAATGAGAGCAGATTTAGCGTACAAGGTTCAACAGGTCAAGTTTTTCCTAGAACAGCACCCAAATAAGCATTTAAAAATCATTGGTTATAGTGACCGTACTGGCGCGAACAAATCTCAAAAATTGGCACTGGCGCGAGCAAAGGCTGTACAACAAGCACTGATTAAATTAGGCATCAAGCCATCTCGCCTACAGGTCATTGGTAGGACAAATTTACCACCAGGAATTGATGAAACTCAACCTTTGTGGTTAAGTCGTTGTGTCGCTCTAGAAGCGATAAACAAGCAATTTTAAGTTTATAGTAGTTATGATTTTGATAAAACATTCTCTACTTTCCTTAAATTATGTCTACAATCTCTAAAAAAGTATGCTTATTTGGTGACTTTGGTGTTGGTAAAACTAGTCTGATTCGGCAATTTGTAGAGTGTCAGTTTAGTGATGAATACCTTTCAACTGTAGGAGTAAAAATCTCTCGTAAATTGGTTACTGTTTCAAAACAAGAGCTACTTGTTGAACCAAATTTACAGTTAATAATTTGGGATATTGAAGGTAGTAATAAGTTTAAAGCAGTTGCTAAAAATTATTTTCAAGGTTCTAAAGGTGCTGTGATAGTCGGTGATGTGACACAAGCAGAAACCCTCAATCATATCCAAGAGCATATTCAAACTTTTTTAGCTGTTAATCCTAACAGCTATATTGTTGTTGCACTGAACAAATCAGATATGATTGCAGCCGAATATTTAGAAAAAATTCGGGAAATGCATCAATTTACTAATCAAGCTAATATATTAAACACTTATGTAACCTCAGCTAAAACTGGTAATAATGTTGATAAAATATTTCAAGCTTTAGCCACTCGTTTAATTTAATTAAGATGAATTCATTTTTTACAAACCTATTAGCTGTATGTGGCATTGAATATTTGATAATTGATGAAAACTTCAAAATTCTAGAGATGTCTTTGGGATTAAATCATTTTGCCGAACTTCCTAATGAAGTAAAGCTAGGTCAGGATGTTCGGATTGTGTTTCCAGAATTAGAGGGACTGGAAGATGTTTTTGATGCAATTCTCCAGGGAGAAGAAGATAATTTTGAATTAAAAGGAATTATGCGATCGCAAGATACATCTTCTCCTTTATATATTGACATTTGTATTACTAATAATCTCCAAGAAGACCATTCTAGGAATCGACTAACCATTGTTGTCGAAGATGCGACAGAACGGATGGTGCTTGAACAATCTTTATTTCAAGGTGCAAATGAAGCAAATCTTTTATTACGTAACTTAAAGGCTTCTAAACAATACATTGACCAAATTGTGACATCAATGGCGGATGCCTTGTTAGTGACAACGCTATCAGGCGAGATCAAAAAAATGAATTATGCCGCACAAATCTTATTGCAATACAACGAAATAGAACTCATCGGTCAACCGATCGCAAAAGTTATTGAAGAAGCCAATAAATATCCATTGATAATTGATGATATTGATATATCTCACAGTCAAGACATAAATTTTTTAGTAAAAGAAGTAGAAACCGTTTGTTATACCAAAAGTGGTAAAACAATTCCCGTAGCTTTTTCATCCTCAATTGTCAAGACACAAATTGAACATTTTCAAGGTTATGTTTACATTTTGCGAGATATGACTGAACGAAAGCAGGCAGAACTTGCTAAACAGGAATTCTTAGCAATGATTAGCCATGAAGTTCGGACTCCGATCGCATCGGTAATTGGTATGGCCGGTTTGTTGCAATATACTGAATTGACTGCTGAACAGCAAGATTTTGTTGAAACCATTTACACCAGTGGAAATTCCTTACTCAAAATTATTAACGATTTCCTTGACTTCTCCAAAATCCAATCGGGTAACTTAGAACTCGAAGAGGAACCTTTTGCTTTGCGAAATTGCATTCATGAGGCTTTTTATTTACTTGCACCTACAGCTAGAGAAAAAGGTTTAAAACTCACATTTTTAGATAGTCCTCAACTTCCTACTATGATTGTGGGAGATATCACCAGACTGCGCCAAGTCTTGATTAATTTAATCAGTAATGCGATTAAATTTACCGAAACTGGAAGTATAGAAGTTTCAGTTATAATCCGCAATAATAGCGATATCAATCATTCTTCTGCTGCAAATCCTGACGAAATTCAGTTTAGTATTAAAGATACAGGCATTGGAATTCCACGCGATCGCTTAGAGCGTTTATTTAAAGCTTTCAGTCAAGTTAACTCCTCCATTACTCGACAGTATGGCGGTACTGGCTTAGGTCTTGCTATCTGTAAGCAACTGTGCGAGTTAATGGGTGGCAGAATTTGGGTTGAAAGTGAATTTAATGCAGGTAGTACATTTTACTTTACGATTGCCGCTTCTGTTATTCCAGAGGAGTCAGCAGGAGCCAGTGTGGTCTTCTCCCAACAAGAGATCCCAAAAGCGATCGAGTCTTCACATATGGAGCAACTGGCTCTCAAAAGTCAGAAATTATTCTTATTATCTCCGCATAAGAGCGTCTTTGCGTCCCCTTCTTCCCCGTCTCCTGATTTATATAAATTAAGAATTCTTTTAACTGAAGATAATCTAGTGAATCAGAAAATAGCCTTGAAGCAACTCAAAAATATAGGCTATAGTGCTGATGTTGCTAATAATGGAAAAGAAGCGTTGCAACTATTAGAAAAGATTCCTTATGATTTAATTCTGATGGATTGTCAAATGCCGATTCTCGACGGTTTAGAAACCACAAAACAAATTCATCGTTGGCAAGAAAGCAGCTTTGCTAGTGGTCGTCGTCCTGTAGTAATTGCAATGACAGCTAATGCAATGAAACAAGACAAACAAATGTGTTTAGATGCTGGAATGGACGACTATTTGAGCAAACCGGTGATGAAAGAAACTTTGGCCGCGACGTTAGAGTATTGGGGAAATGTAATATTCAAGGCAAAAGAAACAGCTGCCACAAAGCAGACAGTTTCGACAACAAATGTTGGTTCAGTTGAACTCCCAATTGATTGGGAACGATTGCATCAACTTTCAGAAAATAACCCAGAATTTGAATTAGAACTACTACAAATATTTGTTGAAGATATTCAACCTCGTCTAGAAGTCATTAAAATAGCGATCGCAGATTATGACTTTGAGCAAATAGCGCTCCAAGTCCATCAAATTAAAGGTTCTAGTGCCAATATGGGAGTTACAACTATGTATCTGGCAGCAGAAAAACTAGAACAATTAGCGAGCAATCAAGAGCGTCGAGGTACTATTAACTTAATTGTAGAGTTAGAAGATTTTATTAAACGTATCCAAGAGTTTTTAATCATCAGTCAGTAGTCACGATCTCCCTACTGCAATCATAGACATTTTTTATAAGATTTACTAATAAATAAACAGTAACGATTATCTACTGTCGGCTCATAACTCAATTTGTCGGCAATGGCGGACATAATTTTTAAACCCCGGCCGCGCTCTCGATTGTTATCCTCAAATTCAGATGTTTGGCGCAATTGCTGTTCTAAGTCAAATGGTTCGCCTTGAGACCAGATGCGAATTTCTATGTATTCATCTAACCGCACAGCTTCCATCTCAATTGGAGTTTCAATAGGTAAGTTTTTGTGGGCATGTTCGACAATGTTAGTAAAGCCTTCCATCATCAGCGTTTGACATTGCCACCAAATTTCTTTATCGAGAATAGGTGGTTGATTCATCTGCTCGAACCAAGACAAAACTTGAGGTGAAACTGTCAGGTCTGTGTTGACTTTGAGATAAATTTTATTATTCACTTCTTAACTAATAAAATATCGTGAAATCATCATATTCGTTAATTAGATTATTTAATTTGAGTATTTTTACTATACATTAAAAACCAAATTGCATATAACTTAAATTAAAGCAACTATTTACCAATTATTTTACTTAGTAAACTGTAATTTATGTTTAAAATTTTGGTTATTGATGATGACCCGACAGTGCGAGCAGTACTGAAAAGCACACTCCAAAGGCAGGGTTATGAGACTACTGTAGCTAGCAATGGTGAAGAAGGAATTATCCAAGCACAACTACTACATCCTGCCCTGATTATCTGTGATTGGATGATGTCACAGGTAGATGGGTTAGAAGTGTGCCGTCGAATTAGAACAGATCCAGAGTTGGCAACTACTTTTTTTATTCTACTGACAGCTAGGGGAGCAGCTCGAGGAGAGGAGGAAGATAGAGTTAGGGGACTTGATGCTGGAGCAGATGAGTTTATTTCCAAACCAATAGAGATGAATGAATTGAAAGCACGGGTAAGAGCAGGACTAAGGTTACACCAGCTAAATCAGGATTTACAAAGTCAAAAGCAAGCTTTGGAGACACTAAATCAGGATTTGCAAACTCAAAAGCAAATTTTGGAAGCAGAATTGGCTGAGGCCGCTGATTATGTGCGATCGCTTTTACCCTCACCGCTTGTAGGAGCAGTAACTACAGAAAATCTGTTTATTCCCTCAGCGCAGCTAGGAGGCGATTGCTTCGACCATTATTGGATTGACGAGGATCATTTGGCAATTTATTTGTTAGATGTATCTGGTCATGGGGTGGGTTCTGCCCTCCTATCGGTATCCGTACAGAATGTTTTGCGATCGCAATCTCTACCAAACACTAACTTTTGTCAACCAAGTGAAGTCCTAAAAGCTCTCAATCATGCTTTCCAAATGAGTAAGCACGGTGATAAATACTTTACAATCTGGTATGGAGTTTATCACCGCCTGAAACGTCAACTCGTTTATGCCAACGCCGGACATCCCCCAGCTTTACTGTTATCTAATACCTCCACAAACAATATTGAAGTTAAACAGCTAACTTCTTTAGATTTACCAATTGGTTTTTTGCCTGAAGTTAAATTTGAGGATGCTGTTTTTCAGGTTGAAGAAAACAGCACTTTATACATTTTTAGTGATGGTGCTTATGAAATTAATCAGCCAGATGGTAAAATTTGGGGAATCGATGCATTCATTGACTTATTAAGTAAATCTACTGGAAATACCTGCAACCTCAATCAACTCTTAACAAAGATTCTCACCTTAAGTACTCAAGATAATCTTGATGATGACTTATCTTTAGTAAAAGTTAACTTTGGTTAAAATAGTCAGCTATACATACTTAAATTTGGATTGCTTCACAGCTTATTGTGTTGCTAATACTTGACGATAAAAGTCATCTTTATCAGCAAAAGTTTGAAAAATTCTATCCATTTTCGTCAGTTCAAATAACATCCTGACTTGATCGCTGATCGAACAAACAAATAGTTTAGCTTTAGCAGCTCGTACCATTTGCATTGCTGATACTAAAGCACCTAAACCAGAGCTATCAATAAACTTTACTTCTTTCATATCGATTAACAAAATATCAGCGCCATTTGCCAGCATACCGCTAACTTCGCGACGTAGTTCGTTACCTCTAATACCATCTAAAATTCCCGATATTTCTAGGACTTTCACACTCAAATTCATGGTTTGGTTACCTTATTATGTAGTTATATTTTGGCATTGAATTAAGGCAAACTGCAATAGAGAAAATCTACAATTAGTTTTGTTTTAATACTTTTTGATGACTATTATTTGCGATTGCCATAAAAAAGCTAGCATCAACCCATTGCCGAGAAATTTCAAAAGCTTCAAAATAGCCGTCTTTTTGACCTAACTCACGTGCCCAGAAGCGAGACAGAACAAGTATGGCATCAAGTTGCATAAATGCTTTATTTAACTCTGATTCATAACAACCGATCGCTGCAACTTTTTCCTCAATTACAGAGGTGATATCCACAAAAAAGTTGGGTTCAAAACCTCGCAAAAAAACAGGTGGTGCTGAATACCACAAGGGTATATTTTTGCGGGTAGCAACATTAGAAACTGCGATCGCACACACTTCATGATCTCTATGCCCATATTTTTCAGGTTGTGGTGCGTGAGTAATAATCAGATCCGGTTGCCAACGCCCAAGAGCTTCTTCAGTAACTTTAATCACTACTTGTGTGGAGAAATTGCACTCCTCAAGTGCATGAAACTCGTAAGTTGCACCGATGATTTTGCCAGCTGCATCTGCTTCTTGATGACGTGTACCCTTAACAGGCGAACTAGAAAGACCACCATCAGTCAAAATTAAGCAACGAACATTCCATCCTGCTTTGGACATCAGACTGAGAGTACCAGCAGCAGGTAGAACTTCATCATCAGCATGAGCATAAATTGTTAAGACAGTTCGCTGACCAAAATTTTTTGAGTCTGAATGAGTGTTCATAGCTGTTTTTTTCTAGGCTGGATTTATAAGTCACTAGTCATTCTTCCTTCTGCTCACTCCTCATACTTACCGTTTAAACCTCTTTTGGAGGCTGCCAAACAGATGCGCGGACGATCGCCCACAAAAGTAATAAATTATAAATAGCCCATGCACTATTGAGCAGGTGAACATCAGGATTATTTAAATGGCCAATAGCGAATTGGTAAAGGCTCCATAACATCCCCAAAATGGTAAGGATAAAAACAACCAACTGCGGCCAAACAAGCCGGAGATAAATCCCGGATTGTCGCTGCTTAGGTGTGACTTGAAAATTGAGTTTTTGTCCTGTGAACACACTCCATACAGCTTGGATTAATAAGGGGAATAAAGCGATCGCATATTGTTCAGAACGCCATACTTCTCTAGCTGGAATGCCCCAAGTAGCTGTAAGGAAAGTCAGACGGTTAATAATAAAAGCTGGGAAAAAGTGTATGGCAAAGTCAGATCCGTAGCTTCTAACTGGAACAATGTCCGTAAAAAAATAGATAATTGGACAAGAAATAAAAACCAAAGTTGCAAAACCAGAGAAATAACTATACATCGTCTTGAAATATTGCAACCTTTGCCAAAACGTTAGCCCTGATTTTGTCAGTGGATTTTCCCTCACTAGCACTTGGATAGTTCCTTGTGCCCAGCGTAACCGCTGTTTTAGAGTAGAACTGAGATCGTCTGGTGCTAAACCTTCTGCCAAAAGTTCATTATGGTAAATAGATTTCCAGCCAGCACTATGCAGACGCATGGCTGTATTCATATCTTCCGTAATGCTATTACTCGATACCCCACCAACTAAATCAAATTCATCTAAACGTTTTTCATCTTTAGCAAAATCATCAGCAAAATTTTGCAGTCCTACACTAACTAATGCCTCACGTCTGAGAATCGCATTTGTACCCGTATAAAACGCAGCATTCATGCCATCTTTGCCTTGTTGAAGTGGCCCATAAAATAAATTTGCTCGATGTCCAAAAGGATCGCCTGGAGGAATATTGTAAAAATCCTGGCGGGTCTGTACAAAAGCAATTTGATTCTGGTCGTATTTTCCGTTTAAAAGATTATAGGTGTAGAAATAAGGCAGAACTCGCTTGAGAAAATTTCGCTTGGGAATGTGGTCAGCATCTAGAGTAACAATAAAATTTCCTGACGTTTCTCCAGAAAAAATTGCATAATTGATGTTGCCTGCTTTGGCATGATGTGCAACACCAGGCGTCTTCGGACGAGCAATGTAACGAAAACGAGCCAGATCAACTAGTTCTAGTTCTTTTTTATAAATAGCTTCTTCTAAAGCTTTCCGTTCAATAATGAGGCGATCGCGTAGCGTCTTTGTCAGAGAATCGCTAATACTTTGATGAGTCGAAGGTAGCCAAAGAATCAGCGATCGCAAACTTTGCACAAATCCAACCGCAGGCTGGTTCACCACTGATTCTGATGATGTTTGCAGCCATTCTTCGGCAGCTTGAGTATTAGGTGTCAGATTTTCCAGTTGCTTCAAACGCTCTAACAATCCAGCATGTTCTGCATCAATCCGTTCCGCTTCTAGCTGTAATTGTGGGGACTGCAAATCTTCAATACACAATCTTTCTGTCATCGCTCGCATCTCAGCCGAGTTCCCATCATCCAGCACATAAACGCGTAACTTGATGGGCGGATAATCGATTGCTAAGGCAGCTTTGGCAGTTTTTTCGACAATTTCCGGCGGCTCATTGTAGCAGGTTACAAATACATCCACTGTTGGCCAGTCGGCTCTGGGTATAGGTGGGGTCATCTGGTCGAGAGACTTAATTTGTCTGACTAAAGGTCGCCACAACCCAATTACAAACATGACGCCACCGAAATAACTGTAAATCTCGGCTATCAGCAAAGGAATAGAAATCCAGAGGGCATCAAAATTAATCGAATGGGTGACGCGCCATTGCAAATACCAGATACCAAAAATTAAATTGATTTCTGCTAAATAACGAAATAACAGCGTTCTTTTTTTGAGTAATGAGCGGCTGTTACCAGGAAAGTTTGTTAGAGAAACTGAAGCCATCTTAGTACCAATAGTTAATGTATCTGCATCCTCATCAACATAAGTATTCCCTAGTTAAATTTGCGACTAACAAATTTTCTCGCTCGATCCAAAATTAGCGTTGCTGAATTGAGCTACAAATCTAGATGTAGAGACGTAGCATTGCTACATCTCTACAAGGATTTTGAATTACTAGGACTTATATAGCAATCTGATTTGATTTCTGAATTAATCGTAGGGACTAGGGACTGGGG
>NZ_JAVRCD010000099.1:0-17836 GCF_034530895.1 Nostoc sp. DedQUE08
TTTTTTCTTTTAATCCTTTTATTCAGAATACTCGGAAAGTGACAGAAGAGGGATACTACGTAAAATCGTCCCTCTCCGAGTCGGAGAGGGAGAGAAATAAATTATCCAATCTTGTGGGGTGGGCGTCTCGCCCGCCCATAGCAAAGGGCGGACAAGATGTCCACCCCACAAGAAGTAGTTGAGTATTTTTTTATTTGTCAGTCCCTTAATTATCCCAAACCGAATAGTTTAGAAATCGCAGGCAATAATTTATTACCCGCTTCAACTAGCGAAGCAACAGCAGGTAAGCCGGTAAATATTCCTTTCAACATGGTGATTGCAGTTTTCGCCGTCTTCTGCTTAGTGGATTCTTGAGGATTTTTACCCGCTTCCGCCAAAGTCTTCACCTGTTCTAGCGCTTCGGTTTTGTCTTCTTCTGACAAATATGTGGATTGTACAATCGCATCTTGCAACTGCGACAATAATTCTTTGATTCCTGGTTTCTCGGCATCGGTTGCATCAGGTAACTGATTGAGGGCAATACTCACGTTACCGCTAATGGTTCCCAGATTAGCAATAGAATTATTGCCAGCGATACCGCTAACATTACTACTACCTTGAATATTAATGCCGCTGATATCTGACATGATGGTATTTCCTTGTGTATAAGATTTAGGCTGCCCAAGTGCAGTTGTAATCATATTTTTTAAATCACTAATATAACTATCTTTTTCTACCAGCAATAATTGCTGACTCTGCGATAAAGCTTTGAGTTGATTATAATCATCAAAATATTCTGCACGCAGTTGAGATTCATCACTCCCTTCAGCGGTTTTGGCTCTGAGCAAGATTTTATCATCGCCGCGTTTCTCCATTGCCACGATTTCTAACTCAGCTTCTGGATGGTTTTGGGCAAGGTTTTTGAAAGCAATGGCAACAGCACGGGGGTCAACGCCTTGATTATGGTAAAGGTCGAGGGTATCAAAAATTGGTTTGATAAAGTCGGCAAAGTCTCCATCCTCGAATACCTCTTGTTTATTATCAGGTTTGCGGAGGGGGTCGGGATCTTCTTTGGTGGGTAAGCGCATGAAGACATATTCACACCTCGCACCATGCAATTTAGTTGTATTTGTAATGCCCCAATCTTCAATATACGCGCCGGTGAGTGTTGCACCTGTTAAATCTGTGCCGTCTAGTTGCGTTTGCTTCAGCTTTGCTCTTGACAAATCGGCATCTTGCAAATTAGCTTCACTGAGGTCAGCGCCGATAAAGCTAGCATCTGCTAGGTTAGCTTCTTTTAAGTTGATACCTCGTAGGCTTTGACCATCAAAGTTTTTGTCCTGTCCCTGTCCTGTAACTAGCAATTGACGTACTTCTGAGTTTTGCAGATAAGTCAAACCAGGACAAACACGGTCAAGCATTTTGGCTTGATGCCAACAAGTATTAGCAAGTATAGTGTTTCGGAAATCTGTACTTTTCAGCATCGCAGCGGTGAAATTAGCATTAGTCAAGTTAGCGCCACAAAAACTTGTACCTTCTATTGCAGCAAAGGTAACAGCTATATTGCGAATCAAGGCGTATTTTCCATCTCCTTTCATTGCTCGCCAACCAATGTAAATGCTAAATAAGGCTACGGCAAAAGTTAAAGCTAAGGCTCCACTTATGATTGCGATTACTACTAGGATTTTGCCAGATGTGGGTCTGGCGAAGGATACAGCCACTGCTGAGGTCAAGGCTACAATTACGACTATTGCTCCGGTTACAGCTACAGTTTTAGTAAAAGCTGCTACGGTTACGGCAAAGGCTACGGCTACAATCACAACTACTGCAATAGTTAAGCCTCCAACTGCGGCTCCGGTAAAAACAGCTATAATTCCGCCTTTGGCAAAGGCAGCCACAGCTACAGTTAGAGTAAAGGCGAAAGGGAAGGCTTGTAAACCAGCCTCTACTCCTTGAACAATCGTTTTTAAAAAGAAGGCAATCAATAAGATTAAAGTAGTGAAGGCCGTAATCTGCTTTTCTAAGCTAAAGGCTTGGAATGTTAATGGCAAAAAATAATAAGTTAGATATGAGAAAAATCCTGAGAGTACTAAAAACAACAATGAGATAAGGGCTAGGTAAGTTATTTCCCAACGTCGTTGCAGTCCAGCTTTGGCATGACTGAAGTTTGCCCCTGTCAAGTTGGCGTTGGTGAAGTTTGCCCCTCGGATGTCGGCATAGCTAAAGTTGACACCCGCAAGGTCTTGTCCTTTGAAGTTGCGTCCTCGGAGATTTGGACAGGAGTTGTCTAAAGCCATGTTCCACTTTACGGAGGTGAGCAAATTTTACTACACGCTCACCCCTGTACATTCAGGAATGGTTAGATATATTTGTTAGTTGAGCTTAAAAGGTGCAACTTCGAGGATAAAAGGCGCAACTTCGAGCCTCAGAAGGTCAACGTCGAGCCTCAGAAGGTCAATGTTGAGCCTCAGAAGGTCAATGTTGAGCCTCAGAAGGTCAACGTCGAGCCTCAGAAGGTCAACGTCGAGCCTCAGAAGGTCATCGTTGAGCCTTAGAAGGTCAACGTCGAGCCTCAGAAGGTCAACGTCGAGCATCAAAGGCTCATTTATTGCACTTTTATATTAAAATGCGATGTGCGACTTAATATTCTGACCTCACTTCCATTCTTCTCTCCTAAAAGGAGAGAGGCTTTGATTTTTGCTCCCCTTCCCTACAAGGGAAGGGGTTGGGGGTTAGGTTCTTCGTCTAAGTTGGCAGCTAGATAACCGTGAGATACTGCACCGATAAAATCTGCAAGGGAATTGCTGCTTTGCGTGGGTGGGTTGGATGCTGGTGATAGAGTACCTGCAAGTTTTTGAACATACTGCAACACGTCTTTTAGGTGCTGCTCTGGCAGTTGTTCTATTGCGTCAAAGATGGCTTGTTTAGTTGTCATGGCAATAACTCAATGTCGCTTTCAGCTTTACTAGTAGCTCATCGAAGCGATGTATATCGGTAAGTGTGTGGTGTGTCCAAGTATTAATGTGGATATAGGCACTGCACAATAACTTACATTACAGGAAATACTAATGGAACGTTCGAAAATAATTGCCATTCTTACAGGTGCGATTTCGGTGATTTTAGCGATCGCCAATTCTAGGGCGATGTCTGACGACTAGCTGCCCTTAACATATAAAGGAAGGAGTAAATCGACGGTAAAAAACATTAGCTATAGAAATAACTATGGAATCAAAGCAAGATGACGTTACTATTCTTCAGGAAGCTGAGAAGCGTTTACGGCGACTGTCTCCAGAAAGGCTGCGGGTAGTGAGTGATTTTCTGGCCGATCTAGAAGAAAGAGAAGAAAATGAGGCGACGGCGGAACTTTTGAATGTCCCTGGTTTTGAGCAAGCTTTGCGTGAAGCTATGCAGGAAGCTGAGGCTGGGGAAGTGGTGTCATTTGACAGTATTCGTCGTCATGTATGAACTGGTACTGACTCGCAAAGCACAGAAGTTTTATCAAGAAGTAGATGCATCACTAGCCCAACGACTAAACCGTTGCTTTGACCAACTGCGAGAGAATGCTTACGAACATCCAAACATTAAGCGGCTCAAAGGTGATTTCGCGGGTCTTTTTCGCTATCGAGTTGGTGTCTGGCGAGTTGTTTATAAAGTGGATGAGGAACAGCAACTAATTACTATTTTACTGATAGCCCATCGGAGCGATGTATATCGGTAAGTGTGTGGTATGTCTAAACTATTAATGTGGATATACACACTGCACAACAACTTGCATTACAGGGAATACTGATGGAACGCTCGAAATTAATTGCTATTCTTACAGGTGCGATTTCGGTCATTTTAGCGATCGCCTACCTCATCGTAGTCCAACTCCTGGACTACCGAGACATGAAACCCGCCCCCATCAGCCAAGTTGACTCCCCACCTGCCATTACTATCTCTCACTGGCAGGTTGACAAAATCACCAAAATATAATTTACATTTATTCGATTTGTAGAGACGCAATCAATTGCGTCTCTTGTTATTTATATAAATTGATAAAACTAATGATAACTATTGATTCATCCCTGATTCGATACATAGATAAGAATAAATACCTATTATTTCTTGTTGAAATAGTTGATTATATAAGAAATAATTAGAGTTATTATCCTAAATTTATTTATTTAACTAATTCCATTTTGACAGATATAACGGTAAGCTGTTTCTAACAAAATTAAATAAACATAAATTTGTATGTTCTGCGTAGGCGTCGTCCGTCGTAGATCGTCGCTAGATTAACTGGGATCAACGCCAGTTGACTAAAAACCCATAATTTTTGATCCAAATCTTAGAGGTGAGTTGATGGCTCAGTTTCTACTAGAGACTGTTTGGCTAGTTCCGTGCTATGCCTTAATAGGTGGTTTGTTAGCCGTACCTTGGTCGCCAGGGATCATTCGGAAAACAGGGCCAAGACCGGCAGGTTATGTAAACTTGGTGATGACATTTTTGGCGTTGGTACATAGTGCGATCGCCTTACAAGCAACTTGGAATTACCCAGCCCAAGAAGTATTTATTCCTTGGTTATCTACGGCTGGTTTAGATTTAACTATTGCTTTGGATATATCCTCAGTCAGTATCAGCGCTTTGGTGGTGATTACTGGTATGAACTTTCTGGCGCAAATTTATGCGCTCGGCTACATGGAAATGGATTGGGGGTGGGGACGCTTCTATTCATTATTGGGATTATTTGAAGCGGGATTATGTGCCCTTGCTTTGTGTAATAACTTGTTCTTCAGCTATGTAATTCTGGAAGTCTTGACGCTGGGAACCTATCTACTAGTCGGCTTATGGTTTAGCCAGCCTTTGGTAGTTTCAGGTGCAAGAGACGCTTTCTTAACCAAGCGGGTGGGAGACTTATTCTTGCTAATAGGCGTGTTGGCATTATGGCCTTTAGCTGGAACTTGGAATTATACAGAATTAGCCGAATGGGCGGCTACTGCTAACGTCAACCCGACAACTATGGCACTGGTAAGTTTAGCTTTAATTGCTGGGCCTATGGGTAAATGTGCCCAATTTCCCCTGCATTTATGGCTAGATGAAGCGATGGAAGGCCCGGTTCCCAGTACGATTTTGCGGAACTCGGTAGTAGTAGCTAGTGGTGCATGGGTGCTGATTAAATTGCAACCGGTGTTAACCATCTCGCCCATAGCTTCTTCGGCGATGATTGCCATTGGTGCGGTGACAGCTGTGGGTGCTTCTTTAATTGCGATCGCTCAAATCGATATTAAACGCTGTCAATCTTATTCTGTCAGCGCATACATGGGTTTAGTATTCATTGCTGTGGGAGCGCAACAATACGAAGCGGCGCTATTATTAGTACTCACCCATGCCATATCCGCAGCTTTGTTGATAATGAGTACCGGGGGAATTATTTGGAATAGCATTACCCAAGATGTTACTCAATTAGGCGGATTGTGGAAGCGCCGCCCGATTTCTGCGATCGCTTTTATCGTCGGGACATTGGGATTAATTGGTTTTCCACCGTTGGGTAGCTTTTGGGCGCTGATGGAACTAGCAGATGGGTTATGGGAAACTCAACCTTGGTTAGTAGGAGTAGTTATTGCAGTAAATGCTTTAACAGCCGTGAGTTTAACCAGAGAATTCGCTTTAATTTTCGGCGGTAAACCTACACAAATGAGTCAGCGATCGCCTGAAGCTCACTGGCCAATGATTTTGCCAACCATGATTTTACTTGGTGTCAGTCTACATCTTCCTTTGGTGTTGCAAAGCTTATCACTTTTACCAGATTGGGTAAGCCTAAATAAAGATGTTGCACTGCTGTTAATTTGGTCGAGTATTTTCGGTTGTAGCATCACTGGCGTGATTTATTTAAGCAATATTCCCAAACCAATTCGCCTCCCTTGGAAAGGCTTGCAAGATTTGTTTGCATACGACTTTTACACCCCTAAACTCTATAAAATGACCATTATTTTTGGAGTTGCCAAAATTTCCCAACTTGCCGATATGATTGATCGGTTTGTAGTCGATGGCATTGTTAACTTCGTTGGTTTATTTTCGCTATTAGGTGGCGAAGGTCTGAAATACAGCACCTCTGGACAAACCCAATTTTATGCATTCACTGTTCTTCTAGGAGTGAGTCTTTTAGGAATGTGGGTAACTTGGCAATTTTGGGGAATGCAGTTTTTAAATTTGGTTTTTCAAATCTCGACAATTGGATAGCAGTAACTATCCTACTAAAAGTTAATAGTTTGATATTGTGAGGAGAATTTCATGAGCAGACAACATCCCCAAATCAATGTTTCTAGAAGAGGTTTATTGAAGTTTGGTGCAGGTGCGATCGGTACAGGTGTATTGACAGCCGGACTTAGTTCCAACTTACTTGCAGTCGAAACAAAATCAGCACCAGATGATCTTACACCTGACAAGGTATTGCAAGAATTATTAGATGGAAACGATCGGTTTGTTAAAGCAAGACGGCGCAATCCTAACCAAACTAAATCACGTTTAGTCGAAATTGCCAAAGGTCAAAAGCCCTTTGCTTCTATTCTAGGTTGTGCAGATTCACGGGTTCCTTCAGAGATTGTTTTTGACCAAGGACTTGGAGATTTATTTGTCTGCCGGATAGCTGGTAATATTGCCACAACACAGCAAATTGGTAGCTTAGAATTTGGTAGCTTAGTGTTAGGTACTAAAGTTATCATGGTTGTGGGACATGAAAGATGTGGTGCGGTAGAGGCGGCAATTAAAGGTGCTTCAGTGCCAGGGCGAATTGGAAGTTTGCTTGAAGCAATTAAACCAAGTGTAGAAAGCTCAAAAGATCAATCAGGAGATAAGTTAGAAAATGCTTGTAAAGCAAATATTTTGGCGCAAATTGAAACATTGAAATCATCGACAGTTTTATCTGAGTTAATCAAGGCAGAAAAACTGAAAATAGTCGGAGGTTATTACGATTTAGATAGTGGAAAAATCAGTCTAGTAAGTTAGCTTTTTTGTCCTTTGTCCTTTGTCATTAGTCATTAGTCATTGGCTAAGAGTAAGTCATAAAGCAATACAGTTCAGTTAAGCCTGAAAATTATACTGATGTATCTTGGATTGAACAACTTAGCTTGCTGTCTATTGCGTAGCGTCTCTAAAGGAGAAAAGTAAACCTACACAATCGGACTTTACTTGGGTAACGCTTATACTCAATCCAACCTACTATTCTCTTAACTAAAGCGTATTGAGTCATAAAGGACAAAGGACAAATGACAAATGACAAATGATAAATGACAAAGAACAAAGGACAAAATTCCCATGTTAAGTGTCTTGATTTGGCTCCCAATTTTTGTTGCTATTATCATAGCAATATTACCTGGAAGTATACCTAAGCATCGCATTCGTTTAATATCATTAATATTTTCGGGAATAGTTCTGTTCTGGAACCTGTTTATCTTGTTAAAATTTGATATCAGCAATCCAGGAATGCAATTTAAAGAGTATTTACCCTGGAATGAAACCCTTGGTTTGAGCTATCAAATAGGTGTTGATGGGCTTTCTATCTTGATGTTGGTGTTAAATAGCCTGCTCACCTGGATTGCTATTTACAGCAGTAGTCAAGAAACTGAACGTCCCCGGCTATTCTACTCCATGATTTTATTAGTTAGTGGAGGAGTTGCAGGTGCTTTTTTAGCAGAGAATTTGCTGCTATTTTTCCTATTTTACGAACTAGAATTAATCCCCTTCTATTTGCTAATTTCCATTTGGGGAGGGGCAAAACGGGGTTATGCTGGGATGAAATTCCTGATTTATACTGCTGTTTCAGGAGCCTTAATTCTGGCGACATTCTTGGGTATGGTATGGCTTAGTGGTTCTACCAATTTTGCTTTTGATGCAGTCTCTACAGAAAACCTCTCAACCACAAAGCAAATCCTTTTACTAGCAGGAATAGTATTAGGTTTTGGGATTAAAATTCCCTTAATTCCCTTCCATACTTGGCTACCCGATGCTTACGTTGAGGCTTCAGCACCAATTGCCATTCTTCTCGGTGGCGTGTTAGCAAAGCTGGGAACTTATGGATTGTTGCGATTTGGGTTGGGTATGTTTCCTCATGCTTGGAGTATTATTGCACCGACTCTAGCGATTTGGGGAGCAATCGGCGCTATTTATGGGGCAGTAATTGCGATCGCTCAAACAGATATCAAGCGCATGGTAGCATACAGTTCCGTCGGTCACATGGGCTATATTTTGTTAGCTGGTGCTGCTAGTACTCCCTTAGCACTCGTTGGTGCAGTCGCCCAAATGTTCAGCCACGGACTCATCTTGGCAATTCTCTTCCACTTGGTGGGAGTCGTGGAAGCCAAAGTTGGCACTCGCGAGTTAGATAAACTCAATGGTTTAATGAGTCCCATACGCGGTTTACCCCTAATTAGCGCCTTACTAGTTTTAAGCGGAATGGCTAGCGCAGGTATTCCCGGTTTAACAGGATTCATCGCGGAATTTATCGTCTTTCAAGGTAGTTTCTCTGCCTTCCCCATTCCAACAATTTTGTGTATAGTGGCTAGTGGATTAACCGCAGTTTATTTTCTCATCCTCCTCAATCGCACTTGTTTTGGCAGACTCGATAACTTCGCCTACTATCCCAAAGTTCTGTGGTCTGAAAAAATCCCCGCTTTAATTTTGGCAGCTTTCATCATCTTTTTAGGAGTACAACCCACTTGGTTAGTGCGTTGGAGTGAATCCACAACTACAACAATGGTGGCTGCAATTCCCCCCTTAGAAAAAACCGTAGTCTCCGAAGTTGCGCTGAAATAGTAAATAGATAAAAACACTTGTAGAGACGGCGATTTATCGCGTCTCAAAATCCATCCCACAGACGCGATAAATCGCGTCTCTACCAATTTACGATTACCATGACAGCAATTAAAACAGCAATTAAATTACCTCCTTCCACACACGAATTTGCCGAAGTAATTCACCGCTTAGAAGCTGGCGGTGCAATGTTACCCGATACTCCAGAAAATTTGATGCAAATCATCGGTTTATACAAAGCTTATGCTGTACCGATGGATTTCTACTGGCGTGACCTACTTTATATTGCCGAACGCGAATTTTTAAACCCGCTTCCCTTCTTTAAATACTTCTTACCCAAAGAGTATTTAGAACTGCATAATCATTATGCTGGTGATGATGCCGATTTACGAATTTGGCGCGGCGAAGCTACTGCACATCCAGAACTTTTGGCATTTATCGAAAAGGGTGAAACTTTCAAAATGCCGAAGTTGTTGCATCACTTGTTGCACGATCGCATTAACATGGAATTTGCGGAAGCTTGTATGCGGGCGATGTTGTGGCACAGAGGCATGGGTGGACAATTTGACCCTTACCTAGATTCTGAAGAATACAAAGCCAACGCCGACCGAGCAATTAAAGCTTACTTCCAAGGAAACCCCGTCATGCTGGGGCTTTACACGCTGTTCCCCGATATGTTTTTGGAACAGTGCCGCCAGATGTCATACTACGCTAATCTGGGCTTATTCTGGGAAATCATGGCCCCAGTATTCTTTGAAATGTCCGATCGCTATGACGAAGGTACCATTACCAGCGTCCCAGAGGCGATGAGCTTCATAGTTAATGGTATATTTGCGATCGCAGGTCGTCCGATTTACCATCACGTTTATATTCGTGGTGAATGCTACGAAATTATCCCCAAATCTAAGGGTTTCATGTGGTTATATGAAGCTGCATTACCATACGTAGAAGCAGTTTTCTACCGCACTTCACCCTTTAGAGGAACAAAATCTTATAATGCTCAAGCGCGTCAAGTGCCGGAAAACCAAAAGGACTTTCACTATGGCATTCTTTACGCTGATGTATTCCCAGTGGGTACTGCTGGCATTCCCCCAACATTATTAATGCAAGATATGTTGCATTTTTTACCACCCTATCTTGTGGATTACTACAGCCAACATTGCCGGGGTGAAGAAGATATGTTGATTCAGTTGGGAGTGAGTTTTCAACGTTCAATGTACTGTGTCACTTCTGCGGTAATTCAAGCCTTGCGAACTGCACTTTTATATCCATTAGATGACCAAAACCCCAAGCATTTACAAGCTAATCGAGACTTTTTTGAAATGCAGCTAAATCGCTTTACCCGTGCTGACTACAACATTCGTGATGCTGCTCGTTTAGGGAGCATTCAAAGTCAAGATTATCGCTAAGATATCTCCATCTAAAACCTTTGTAGAGACGTATCACTTCTACGTCTCTACATTCTTTTATTCCAGTTTGTGGAAATGCGATCGCTAATAATATAAAGTCAAGCTAAAAGCTATGAGTAATCTCAAATATAGCAACAGGCAAGGTGGTTAGGACATCAACAGACGATAAAACTTAGACACAAAAAGGCTTTTCACCCAGTCCCCAGTCCCTTGCTATACTTGCAATTTCATCGAGTGTAGCCCAAGAGTGAAGCAACCCAGCCAATGAAGGCGCTACCAAAGACTAACCATGCAGCATTGATGCGAAAGTGAATGGCTAAAATGGCACAGACGATCGCGATCGCCAAACCGAGAAAATCTACAAATGGGGCTTGTGGTAATGTTAAAGTTACTATCCCCAGTTGTAGAGTAGTCACAACCATTAAGGCTACAGCACTAACATTCACAGCATCCAAAAATGCTCTAGTCCAAGAAGAAGCTCGTAAGCGTGGAATTAGAGGATTCAGGGCAGCAACAAAAACAAAAGAAGGTAGAAAAATTCCAATGGTGGCAACAATTGCGCCAGGTATGCCAGCAATCACATAACCGATAAAGGTAGCAGTGGAAAGTACTGGCCCAGGGGTAAATTGACCAATTGCGATCGCATCTAATAACTGCTGTTGTGTCAGCCAGCCGTATTCTTGAACTAATCCCCCTTGCAAAAAAGCCACCAAAAGGTAGCCACCACCAAACAAGACACTACCGACTTTCAGAAAAAACCAACCCAATTGCCATAAAGAAACATTAGCTACAGTAGATGCAGCCGCTACCGATGTAGCAAGTACAGCCGATGCTTTCAAAGTTGCACCTGTACTGAGACTAGCAATCAGAAAGTTGGCTTTATCTCCTGGTTTATCATTTTTCTCGCCAGAATGTAACCAAACCATACCCAGCAATCCCCCAATTAATAGGGCAATTACTTCATTTAATTTGAATAACAATGTCAGCAATGCCACAGCGAAAGCGATTACTAGTAATTGGCGAGTTTTCACAGCCTTTTTGGCCAACCCCCACAGAGCATTGATGATGATTGCTAAAACGGCCGGTTTAATTCCATAAAGCAAAGGAGTAATTTGGGGTAGAGTACCGTAGGCAACATAAACCCAAGCAAACCCACCAGTAATTAGAACCGCAGGTAAGACGAAACACACGCCTGACACAATCAGCCCCAGCCATCCTGCATAGATGTATCCTATGTGGATAGCCATTTCTGTGGAATTTGGCCCAGGAATTAGGTTAGTTGCGCCCAACAGATCTAGAAAATGCTCCCTTGTCAACCACTGACGCCGCTTAACCACTTCATCTTCAATCATGGCAATATGGGCAACCGGGCCCCCAAAGCCGATGACGCCCAATTTAAAAAACAGGTTGGCGAGTTCACCCAAACGACTTGGTGCTGAGTTAGTCATTTTTGCTTGGCAATATACTTTTCAAGTAGGAATTGCTTAAGGTGAGGTTGTTCTAAATTTAAACCAAGCTCAAGAGCTTTCTGACTAATTTCCTCATAAGTCAGACCTTCACTAATCGCATTGGCAATCAAGGCGATACCACCAGCCCTTGCTCCAGCAGCACAGTGAATTAAAATTGGTTTGGGTAAGTTCTCAATTTCCTGAATTGCTAACTCTGTTTGCTCTTGATTTGCTTCTGAAGGCTTTAATGGCACATTAGCATATTGCAGTCCAGCCGCTTCAGCTTGCTGCTGTTCGTCGCTGAGAAAACCTGCTTCATCGGGAGAACGCAGGTTTAGCACTGACTTAAATCCCTCTTGGGCTGCCTGTTTTAACTCCTCAGAATTTAGTTGGGGAGCAGCGCTCAAGTCGTCACTAACTTTTTTAGTGTTGCTCATAATCTTTAAAAGCACTATTCCGATAGCTTTATCGTAGTTTATTATGTAGATTATTTATAGAGCAATTTTTGTAGAGTGGTTGAGGCTAAAATGCAAATGCCTTGACCAAGGAAAGAATACTCACGCAAAGCAGCTTCTATTTTTTGAATGACATGAAAATCACGGTTTTCCCGCAGCATCAATTTCCCCAGTCTAGCCATCAGTCGTTTTAGTACTAGCACTACTATATAAATAATCGATCGCTTCAACGAAATAATCAGATTTAAAAGGCTGCGATCGCTCTGCTTAGATTTAAAAAGCCCTGATAAAAGTTCAGGGCTTTGCTTTATATACGGTTTATTAAATACCAGCCTAAAATTTTTGCTGGCGCTTTTCTATAGAAATAATTATCCCTGAATCGCTTGCTTAAAGATAGCGGAGAACTACCCATTTTTTACCTGGGTAGCTATTTAATAAAGTCTTTAGATTTGTATATATCTCTACTGTGCGATCGCTTCTTGGTAAAATTCCCTTATCTTTAAGGCTGAACTTCGCGCAGCCGACGTTCCAGAAAGCGACGTTCGCTGTCATTAGTAACCAGCATGAGCGCGATCGCGTAGCTCTCTGCGGCTGATGCTGAGGCTCCGATGCGGCGCAGCATCTCGGCACGGGTGGCGTGAAATAGATGATAGTCATTAAGTTGAGGGGCAAGCCCATCAATCAGTCCGAGAGCCGTCTGAGGACTTTCTATCATTGAGATCGCCACCGCCCGATTCAGCGAAACAATCGGTGAGGGCTGCAAACGTTCGAGTAAATCGTAGAGGCGAACAATTTGTAACCAGTCCGTTTCTTTTGCTTGTGCTGCCTGACAATGTAGTGCCGCGATCGCTGCTTGCACTGCAAACGAACCAATTTCGCCCCGCAATGCCTCTTCAACGAGCGGTAGCGCCTCAGCAATCTGCTGTTGATTCCAGCGACTACGATTCTGATCTTCGAGCAACACCAGATCGCCTGCCTCATCCAAACGGGCATCGCGTCGGGAGTCGTGCAGTAACATCAGCGCCAGCAGTGCAGTCACTTCTGAGGGCGGTTGCGGTGCCATCAACGTCCTCAGGAGACGACCCAGCCGAATCGCTTCTGTGCAGAGGTCAGCCCTCATCATCGTCTCGCCCCTAGTCGTCGCGTAGCCCTCATTGAAAATCAAATAGATCGCCGTCAGCACTGCGTCTACTCGCACAGACAGATCGGTTGTGTCCGGCACTTTATAGGGAATACCTGCATCCCGAATCTTGCGTTTGGCGCGTACCAGTCGTTGCGCCATCGTTGCCGTGGGCACGAGAAACGCCCGCGCAATTTCATCTGTTTCAAGTCCGCCCAGCAACCGCAGCGTCAAAGCAACCTGTGCCTCGATCGCTAGTGCTGGGTGGCAGCAAGTAAAGATCAGCCGCAGCCGATCGTCTGGAATTTCGTCTGTATCGTAAGTTGGCTCCTCGCGGGTTGGGATTAACCCGGAGGCGGCGTACCATTCCAATTTTTCCGTCAGCCGTGTCCGCCGTCGGAGGCGATCGATGGCTTTGTATCGGGCTGTTTTGACGATCCACGCACGGGGGAGATCGGGCACGCCGCTAGACTGCCATTGATTCACGGCAGCGATAAAGGCTTCCTGTGCTGCTTCTTCAGCCACATCGAAATCTCCCACCAAGCGGATGAGGATGGCGACGATCCGCCCCCATTCAGCCTGGTAAAGGGAGGCGATCGCTTGGTTTACGTCTGTTTTTGCGTTTGGGATCATACCTGAATTAAAGGAGGCAGGAGGCAGGAGGTCACTGAGCGTAGTCGAAGTGGGGCAGGGGGCAGTTTTTCTCTTTTCTTCGATAAAAATTTTTGGCGAGGTGTCGATTTGAGATAGCACCGTTCGACTGTACTAACAAAGGGAAACAAGGGAGGTATACCCAGATCGTACTAAACGATAAAAATTTTTGGTGGAGTGTCGATTTGAGTCAGCACCGTTCGACTTACTAACAAAGGGAAGTAACAACGGGAAATAAAGGAGGCAACCTGATGAAATATTTGCTACTGATTTACCTGGAGGAAAATGCCCTGAGCCAAACTGAACGGGAACATTGTTATGTTGAATCCGCACAACTGGCACAACAACTCAACTCGAAGGGGCAGTATCTCGCAACCGCCCCACTCCACCCTGTGGCAACTGCAACCAGCGTTCGGGTGCGCGAGGGCAAACCATTAATAACTGACGGGCCGTTTGCAGAAACTCGCGAACAATTAGGCGGTTTTTTTCTGATTAATGCTCAGGATCTCGACGAAGCGATCGCGATCGCCGCGCGGATTCCAGGCGCGCACGTCGGCACTGTTGAAATTCGACCTGTGATTGAAGTTGCAGGTTTGCCAGAGAATTCGTAACTGCACTCAACCTCAACCCAAAAGGAGAGATGACGATGACAACCAAAAACGCGATCGCCACTAATGAAGTTCAGGTTCGCCAACTAATTGCCGAGCAACAACGTGCTATCTGCGCCAAGGATGTTGAGCAAATCATGTCCCACTATGCCAACGAGATTATCGTCTTCGATGTTAAACCTCCTTTCCAAACCCAAGGAAAAGATGCTTGGCGTCAAGTGTGGAAAGAATGTTTGCCTTACTTCCCCGACACCTTTGAGATTGAAACACGAGACCTGAAGATTACCGCCAGTGAAGACTTAGCAGTTGCACATTGGCTATTTCGCTTCACAGGAAGCCAAGACCATCCAGCAATGCAGACCTGGATGCGCGTCACCTCTGTCTGCCAGAAAAATCAAGGCGAATGGCAGATATTACACGAACATCTCTCGGTTCCATTCGATCCAGAGACTTCTCAAGCTGTATTCACGCTCAACCCATAGGCTAATCTACTGAGTCAACGCCATGAAACCCAATCCTTATCTTATGTTCAACGGTAACTGTGAAGCCGCGTTCAAGTTCTACGAACACTGTCTTGGTGGCAAAATTGTCATGATGATGACCCACGGGGATGCACCCTCAGCCGAGCATATACCTGCCGAATGGCATGACAAAATCATGCACGTCTGCCTCGATCTGGGCGATCGCCTCTTGATGGGGTCTGACAGTCCGCCTGGATATTTTGAAACACCCCAAGGCTTTTCCGTGCAAATCAGCGTTGACGAGCCAGCGGAGGCAGAACGCATCTTTCATACCTTAGCAGAAAACGGAAAAGTGAAGATGCCGATCGATCAAACCTTTTGGTCTGTCCGCTTTGGTATGTTGGTCGATCGATTCGGCATTCCCTGGATGGTCAACTGCCAGAAAACTGCTTGATATCATGTCCGGGTAATTAGTTGTGATTCCCATAGTCATTGCACCCCACCCCCAGCCCCTCCCCGCCGGCGGGGAGGGGAGACAAAGCATAGCTTTGGCGGGGTGGGGTTCTTGGGGTTTAGTAAGTAATCAAGCGAACATGATATGACTTGTGGGGAGGTGCTTATGGGCATCTTCCCTGTAAAACCTCAGCGCTTTTTCGCCGATCTTTCACTGTGCAATAATTCAAAAGAAGAATTCATGAGTACTCAAATTTTTGTTAATCTGCCAGTTAAAAACCTCAATCAATCGATCGAGTTCTTTACTCAACTCGGCTTTGAGTTTAATTCTCAATTCACTGACGAAACTTCCACTTGTATGATTGTGTCCGAAAACATTTTCGTCATGCTCTTGACTCATGAAAAGTTTAAGACGTTTACTCCCAAAGAAATTTGTGATGCCACAAAAAGCACAGAAGTGCTTGTGTGTTTATCTTCTGATAGCCGAGAACAAGTTGATGAAATGATTCGCAAGGCTGTCGCTGCTGGTGGAACAACCTACAATGAACCGCAAGATCACGGTTTTATGTATGGACATGGATTTGCTGACTTAGATGGCCACATTTGGGAAATTATCTACATGGAGCCAAGCGCAATAAATCAAGGTTGATTGCAGACATTTAAATAATACTGCAAGGCAAAATTACAAATTACAGCTATTTATCAAGTAAATAGACCACGCGGTAGGGGTGCAAGGCCTTGCGCCTCTACACAAGTGTGGTTCAAATACATGAAAACTGCTGTAATACACAAATGCAAATACTCCTACCTTCTTCAAATAGCTCTTTGCGGCAGATGTCGTCCATCAAACCCTTGCTTAATCCAATTCAGACATTCATATTCAGATTTGAATAACTTTGGAGCTGCAATATTATTTAATAACTCTGGTGGATAATGGTCATAAAAATATTTGTCTCCTTCTTGGAAGATGATAATCAAATTGTTCCGATAAACATAGCGAGACTTAAAACTATCCCCCCGATGAACAAACTCGGAATTTTGATCGATATGGTCTTTAGCAATATCAATAATGTTACTAACGCCACTTCCATAGATTCTTGCTGGATTTTCTGCTTTATGAAATTGGCTTTTGTGTCCAATTTCAGATAACAATTTATACGAATAAATTTCGTAATTATCCGCTTTGCCAAAAACAAATGGAATTATGAGATATCCTTTATATGAAACTGAATTTTCATAAAGAAGACGACTCATCTCAACCTCCTTTGGTAGAACTGCTCTGAAAGTTTTTTCTTTAACAGAAAAGTATTACAACCCCAATTATCTACTAAATAGGATTACCATAAACTGAGTTGATTGGGGGGATGCTCAAGATTATTCCAAGGTAGGGGTGGAACTGGTGTGCCATTCTGTTCCAATAGCTGTTGGAAGTGACGGGCTGTATTGGGCGATCGCGCTTCTATTGGACAATGGACAAAGAAATAAATTCGCACTCCCATCTGTAACCATTGCTGAATCTGCCTTACCCACTCTTCCATAAATGGCTGATTCACTGATAAATTCGGATGAGAAATAAATCGAATCAGAGTAAAAGGTGCTGTCACACTCAATTGCAACGGTAATTTAGGTTTGCGCCGTTCCGATTGCAATTGGGGGTCATCATCTCCAGTGTAAATGGGGCGCGAGTCTAACAGTACTCGTCCGACACCTAAATTTTCTAAAAGCGCCGTCAAATTACTAGCATGGGGTTCCTTGAACCAGTCGGGATGCCGAACTTCCACTGCTAGGGGTGCTTCTGTACGCGGCCAAGCTTTCAGAAAGTTGGACAAATCATCAAGTAATGCAGGTGCATAGCCCGGTGGTAACTGGGCAAACATTGGGCCAAGATGTTTACCTAAAGGGCGCATCGCCTCCAGAAATTTTAAAGCAGCTGGTATATAAGGTTTCAGCAATCCTTGATGGGTAATATCTCGCGGTAATTTTAGACAAAATTCAAAATTTGTTGGTGTTTCGGCAGCCCAACGAGTTACAGTTTCTTGGTTAGGCACGGCATAAAAGGTCGTGTTACCTTCTACAGTGGTGAAGCGACGACTATAGACATGGAGAAAATCAGCAGTGCGAGTACCTTGGGGATAGAGTTCGCCTACCCAACCTTTATATGCCCAAACAGCACAACCGATAAAAAAGTTCACAATGCCTAAAAGCCTTGATGTATCATATTCAATTTTACACGCAGGTTGTAGGGATTGATAAAGCTAAGTCAAATTACCGACTTGTGAAAAAAAATCATAGATTTTTTATCAAAATGCTTAATTGCTTTCTCATTTCGGTAAATTCAGCAAGCAAAAAGGCACATTGCTTTCTCAAAATGCTTGATTGCTTTCTCATTTCGGTAAATTCAGCAAGCAAAAAGACATATTGCTTTCTCAAAATGCTTGATTGCTTTCTCATTTCGGTAGATT
>NZ_JAVRCD010000100.1:0-17183 GCF_034530895.1 Nostoc sp. DedQUE08
TTAATTGGTAGCAGTGAGTTGATTTTATTCACGGCTGAGAATCAGAAGTTTTTTCGCTTTGCCTTCTGATTCTTAATTGGTAGCAGTGAGTTGATTTTATTCACGGCTGAGAATCAGAGGTTTTTTACGCTTTGCCTTCTGATTTTTAATTGGTAGCAGTGAGTTGATTTTATTCACGGCTGAGAATCAGAGGTTTTTTACGCTTTGCCTTCTGATTTTTAATTGGTAGCAGTGAGTTGATTTTATTCACGGCTGAGAATCAGAAGTTTTTTCGCTTTGCCTTCTGATTTTTAATTGGTAGCAGTGAGTTGATTTTATTAATCGGGGCAAATGCGCGTAATTTGTGAAAGCCTCGCTGCATAAGGATATTATTGAAAAAATAGCCTCAATTCTCAAACGCTCAAACCCTTGCTATTGAAGGATTCTTATACTTTAGATGCGTTTGATCTAGTTTATTTACTTGATTTAGTAACGCCAATTTGCTAATATCCTCTCTTATACATAAATTTATTAACCTGATACTTACACTCTGGATTAAGGCTTCCAAGCTAAATTTCCTTTTCTATAGGAGAGTCCAATGTCTTTTAGAAGTGCGCCTTTGGACTGGTTACAAGGTCTAGGAATTGCCATTGGAAGTGGGTTCATCGCCTTTTATGCAAATATCTCAGTTGCCCAAATCACCCCAGATGGCACTCTGCCAAATAATTCCAATGTGAAATTACAGGGCAATACCAGGATTATTAAAGGTGGAACCACAAGAGGGGGTAATCTGTTCCACAGCTTTGGGGAGTTCTCTGTTCCCAATGGCAGTACTGCTTTGTTCGATAATGCACCCGATATTCAGAACATCCTGACACGAGTAACAGGCAAGTTAATTTCTAATATTGATGGTTTAATCAAATCTAAGGGCAGAGCCAATCTGTTTCTAATTAATCCCAATGGGATTATTTTTGGTAAAAATGCTAGTTTGAACATCGGCGGTTCGTTTGTCGCCACAACAGCCAATGCCATTGGGTTTGGCAATTTGGGATTTTTCAGCGCCTCGAATCCAGAAGCACCTTCAGCCTTGTTAACAGTAAATCCAAATGCCTTATTATTCAATCAAATTGCGGCTTCCCCGATTAAAAATAGTTCAATTGCGCCAGCAGGACAAGACCCAGAGGGTTCGGATGCTCTTGGTTTAGGAGTTCCACATGGAAAGAGTTTGCTGCTAGTAGGCGGCAATATCAACATGGATGGTGGGATACTGAATGCTTATGGTGGTCGAGTCGAGTTGGGAGGATTGACATCAAGGGGAACTGTAGCACTTCAGATAGATGGTAACAACTTTCGCTTGGGCTTTCCTGCTGAAAGTGCGCGAGGGGATGTTTCTTTAGATAATAAATCTAGTGTAAATGTAGAAACTGCTGGTGGTGGGAGTATTGCTATCAATGCAGCAAACTTGAAGATATTGCGGGGAAGCCAACTTGTGACAGGAATTTTAAGCGGTGGTTCATCCAAAACTCAGGCGGGAGATATAAAAATTAATGCCACTGGGATAGTTGCGATCGCAGACGACAGCAATATTTACAATAAAGTGGAACACGACGCTGTGGGCAATAGTGGAAATATTAATATCAATGCTGATTCACTTTCTCTGAGCAATAACTCCTTTCTAGGAACCAGTACCAAAGGACAGGGAAATGCAGGCAACATCACTATCAATACCAGGTCACTTTCAGTTTTTGAAAGCTCTTTCTTGGCAGCCAGCGCCAATGGACAGGGAGATGCAGGGAATATAACTATTAATGCCGGCGATACTGTCTCCTTCAATAAAGAAAGTCACGCTTATACCAATGTCACAGGCAAAGGTAATGGAGGTGATATCAATATCACCACTGGTTCACTTTTTGTTACCAATGATTCTTACTTCACTTCTAGCACTGAGAAAGAGGGAAATTCTGGAAATATTACTATTGACACTGGCTCACTTTATGTCACTAATAAATCTTACTTAGCTGCCAGTACTTTGGGAGTGGGAAATGCCGGAAATATAACTATTAATGCCCGTAATACCGCCTCCTTCGAGAATGGGCAAGTATATACTAATGTCGATAAGCTCCGTGATAATACTACACATGTAAAAGGTGATGGAGGCGACATCAAAATTACTAGCAGGTCGCTTTCCTTAACAAATTCTCAACTTGATGCCAGCACTAAAGAAATGGGAAATGCAGGCAGTATAACCATCAATACAGACTCGCTTTCTGTAACTAATGGAGATGATAAATCTTATTTAACTGCCAGTACTTCGGGAGTGGGAAATGCAGGCAATATAACCATCAATACAGACTCGCTTTTTTTGACTAATGAATCTTATTTAGCTGCTAGTGCCAATGGACGGGGAAATGCCGGAAATATAATTATTAATGCCCGCAATACCGTCTCTTTCGAGTATGGAGCCAAAGTATATACTGATGTTAATCAGCTTGCCTTTGGTGATAGCACACAAGTAGAAGGTAATGGAGGCGACATCAAAATTACTAGCGGGTCGCTTTTCTTAACAAATGGCGCTCAATTAATTTCCAACACCCAAGGTGAAGGGAATGCAGGCAGTATAACCATCAATACTGGCACACTTTCTGTGACTAATGGATCTTTTTTAGCTGCCAGCGCCAATGGACAAAACGGAGATGCTGGAGATATAACCATTAATGCCCGCGATCGCGTATTGTTTGATAAAGGTAGCGCATTCAGCAACGTTGGAGTCTGCTCATTAATTGCCGTTGGCTGCACCCCAAGTAACACAATAAAAGGCAATGGAGGCAATATTAGGATCGAAGCGCCATCTCTCAAATTAATAAACGGCTCTTTTTTGGCTACTGGAGTGGGCGACAATAATAATTTGGAGAATAAAGTAGAGGGAAATGCTGGCGGCATATCAATCTATCTCAGGGATGGTTTATCTCTAGACAAGAGCTTTATTACGACTACACTTTTTGCTAATGGGAAGGGTAAAGCTGGAGATATAGATATTCAAGCAGGATTTATCTCCTCTTATCAATCTTTGATATCTGCTAGCACTCAAGGACAAGGAAATGCTGGCGGGGTTTCTGTGCAGACTACGGGTAAAATTTCCTTGGCTGATAGTGACATCTCTACTGCCGTACAAAAAGGGGCAACTGGAGATGCTCAAGGGATTAACATCACAGCGCAATCGCTCTTATTAACAGATGGCGCTCAACTGAATACTGTCACATCAGGAGAAGGAAAAGCTGGTAATATCTTCATCAATACAACAGATAAAGTTAGTTTATCTGGGACTAATACAACAGTGACTCCTACCGACCTTTTTAAAAATAATATTCCACCCAGGTTCAATTCTCCTCCACAGTTCGTAGATGCAGTATCGAGTGGTATATTTAGCAGCACCAATTCCTCTGGAGTTGGCGGCAATATAACAGTGAATACAAATACATTCAGTATTTCCGATAGCGCGATTGTAGATGCCCGAACTACAGCCAGTGGAACAGGGGGAGCAATTAATATCAATACGAATACTTTTGAGGCAATGTCGGGTGGGCAACTGACTGCCATTACATCTGGTAGTGGGCGTGCGGGTAGCATCACTCTTAATGCCACTGGCAGTGCGACAATAAGAGACAGCGATCCAACTTACTTGGCTCGACTTGCTCAATTCGTCGCTGACAATATCGATATCTATGGCAAACCGAAAGTAGGCAATCAAGGTGCAGCCAGTGGACTAACTGTGAGCAGTGTTGGTTCGGGAAGTGCAGGTGATCTCACAGTACAGGCTAACTTTATCCGTCTTGACAACGGCGCAAAAATAAGCGCTGACACTACAGGAGGAGGTGGAGATATTTTTCTCAACTCGCCTCTACTATTATTACGTCGAGGTAGCAGCATAACCACTAACGCCAGTGGTAATGATATCACTGGTGGTAACATTACAATTGATTCCAAAAATGGCTTCATCGTGGCTGTTCCCAATGAAAATAGCGACATTAGAGCAGATTCCGTTAACTTCCGTGGCGGGAATGTCACCATCAAAAATATTGCAGGGATCTTTG
Source organism: Nostoc sp. DedQUE08 (assembly GCF_034530895.1). NCBI lineage: Bacteria > Bacillati > Cyanobacteriota > Cyanophyceae > Nostocales > Nostocaceae > Nostoc > Nostoc sp. DedQUE08. Next base: position 4,071 of record NZ_JAVRCD010000100.1, read on the forward strand.
GCATCAAATCTAGAAAAGAGCCTTCGCCAAACACAAGTGATATTACCGCCAAAGGCGCAACGCCTGATTTAAGCGGCAATATAGAAATTACTCGACCTGATGTAGACCCTAATAACGGTTTAGTCGAACTTCCGATTAATCTAGTTGATGCTTCTAAGCAAATTTCAAATGCCTGCACACCTGGAACTCGGCAATTCCAAAATACATTTGTGGTAACAGGACGCGGCGGACTACCCATCAATCCCACTGAACCATTACAAGATTCAAGTACTGTGTCTGCTTGGGTGAAATTAAGACCAAACGCAGAAAACTTAGCAAACACAACGCCTGTGCCACAACCAACAGCAGTTTCAACTACTCCCATTGCTACAATTCCAATTGTGGAAGCTTCTGGCTGGGTAATCGATCGCAATGGAAACATAGAACTAGTAGCACAAGTTCCTCAACTCAACCCCCACAGCCCTTGGCAAACACCTGCTTCCTGTCCTGTATCTCAGGGAGGTGTGAAATATGGCAAAACTTCAGCTGCCAAAGCGAGTAATTAGATTTGCGGTAACTCCCGTAGTCCTATTTACCCTTGCTGTTTTCCTGATTATTATCCCTAGCACATTTGCTAAACAACTCCAGACAAATTTACCAGACGGGTTTCACATCCAAACCAACAAACCCCCAGCCACAATACCACAGCCACTTCTTGAGCAAGGAGAAGCACTTTATCAAGCTGGACGCTTTACTGAAGCGGTAACTATTCTACAACAAGCTGTCCGTACCTATCAACGAGAAAGCAATAACCTCGCACAAGCCGCAGCGCTGACTAACCTCTGTCTTGTATACCAGCAACTCGGCTCCTGGAAAGAAGCTTATGCAACTATTGACAATAGCTTAAATTTGCTTGGTTGGGATGAGATAAGTCAAAAGTTAAATGTCAACAATCCCAAGTCTGAATTGTTAGAAATTCTCGCACCAACTCTAAATATTCAGGGCGAGTTGCAACTATCACAAGGGCAAACTGATGCATCTGTGAAAACCTCACAAGAAGCAGAGCAAGTCTGGAAGAAATTAGGTGACAATGCCGGAATAACGCGCAGCCGGATTAACCAAGCACAAGCTCTACGAGTTGCTGGTTTTTATCGCCGTAGCTTAGATATATTGAATGAAGTATCCCAACAATTAATTTCCCAACCTGACTCACTTGTAAAAGTAACAGCTTTGCGATCGCTTGGCAATGTCTTACAACAATTAGGCGAACTAGAGTCATCCCAGAAAAACTTACAACAAAGCTTAGAAATCGCTCAACGTCTGCAACTACCTCTAGAAATTAGTTTGACAGAATTTAGTCTTGGTAATACTGCTAGGTCGTTAAGTAATATTAAAGATGCGATCGCTCATTATGAAAATGCTGCCAAAATTGCACCAAACTCTCTGGCCAAAGTTCAAGCCCTGATTAATCGGCTGAGTTTGCTGGTCGAAAACGAACGCATCACTGAAGCAAAGTCATTAATACCCACAATCCAATCTCAATTTCCTAATCTGCCTAGCAATCAAGCTGGTATTTATGCACGAATCAATTTTGCTCAGACTTTGACTGCAATTGGTAACAAAAAAGACATTGCAGAGATTCTGGCAACTAGCGTTCAACAAGCCAAAATCATCGGCGATGAACGTGCCCAATCCTATGCACTGGGCAGCTTGGGAGAAGTTTACGAGCAAAACCAACAATTGCAAGAAGCACAGGATTTGACGCAGCAAGCGTTGTTTCTAGCTCAAAAAATCGATGCCTCAGATATAGCTTATCGCCTTGAGTGGCAATTAGGACGCTTACTCAAAGCACAGGGAAATATGCCAGCTGCCATATCTGCTTATGATGCTGCTGTCACAACTCTTCAGTCTCTTCGCAGCGATTTAGTTGCGATTAATCGAGACGTACAGTTTAATTTTCGCGATCGCATAGAACCTCTTTATCGACAGTCTGTAGAGTTGCTTTTACAAGAGAAAGGACAAGGAAAACCAGATTTAGATAAAGCACGTCAGCGAATAGAGGCCTTGCAAGTTGCAGAACTCGACAATTTTTTTCGAGAAGCTTGCTTGAGCAACCAATTTGTGGTGCTAGACAAAGTAGTAGACCGCAACAACCCGAATACTGCTATTTTCTATCCGATTATCCTAGATAACTATTTAGAAGTTATCATCAAACTTCCTAAGAAACCGTTGATTCATAAAACTTCTCAAGTCAACCGTCAGCAAGTAGAGCAAGTTATTACAGAAATACGAAAGACAATAGTCCAACCCGATGCCGATCATAAATTTAAAACAGTTTCTCAACAACTTTATAACTGGTTAATTAAACCAGTTGAAACAGACCTTAAAAATAGTAAAGTTAATACTCTAGTCTTTATTCCAGATGGGTTGCTGCGAAATATCCCGATGTCTGCATTATATGATGGCAGAGAGTATTTAGTCCAAAAATACTCTGTAGCTATTAGCCCCGGACTGCAACTATTTACTCCCAAACCTCTAGGACAGAAAAAATTAAATGCCCTTGCTGGAGGACTATCACAACCACCCAAAAATGAAAAGTTTGCACCACTTCCCAACGTTAAGGTTGAACTGAAATTCATTCAGGAATCAGGCGTATCGACAACTACATTATTGGATAAAAATTTTACCAGTACAAATTTAGCAAAAACCATCAACGCTCAAGCTTTTAGAGTTGTTCATTTGGCAACTCACGGGCAATTTAGTTCTAAAGCAAAAGACACTTTTATCCTAGCAGCTGATGGACGCATCAATGTGAGTGAATTAGATAGTTTGCTCAAAAGTAGAGAGCAAAAACTAACAGAGCCAGTTGAATTACTTGTTTTGAGTGCTTGCGAAACAGCAGCAGGAGATAACCGAGCTGCATTGGGATTAGCAGGAGTTGCCCTGCGTGCTGGTGCGCGGAGTACTTTAGCCTCCCTATGGCAAATTGGTGATGACTCTACAGCTTTATTTATTGATGAATTTTACCGCCAGTTAGTGACTGGTAAAACTACGGCAGAAGCTTTACGCTTTGCTCAATTAAAATTACTTGAAGCTCCTGAATATAACTGTCCGATGTACTGGGCACCCTACGTTATAGTTGGTAATTGGTTGTAAAAATCTAGGTTTATACATACTTTACTGGATATGAAATTATTAGCGGGTTGGTAATTTTATTAGGGGCATCGTAGCAAGATTATCCAAATTGATTGATTGCAATAAACTTTGCCAATCTTTTTCAAGATATGCATCATTATAATTAGAAATACGTATTTGTACTAGCATATTTAAAGCGTCAAACCAAATCCCTTTTTCAGCATAGATTATAATTTTTTTCCGAGGCTGATTTGCAGCTTGTAATTGTTGCATAACACGCTCGTCTAAATTGATTCTTTTAATGCCCCCTTCTACATATACAGGAATGCTTGCTGTCTCTTTGTTACAACGAACTTTGAAATACCAGCGATATGTCTTATCGACTTCTAATGAAGCAGTACTAGGGAGAGAAATACCAATGATACTTGGCTTTGAAGGTAGGGCGATCGCATTTCTATAAACATCATTTTCGGCGCTATCCTGTAAGCTAAATTCAGCACTTGAATTAGACAAATTCTTAGTGTAGGGAATGTAAAACCAAAACGTAGGCCGTTCTAAAGTGGTTAGTCCTTCTACAGTCCCAATAATTGAATTGTTTGTCTGTTTGCCAACCTTTTGTTCCTCTTGAAATGGTACTAAGGCAGTGAGCGGGGTTGAGACCGCAGGACAATTATCTCGACTACCCATTCCTGTTCTACGCCCAGATACAGGACTTAATGGAGCAGGTGCTTTTGGCAAAGTAAAAACTGGTCGAGAAGTAGGTTGTTGAGGTGAAGCAGGTGTTTTAACTGGTTGTGCAGGCTGTTTATTAGTAGTTGGTTGTTTAGCTCGATCTATTACTTGTGCAGAATATTGAGTAGTGCTGCTCAAAATCAAAGCAGTTGTTAAGATCCATTTCATTGACTTAATAGGTACGATTTTTGCTTGTTGCTATCGTCATCATAAAGGTTAACGTAGCATTTGGTGAAATCGATCGTTACCATTTTTTTTGTATGCGATCGCATTTTATTTGAATTGAAGCTACATATATTTACCCTCCGGCTACGCCGTCCCCCCAAGGCATCGAGGGGACTACAGTGGGGTCTTTTTATGTGCATCTTCATACAGAATTGGTATTACGCGATCGCATCCAAGAATTATTCGACCAACTTACTTTTGAGCAGGTGATTTCTACCTCTTCTTATAATTTTATCCTAGAAGCTCTTTTCTATGCATCTTCATAAAATCCTTGTCGATACTTTTGTAACCACCTTGTTACGGTTGAGCCATCTCTACCCAGTCGTTGGCTTAATTCCTTATGCTGTCTAACTTGTTCTGTTTTTATCCACCACATCATTTGTAAACGTTCTTTTTCAAAAGCTGTGCGAACCTTCTTGAGACTTTTGGACAAATACTCAGCACTCTCCGATATTTCTACGTTGAAAGGACGTGCCATCGTTTGCTTTTGCTCTTTAATCTTCCATGTTTTTTATTCTATATTTCTATGCAGCCTCATATAGAATTGGTATGACTAACTAAATATTGGAGAGGGGAATTTGAAAAATCAGCAATTGGGTAATTGGCAAACCACAGTTTTGGGAATTGTGTTAGCAATACTGGTGATTATTGGGCTAAATTCCTTTATCATTATTAACCCAGGACAAGCAGGAGTAATCAGCATCTTGGGTAAAGCCAGAGATGGTGCTTTATTGGAAGGTATTCATTTAAAACCGCCTTTTATCACCGTGATAGATGTGTATGATTTAACGGTGCAAAAATTTGAAGTACCAGCAGAGAGTTCCACTAAAGATTTGCAAAATTTATCTGCAAGATTTGCAATTAACTTTCGCCTCGATCCGATAAAGGTAGTTGAAGTTAGAAGAAAACAAGGAACATTAGAGAATATTGTTTCAAAAATCATTGCCCCTCAGACACAAGAAGCATTTAAAATTGCCGCAGCTAGAAGAACAGTAGAAGAAGCGATTACCAAACGAAGTGAGTTAAAAGAAGACTTCGATAATGCGTTAGGCGATCGCTTAGACAAATATGGGATAATTGTATTAGATACTAGCGTAGTTGATTTAGCATTCTCACCAGAATTTGCCAGAGCAGTTGAAGAAAAACAAATTGCTGAACAACGGGCGCAAAGAGCCGTTTATGTAGCACGGGAAGCCGAACAAGAAGCGCAAGCAGACGTGAATCGCGCTAAAGGTAGGGCAGAAGCTCAAAGACTTTTAGCAGAGACACTCAAAGCCCAAGGAGGGCAGTTAGTTCTGCAAAAAGAAGCAATTGAAGCTTGGAAGACTGGCGGCGCTCAGATGCCGAAAGTCTTGGTTATGGGTAATGACTCAAAAAATGGCGTACCCTTTATATTCAACCTTGGGAATGTCCAAAATCAACCGTAAAAGGGAAGTGGGCATGAGACCGCAAGGTCTAAAATGATGGAATTTGCTCTGACCTCAGACAAATTCTCCAATACATTGGACTATTTCCAATTCAAAACCTAAAATCCAAAATGGTATAAGTTGGGTTAGTACAGATTAGTGGAAACGTTCCATTTCATTACAGCCAGAAAGCCCAAAATTCAAGCATGAGTGACTTTTGACTTTTGCCTTGCGGTACTAGTCCCAACTCAAACACCACAGAAAAGCTAACCAGATAATAGTCGAAGTTTATGTCAACCTCCAATCCTCAAAATCTCACTGCCGAAGAAGCGAAAAAATTACTGAACAAATTCAACTGTCTAGACATTGCCCCTATCCTCAACTCATCAGAAAAAGTAGTAATTCGTAATGCCTTAATTTTGCTCACCAAGCTTACTGATTACCAAATTTTAGGAATTTGTGCTGATACGGCAGAAGAAGGAATATTGGCAATGAAAACCTATTCTCTGGCTTTGGGTTATGAACCGCCAAACAATTTACTTACACCCGAAGGGCCAGTTTATATCAAATTAAATGGCAAAAACGGCTTGTGTTATCTTGATTCCTATGATGGACATCATCGTGGTGTATTAGTATCTTGCCAGTCTTATGACGAAGATGGAATCAACGAAATGTATGGACACCTTCCCTTGGACTTATTTGTATAGAGTTTTGCGAATGTAGGTAAGGCAAATACCTTACCTACTCACTAATGAAAAACAATTAATGACTTCAATCTTATGAGTATTATTACACTACAATCAGTAAAAAAAGACTTTGGGATCAAGGAAATTTTAAAAGATGCTAGCTTTAGCCTTGATGCTACCGATAAAGTGGGATTAATTGGTACTAACGGTTCAGGTAAATCAACTCTATTAAAAATGATCGCTGGGTTAGAATCCATTGATAGCGGTCAAATTTTAATCAATTCCGGTTCTAAAATTATCTACTTACCGCAGCAGCCAGATTTAGATGAAAATCATACAGTTTTAGAGCAAGTTTTCGCTGACAGTGGCGAACACATGGCTTTAGTACGCGAGTATGAAGAACTTTCTGATAAATTGGTTCACTATCCAGATGATAGTCAACTGATGTCTCGCCTTTCTGTGGTGATGCAACACATGGATACGACTGGTGCTTGGGAATTAGAAACTAATGCCAAAATCATTCTGACAAAATTAGGAATTTCTGACTTTGATGCCAAGATAAGTACTTTATCTGGAGGTTATCGCAAGCGCATTGCTTTAGCATCAGCCTTGCTATCAGAACCAGATGCTTTGCTCATGGATGAACCGACAAACCATCTTGATGCTCTTTCTGTGGAATGGTTACAAAGTTATTTAAATCGCTATCGCGGCGCATTGTTTCTGATTACCCACGATCGCTATTTTCTAGATCGCGTTACCAACCGGATTATTGAAATCGACCGAGGCGACATTTACACCTATACAGGTAACTATTCATATTACCTCGAAAAGAAAGCTTTAGCTGAAGAATCTGCCGTCAGCAGTCAACGCAAACACCAAGGCTTGTTGCGCCGCGAGTTGGAATGGCTCAAAAAAGGGCCAAAAGCTAGAAGTACCAAGCAAAAAGCGAGAATTGACCGCGCTCACGCTCTGCGGGATACTGAATTTAAACAAGTTCAGGGTAAAGTTGATATTTCGACAGTCGGTCGTCGCATTGGGAAAAAGGTTATTGAGTTAGATAACATTTCTAAGGCATACAATGGACGCACCCTGATTAATAATTTCACCTACGAATTTAGTCCAGAAGACCGCATCGGCATCATCGGCGCTAACGGTGCTGGTAAATCGACTTTAATGGATATCATTACTGGACGGATTAAGCCAGATTCCGGCATTGCGGAAATTGGTACTACAGTTCACATCGGTTATTTTAACCAGCATTCGGAAGAATTGCTCACAGCCTTAAACGAAAATCAGCGCGTGATTGACTATATCAAAGAAGAAGGAGAATTTGTCAAAATTACCGATGGTACTCAAATTACCGCTTCGCAAATGTTGGAGCGGTTTTTGTTTCCTGGTAATCAGCAGTATGCCCCAATTAGTAAACTTTCGGGTGGGGAAAAACGCCGTTTATTTCTGTTGCGGGTTTTGATGAGTGCGCCCAATGTCTTAATTTTAGATGAACCGACAAATGATTTAGATGTCCAAACATTGGCAGTATTAGAAGATTATTTAGAAGATTTTGTCGGGTGTGTAATTGTAGTTTCTCACGATCGCTACTTTCTCGATCGCACCATCGACACAGTATTTTCCTTTGAAGAAGGCGGTAATCTGAGGCAATATCCAGGTAATTACTCGATTTATCTGGACTATAAGAAGGCTGAAGAAGCACAGCAACAAGCTGCGAACGCTAAAGAGAAACCCAAAAATGCCGAAGTCCAAAATGGTGCGGCTTCACCCAAACAGGTAGAGAATATCAAGCGGCGGAGATTATCGAATTGGGAGAAAAAAGAATTTGACCAGTTGGAAGGTAAAATTGCCGAGTTAGAGGCCCAGAAAGCGGAAACCGAGAAAACACTGGCGAATGTCTCACCGGGGAATTATAGCGAAGTGCAAAAACTCTATAATCAGGTGGAAAATCTCAAGCACGCCATCGATGTAGCGACTGAACGCTGGTTAGAATTAGCTGAAATAGAGTCTTGAAATTACTAGCTAGTAAGCCACGGCGTAAATAAACCGCTCATTCAAAATCAATGAAATGGTTACACTGTATTCATTCAGGTACGTTTGCCACTAGCTTCTTAGTTTAATTATTAGGGTTTTGCCGAGTTTTTTTACCAAATAAACCAGACATATTTAATCCTGTCACCAACAATCCCAGAAGTCCTAATCCATTCAAAATTGGGTAGATTCCTTGCAGATGAAAGATTTCGCCTGTATGGATACTTAACAGGAAGCTAGCTGGAACTCCTATACCAATAGACCACTCGCGGACAAAGGTTGTTAATATTCCAGTCAGCACGGTTAACATAAGTGGCACAGATAGGATGATGCCAAGGATACGATGATACTTACGAAATGAACGTTTCATGCTATTTTTCCTGTCAGTAGAAACTTTTTCCCAATACAATGTAGGCTCAATATCACCTGAAATGCAAATGAGATGAGAAAAATCGAGTTTTTTCAGACAAGACTCGAACTCAGCAATTGGTGTGAGGAGTCTGTCTTGATAGACTCCGTTCTTAAGAGGATGTTTGAAAAGTCACGATTGATGTATTAAATATTTTTTACCCCACCCTAACCCTCCCCGTATGTATTGGGGAGGGAACCGGATTTTTCTTGTTTCCCCCCTTCTAAAGGGGGGACTAAGGGGGGTAACAATGCAATTAAAATCACAGCCAATCACTTTTCAAACAACCTCTAAGCTCGACTTTATCCAAAATTAAGAACTTGCTTATCTTGATACGGCAAAAACCCTAGCTTTTTGGCAAAAACTTTTTCCATGTCACTGATTATCGGTTAAATCTAAAAAGTAAAACTACCGTCCCACAAAGGTTTCAGTGTCAGGTTTTGGGTTTCGTAAAAATGGATAAAGTCGAGCTAAGGGAAAGCACAGCAAATAAAAAACTCGGAAAGAGAAAATATTGGTTCTTTCCGAGTTTTTTACCTTGATAGCATTAAACAGCCACTCCGGCTGCGACAACCACCCCTAGTGCAGCAGCAACTCCGGCTACAACAACTGAATTTCAAGGTCTACAGGGTGTTGTTACCAATACTAAGACCGCAGTTGAGGCGGGAGATTTTACCAAAGCGAAAGGGGAATTTGATAAATTTGAAGATTTATGGTCAAAGGTTGAGGATGGAGTCAAAGCTAAATCTCCTACTACCTACAAACAAATTGAAGATAAAGCCGATGAGATTGAGGCAGGACTGAAAGCCTCTGCACCAAATAAATCGAATTTGTCTACAGCTTTAGGGGTTCTTAACAAGGATGTTACTAGTGTAGCCAAGCCTTAAGAGCCAAATACATAGACTGAGTATTTGTTGGCTAGTTTGCTAGTAGTACGTCAAGTTGAAATTGATAGATAAGCAAGTTTGTAGTAAGGACTTTAGTCCTGATTATTTTAAGCACTAAAGTGCTTACTACAAGCTATCAAAATTAACTTAGACATTGTACACCCCTTCTTTGCTTGCGAAGATATGAGACAAAGCGTAACTTTGATGGGATGGGGTTTTTCTTGTTTGGATCGCACTTCCACAACACGCTACTATCTCTGATAAACTGCGTAGTTTACCGCACTTCGACAGGCTCAGTGACCACCGTAGGCATCGCCTCTGCTTAACACACCCTACCATTTCATCTTTTACTTTTGAGCTTTGGAGAATCGTTTTTCTCCCTTTTATCCTGCAAGCTACGAATTTTAACCAGCACTGAAATATATTGTTGAGTCATCCAAATTAACGCCTCAATGGATGAGTTATCTTGCTCGATTCGGCTTTTAGCTTGTAAACCAATCAAGAATAGTTGCATTGCCAGCAACAAAGCAATGGTTTTACTGAGAATATGACGCTTAATTTGCATTTGTTTGTACCCCAAAGAGTTGTTAAATACAGGTTCTCTTTGGGGTTGTGCCCTGATGCAAATACCCTAATCTTGCTGAAAATGCCTTAGAATCTGGATTACATGAGTTTGGGGTGGTAGTTTCAATCTGGGGTAGCCCCAAATTTCTTACTCAATTTTTTGGATGTAATGCCACGAATTACCTATGGGCCTCAAATTCAAAAGCGAGTCAAGCGTCTGCTAGAGGCGTTGCTTTGTTTTGCCGATGGAGAATTTGAGGACGCTAACTTTAAAATTGAGTTCGACTGGAAAGAAGCAGACAGTGCTAACCCCAAGCTGACTGTGCAGACTACGTTGGTAACATTGGAGTTGCTGACGCAAAAAGATAAATATCCTGGCAAGTTAACTAAAGTGCAAATTCGAGAAGCGCTGAATTTGCTGAAGGATTTCTTGAAGATTCTGGAAGATAACCGTCTGCAAACCAAGGGTGTTGAGGAATGGCATTTTACACTCAAGCTATGGTCAAGAGATAGGGAAAGGAACTTAAAACGGTTTGATGAAGCTTGGGAAAGTAGTAGACCAGAGAAATCGAAATTAAATAACCCCTCTCCAAACCTCTCCCCCACAGGGAGAGAGGCTTTGAATTTTCCCCATTCCCTTGTAGGGAAGGGGGTTAGGGGGTTAGGTCACACAAGTATATTTCAAGCGCCACCTTTACCCACATACTTTGTAGAACGCCCAGAATACAGCGATGATTTAAAGACTCGTCTTTTAAATGGTTCATCGTCTGATAGTCGCACTTTAGTAATTACTGCGATTCACGGTTTGGGTTCGGTGGGCAAATCTACTTTAGCTGCGGCTTTAGCCCATAATGCAGAAATACAATCTCGTTTTTGTGATGGCATTCTTTGGGCAACATTAGGTCAACAACCCAATGTGCTGGCTTTACTTAGTGGCTGGGTGCAAGCATTAGGAGACTATAGCTTTAAACCTACAAGTATAGAAGCAACTTCTATGCATTTGCGGACTCTGCTTTATGACAAGGCTGTGTTGCTGGTGGTGGATGATGCTTGGAATACCGAAGATGCACGAGCATTTAATTTTGGTGGTGCGCGTTGTCAAGTTTTAGTAACTACTCGTGAAGGTCACATTGCCGATGCCTTAGCAGCCAACACCTACAGCCTGGATATAATGAAACCAAACCAGGCAATGGAATTGCTGACCAAGAAATTAAGACGCGAGATTACAGGCACAGAACGTCACTCAGCAGAAAATTTAGCCAAAGGTGTTGGTTATCTTCCCCTAGCATTGGAACTTGCAGCCGCCGAAGTTGCCTGTGGTACGACTTGGAATGAACTGTTGGGAGATATTCAGCAAGAAGTAGCGAGATTAACAAGTTTTGACCGACCGGAAGCCGGAGAAATTACTGATGAGGCTAGTTTAAAACGCCTGAGTTTAACGGCATCATTAAATTTGAGTGTCAAGAGAATGCCACCAGAAAAGCAGCAGCATTTCTCTTGGTTAGGGGTATTGCCGGAGGATGTCAACATTAATAAGATGATGGCGGCAACGCTGTGGCAGATGGATAAGCGTGATGCTGCCAAGATGTTGCAATATTTACGGAATAAAGCATTGCTATTAACAGGAGTACCGCTTGCTGATGGTATGCCTACCTATCGCTTACATGACTTATTCCACGATTTAGCTTGTAATTTGTTAACTGCTCCCTCTGTGCCAAAGCGCCCAGGAGATTTGGCTGGGTTGGGTTTAAACCTTGCTGATGTTCACGCTGCTTTTTTAAAGAAGTATCGGCAGAAAACCCAAAATGGTTTATGGCATACTTTACTCGATGATGGTTACATTCATCAGCGTTTAGTTTGGCATTTGGAAAAGGCTGGACAGTTAGAAGAGATTCACCAGTTATTGCGGGAAGAGTCTGCAACTGGAAGCAATGGCTGGTATGAAGTGCGAGAACAATTGGCACAAACTGGCGGTTACATCACAGATATCTCTCGTGCCTGGGAACTAGCAGAAGCAAATTGGACTGAATCAACACTAAGCTTGCAGTGTCGTTATGCTTTGATTACTGCATCGATGAATAGTTTGGCTGCTAATCTACCAGCAAATCTGCTGGTAGCGTTGGTCAAAAACAAGATTTGGACTCCCGAACAAGGACTAGCTTATACGCTGCAAAAACCAGAACCACAAGAGAAAATCGACTTGCTGACAGAACTAGTCAATTATTTAACACCAAATCTTCAAGAATTAGCACAGCAAAAAGCCCTTGCTGCTGCCAGGGCGATTCAGGATGAGGATTATCGTGCCAATGCCTTGAGTGCCTTAGCCAAGAAACTGCCACCAGAGTTGTTGCCAGAAGCCCTTACTGCTGCCAGGGCGATTCAGGATGAGCGTTATCGTGCCAATGCCTTAAGAGCCTTATCTGACAAACTGCCAGATATATTGCCAGAAGCCCTTGCTGCTGCCAGGGCGATTCAGGATGAGTATTCTCGTGCTTATACCTTGAGTCCCTTATCTGACAAACTGCCAGATGTATTGCCAGAAGCCCTTGCTGCTGCCAGGGCGATTCAGGATGAGCGTTATCGTGCCAATGCCTTAAGAGCCTTATCTGACAAACTGCCAGATATATTGCCAGAAGCCCTTGCTGCTGCCAGGGCGATTCAGGATGAGTATTCTCGTGCTTATACCTTGAGTCCCTTATCTGACAAACTGCCAGATGTATTGCCAGAAGCCCTTGCTGCTGCCAGGGCGATTCAGGATGAGCGTTATCGTGCCAATGCCTTAAGAGCCTTAGCCTTAACCCAGAAACTGCCAGATATATTGCCAGAAGCCCTTGCTGCTACCAGGGCGATTCAGGATGAGCGTTATCGTGCCAATGCCTTGAGTGCCTTATCTGACAAACTGCCAGATATATTGCCAGAAGCTCTTGCTGCTGCCAGGGCGATTCAAGATGAGTCAAATCGTGCCAATGCCTTGAGTGCCTTAGCCTTAACCCAGAAACTGCCAGATATATTGCCAGAAGCTCTTGCTGCTGCCAGGGCGATTCAAGATG
>NZ_JAVRCD010000100.1:17283-17371 GCF_034530895.1 Nostoc sp. DedQUE08
AGTCAAATCGTGCCAATGCCTTAAGAGCCTTATCTGAAAAACTGCCAGATATATTGCCAGAAGCCCTGGCAGTAGCAAGGGCGATTCA
>NZ_JAVRCD010000101.1:0-16905 GCF_034530895.1 Nostoc sp. DedQUE08
ATTCAACAAACGATCGCCCGAATTCAACAAACGATCGCCCGAATTCAATCAACGACCGCCCGAATTCAATCAACGATTGCCCGAATTCAACAAACGATCGCCCGAATTCAATCAACGACCGCCCGAATTCAATCAACGATCGCCCGAATTCAATCAACGATTGCCCGAATTCAATCAACGATCGCCCGAATTCAATATATTTATTGCATAAATTCTCAAAACCTCCCCCCAAACCTGATTTACTAAGGTTTTAGCTTTAGTTTTACCCCACTGGGGGAGAGGTCAAAATAGCACTCGTCGAACTCCTAAGAAATAAGGCAGGAGGCAGGAGGCAGGAGGCAGGAGGCAGAAGGAAAGAGGATTTGACTTGTTTTTTTCGCCCTTCCCGCAGATGCGCTTTCGTTGGAGACTCACGTTAATTATTCATCACCGCATCCAAAAGCACATTGGCGTCAAAGCGGACTACATCAGTGCAAGGTAGCCCCGTTTCTGCTATTGTTTGAGCGATGCTTTCCTGAGCCGCAGATTCATCTAAATGGGCTGTGTTCAATGCTATACCCGCTACAGAAACACTTCCAAAAGCACCACCAGCATTAGCAACAGCTTCATAAAGCCGAATCACCTCTGGTAAAGGTGGAATTATTACATGGGGATGATTGCGGACATGAACTTGTCCCGCCCGATGTACTAATATTAGTTGGGTTGGTTGCGAACCACGGATTAGGGGTAGAGTTGCTGTTGAACCAGGGTGTAGCAGCGAACCTTGTCCTTCAATATGCAAGATGTCGTAGTTTTTGCCATAGCGCATAACAATCTGTTCCACAGCACCCGCGGCAAAGTCTACCCGCACGGCATCTAAAGCTACACCGTCTCCTTCTAACATAATTCCAGTTTGCCCTGTGGCGAGGAATTTAGAACGCCAGCCCCGCAGTTTTGACGCCCAATGTAACTCTAGGCTAGTTGACATTTTACCAATTGCCATGTCGGTTCCCACTGTCAACACCCGCCGACACGGAAGAGTACGTGCCATTCCACTAGCAACGCTGATATTAGATGGCTCTTTGCGGACATCCCAAATTAGTTGCCCTGGTTTGAGCAGTGCATTTAATTCTGGGATACTTGCCATTGGTGTATGTAAACCATTCACTAAAGACATTCCCGCTTCTAAAGCTTCTTTGATTTCTAGCCAGTAATCATCTGGTACAGCACCACCTCCTGGAGCAATACCAATTACTAAAACTTCCGGTTTGTACTCTAGGGCTGCGGCTACCGATGCCACAATCGGCAGATCGCGCTTGATACCTGTTAATTCTGGTAGAGATTTACCAGCACACTCGCGATCGATTACGGCTACAATTGGGGCTTCACTGTAACGTAAAATTGCTAGCCCTGTTTTGCCGTGAGTCCCAATAGTCCCTTCATGTAGCAAGATAGCTACTCGTTGATTAAGTGGTAGACGCACTGTGTTGTACTCCCAAACCTGGTAAATCGTTTGGCAAAACTTTTCCTTGTTTTAGCAATGCACCCGTAAAAGGGTCATCAATTAAGTTCAGGTGACTGTCTAAATCTAAATAATCAGCTAGTGGCGCTAGCTGTAATGCTGCTGTATTAGCTAGCGAACTGTCAGAATAGCAACCGAACATTACTTGCAACCGATATGCTCGTGCTGTATGTACCATTCGCATTGCCTCTGTTAGCCCCCCTGATTTCATTAGTTTGATATTAATGCCATCCACGTAATTTGCCAAATCGGCAATATCAGCGCTGGTGAAACAACTTTCATCGACAAAGATAGGTAGGGGAGAGTGTTGTTTGAGTTTTGCTAAACTTGATTCCTCTCCCCGTGGCAATGGCTGTTCTACATACTTTATACCTAAATCAGCCAGCCAATTGCACATGGCGATCGCATCTTCTAAACTCCAACCCCCGTTGGCATCAACAAAAAATTCTAGTTCGGGTGCTTCTTCTCGCACTGCTAAAAGCATTTTTTGATCTGCATCTATGCCATCTGGGCTACCTAGCTTCACCTTAAAAAGACGGACATCTGTAAATTGTAACCAGTCTCGCGCTCTCGCCCTAGCGCCTTCAGGTGAATTAATCCCAATTGTGACTGAAGTCGGGACTATTTGATTGCGATCGAGTCCCCAAAGTTGCCACAAGGGTAATCCTACGCACTTACCCAACCAGTCATGCATTGCCATATCCAAGGCAGCTCTTGCAGCAGAAGGAATTTGATTTTGTATTAAAACTTGCTCAATTTCCTGACGTTGTAAGGGACTGAATGCTTGTAACAGAGGCACAACTTGCTCTAGAGTATCTTTGATTGCATCAGTTGATTGCCGATGATTACCCACACCAAATGGCGATGCTTCCCCCCAGCCTTCGATGCGATCGTGTGAAATTCTCACCCATACATTTGTTGTCTGTGCCGTTGTACCTCGACTAATAGTCAGCGGAAATCTCTTGTTTACTGTAAATAATTTTACATTTATTTGCATACTTATTTTACATATTATGTTATTGCAAAAGCCAGTGTAAGTTCAAAATTTAGATTATCGGATACATCTGTTATACTTTTTTACATTCATTGATTAACGACTAAAGTTTTTATAGATTATTTTTATTTATGAACAACTTAAAGAAATGGAAGATTTTAAAATCAAAAATGGTTTTAGATAATCCTTGGTGTCAGGTAAGGCAAGATGAAATAGAATTATCAAATGGTAAAATTATAGATGATTATTTTGTCAGTATTAAGCCTGAAGTTGCGATGATTTTACCTATCACTAGTAATAGAGAAATTATTTTTGTCCGGCAATATAGACACGCCGTAGGTGAATTTTTCTTGGAACTGCCAGCAGGGAATTTCGATCCGACAAAAGAGAGTGCAGAAATAGCAGCAATTAGAGAACTGAGAGAAGAGACTGGTTATATTCCCCAAGAATTTAAAAAAATTGGAACTTTATACGATAAGCCGAGTAAAGATACCAATAAAATACATTTATTTTTAGCAGAAAATGCGAGCAAAGTCGGAGAGCAACAACTAGATATTACAGAAGATATTGAAGTCGTATTAATTCCTGTAGAATCAATTTTAGAGAAAATTATTCAGGGAGAAATTTCTGTTGCTGGAACTGTAGCTGCTCTCTTTTTAGGTTTAAAATTGATTAATTATTAATAATCATTATACCTCTTTTCTGTTGAAACAAATACTTGATACGAATTGCATTGTGAAACTTTTACAGCAACTTTTTGTGGACGCTAGAGTATAGAATAATATTAATAAAGTTTCCATATAATGTCCTTGTAAGAATAATGTACAGAATTTTTCTGTATATAACTGTTACTATGCTAAAGATAGAGGGCAAGTAGCTAAATTCAAATTGGTGGTTTGTAACGTGGATGTTCTAATTGAGTCAACAAGAAGCTTTGAAAAGGATCTTGGCAAGCTGAGTGAAGAGGGAAAAGCCGCAACGATTAAAAAAATTAATGATTGTGCTAATCTCTTCCCAACTAAAAATGCTGACGTTTATCGTAAGTTGCGTCGTCTTCCTCTACCGTCAGATATTAATGGCTATGAATCTTCACTCTACACACTAAGGGTTTCGCAGAAACTAAGGGTGATTTTGACAGTTGACGAAGATCCAATTTTTGGGCAAGTTATTTTTACTCTTTTTCGAGTGGTCAAACACGATGATCTTGATAAGGCATATAAAAGTGTGGCAGAGTCTTTGTATCAAGAATTACTCCACCACAATCAAGAAACTGCCCGGATTTCGTAAGTTGGTTTATGGCACAAACCCTTACTCTGTGTGATGAATACGGCATTATTTATCAAGCTATGAAGATTTTGCCAGATGACGAGCTAAAGATTGCTTTTCTTGAAGCTTTGGCAGAACTTGAAGATAATGAGTGTCACAGAACAAGAAAATTTCCAAAAACGAGGCTGCACAAAGTAAAAGGTGTGAAGCAGGCAGTTTATCGTGCTGATATCGATAAAGTCTCAGGTTGGCGTATCCATGTTCAATATATTAATGGGCAAATTCATCTCAAGGATATTATTGAGGGGCAAAGACACGATGATGTAATTGAGGTGATTAAATCTAAAAAGGCACGCTATGATTAATTTTCAGTCTGAAATAGTGTCTTACTCAAAAAAAATATTTGCACCGAAATGCTCCAATATGGTCGGTTGAGTTGCAGAATTTGTCTGCAACTGGTGAGCTTTGTCGTTAGTTTTCGGTAGCAAGTTTGAGTATGCACGTCAGCTAATTTTTAGTTTTCTACCTTGCCCATTGCTGCAAGATGTAAGCATAAAAAGCCTCTTTATCTACCTTATCCATTGCATAAATTTTCCGACCACCAGGAACTACTTTAGTACGCCCTTGACTAAGACCAGTGGTGATAATTTCTGTTTCCCATTCGCGCAATTGATAAAATTCTGGATGTCCTAGATAAGCTGTTGCTAAGACATCCCAAAAATAATAATCTTGAGGAATAACCAGTGCATAACATTGTCCGGCTAAATCAGAGATGGGATAGTGGCGTTGTCGTGCCATTTTATATACTAACTCCGATGTAACTGGGACATTGTTAGTCAAATCTAAAGGACACATAATAATTTCAATTTGGGTTTGCCATACCCGTGCTGCTGAAACTGCATCCCAATAAACATTCCATTCGGCGGAACCATCTTGTCCTGCTTCCAGACTTTTTTCCACATTACCGCCAACATTCAACGCACCCCCCATCCACACAATCTTTTGAATCTTGGCTTCAATATCTGGTGCTTTGTCTAAAGCCACTGCTACCGTCGTCAAAGGGCCAGTTACCATCAACGTTACGGGACTTGAGGCGTCGCGTAGCACCTGTATCATAAAATCTTGACCTGTTTCGGCAACTAATGGCGTAGTGATGGTTTCGCTTTGATTGAGAATGGGGAGATGGTCAACGATAAACGAATCACGGCGATAGAGAGTAGGAAATGGATTGATCCCGCGCACAGTGCTTTCTGCCACCGGGATATGAGAAAATCCCATCAAATCTATAATTTTACGTGTGGCGCTAACAGCCGGTTGAACGTAGCAATCTGCTGGAGTGACAACAACACCAAGGAGTTCAATATGCTCCATCGTCAACAGCAGCATAGTTGCCAGATAATCATCTACACCGCCATCGTGATCCATTAATACAAGTTGTTTTGTCATAAAAGGAGAATTAATATGGATGAGTTTATGGAAGCTGCAATTCAAGAAGCAAAACAAGGCAGACAAGAAGGTGGAATTCCTATTGGTTCGGTTCTTGTCAAGGATGGCAAAATTCTCGGCAGAGGACACAATAAACGCGTGCAAGACGCCGATCCCGTTACCCACGCCGAAATCGATTGTCTCCGCAATGCTGGAAGAGTTGGCAGTTATAGAGGTACTACACTCTATTCAACTTTAATGCCGTGTTACCTCTGCGCTGGGGCAGTGGTACAATTTGGCATTAAAAAAGTCATCGCTGGAGAATCTAGAACTTTTCCTGGTGCTAAAGAATTTATGGGATCTCACGGTGTGGACGTTATCGATCTTAATCTTGACGAATGCGAACAAATGATGAGTGAGTTTATTGAAACTAACCCCGAACTTTGGAATGAAGATATTGGTAAATAGTCATTTGTCATTTGTCATTTGTCATTTGTCATTTGTCATTAATTATCTATCCTCCTCTGCTTCCTACTACCCACTATCCATTTTTTAAGGATAGATATTTAAAAATCAGCCAGTAGCAAGAGTAATGTGATGCCAGAAAATAATCACTGCGTTTACTGTCTTGAAATAGAAATTTAATTCCAGAAGGTATGGAATCAAATTTGAGAACGAAACCCCAGATACAATTGAGCAAAACTATCATATCATGTCCGCATAAGTAGTTATGATTTAGATAGCTATTGCACCTCTAAAATCATAGCGATCGCACTATCTGTCTGAAGTCCTGGAAATTAGGAAAATATTGATAATACTTAAGAAAGAAGCTACTAATTATTTTATATTACACAATAATTTTAGTTACTATAACTAGCTAAAATTTAAAAGTGTGAAAATGGCAAATTTAACTGAATTTTCCTTATTTGCTCCTCGCAACAAAGGAGCAGCTTTAATTGGGTCTTTTTCAGATTGGAAAGAA
This sequence comes from Nostoc sp. DedQUE08, assembly GCF_034530895.1. Taxonomy (NCBI): domain Bacteria; kingdom Bacillati; phylum Cyanobacteriota; class Cyanophyceae; order Nostocales; family Nostocaceae; genus Nostoc; species Nostoc sp. DedQUE08. The sequence continues at coordinate 6,169 of NZ_JAVRCD010000101.1, forward strand.
ATTCCCATGTCAAAAGGTGAAGATGGTTATTTTCGCACGAAAATAAAATTAGAAAACGGTGTTTATCAATATAAATTTCGCATTCAAACCAAAAGCCCAAATTTTGCAGTTGATGAATGGATAGATATCATCGATCCTAAAGCGACAGATGTTGATGAAACAGAAAAATACGGCATAGTACGCATTCAAGATGGACAACACATTGTTGATAATTACCTTTGGCAAAACAATGAAATGCCGTTGCCTGATAACCGAGAATTAGTCATATATGAAATACACGTTGCCGATTTTACTGGTGATGAAGTTGATTCTAACGAGCGAGGCAAATATTTAGGGATAATTGCTAAGTTAGATTATCTTTGCGAATTGGGAATTAATGCAATTGAATTAATGCCAGTTAATGAGTACCCTGGTGATTATAACTGGGGCTATAAAGTTCGCCACTTCTTTGCTACAGAATCTAGTTACGGTTCAACAGAAGATTTAAAGCGGTTGATTGACGAGTGTCATGGTAGAGGCATTCGCGTCTTTATGGATGGAATTTATAACCATACAGATGAAGAATGCCCTTTAATACTAATCGATCGAAATTACTGGTATTACGAACACAAACATTATCCTGAAGACGCAGATAATTACTGGGGGCCAGAGTTAAACTATGATAATTACGACAAAAATTTAAATATTAAACCTGCATGGGAATACATCGGCGATGTGGTAAAATTTTGGATTCAGGAGTATCACATTGATGGAATTCGCTTTGATGCAGTGCGGCAATTGGCTAACTTTGAATTTTTCAACTGGCTGACTAAGGAAGCGAAAAATTATGCTGCGCCCAAACAGTTTTACAACATTGCTGAACACATTCCCGATACAAAGACTGTAGTCCAGCCAGATGGCCCATTAGATGCTTGTTGGCATGAGAGTTTTCGCTACTTTCTAGTTCCATATATTTGTGGGAAATCATTTGAATTAGAACAATTCAAGCAGATTTTAGATGCTAAACAGCAGGGTTATGCGATCGCTACCAATGTAATTAATTATTTGGCAACCCACGATCGCGAACGTGTATTACGAGAATTAGGCAATTGTAGCATCTTTGACACACCCGCATTTGAACGAGCTAAGTTAGCTGCTGCTGTGTTAATGACAGCGATGGGTATACCGATGCTGTGGATGGGAGAAGAGTTTGGCGAATATCAGCAAAAAAGCGAAGATGTGACTAAGCCGCGCAAGGTTAATTGGTCTTTATTGTCAAGCGGCCAGAATCATGATTTATTTGAGTATTATCAAAAGTTGATTGCTCTACGCCAGCAAAATCCAGCTTTGCAAAGTGACAATATTAAGTTTTTCTACGAAAATGCAGCTGAGAAAGTGCTGGCTTACACCCGTTGGGATAAGCAGAATTCTCATGTCGTTGTCGTGGTAAATTTCTCCGACCAAAATCTAAATCAATATAAAATTTCAGACTTTCCAACTGCTGAGTATTGGCGAGATTGGGTTAGCAATCAAGAAGTGAAATCTAAAGAGGATGGTTTAGTTACTGACTTACCAAGCTATACAGCTAAAATATTTGTTTCAAATTCAGGGTAACTGAAAGTTTTGCGGAATGGTAGTCACATAACCGTCACATAAGCTCAGAGTTAACTTAGAGACAAGTCATAGTTAACTTAGAGACAAGTTAGTTGGCGGTGTGGTAGCTATGGACTTGATAATTAGGTCGTAATGACCAGCTATCGCCTCGTCCCAAGTTGAGTAAAGGCGCTTTCACCATTACAGCTACCTCCGGTTACTAACGTCTCAAAAATCTGAGGTTTATCAGCAGTTCCAATATTTAGATTTACCCCAAGAAACACGGTTGAAACGCTGATATAGCCACTCAAAACAGAAAGAATAACTTGCGTGTTAGCCTCTGTTCTCCAGATTGCCCATTCTTCAAAGTTGACGGCAACGGGTGTATGACCCTCTAATTTGTAGTATCGATTAAACATGTTTGACATAATTGTTGAAACAGTAGGTTAACTACCTTACTCATTAGCTTTCCTTGTATGTGCTTACCGCCGAGTAATTTTTCACCCTGTTCGCTAACATTAGCTTTGAGTGAGTCGCGGTAATCAATCAACTCCTTGGTTAGTTCGTTTTTTGGTAGCCTTCCCGTTTCAACGCCGGTTAAGACGTACTGCCAAAGGCTAATTCGGCATAAGGATGAACCACTAGCTTTTTCAACTAAACCATCTCCTGACTGCTCTAAAACTGTTCCCATCCCCAAACGCATTTTGAAAGTGTCGCGGCTGCGGTTGCGTTTAATTCGTTTGGTGTCGCCAGCCAAACGTCTGACGGTGGTTTCTCCATTTTTGCGATCGCGCTCAGTTTTCTTGACCTCCCGCACCTCATATTCAATGACTGGCTTGCCGTTGACACCCAGGAACGACTCAAAGGGATAAATTCTCGTCAGGAGTCGCGATCGCACTCGTAACCCAAAACCAAACTTATCAAACACGCTCATGTAAGGCTTAAATTCATCTTCGGAGAGCATTTGAGTGATTCTTGCCTCTAAGTGCTGCTCAAAAAGTGAGATATCGCACATCCAGCCAGCGTGTAGTTCTAGAATCGGGTCAAACTCAATCTCGTAGTCCTTGGCAATGGAGATTTTATAGCGATTTTCGATTCTGGTTTTCCCGGCGGGCGAAATCTCCAGCCTCTTAGCTAACCATGCCCACAGGGGCGGTAGCAATCCTGGCTTACTAGACGCGCTCTTGGTGTGCGCCATTTCTGGAAACTGCCAAGCCAGAAGCTGACGGGCATAATTCACAATTGGCGATTGCACCCGGTTGAGATGTTCGAGTTGCTGGCACAGATCCCGCAGCTCGTCAATTGGCTCTGGTCGATGCATGAGAAAGTATCTCATGTTTAGTTCCCCAGTCTCCAGTCGGTGATCTGGATCGTGACCGTAAGCAGCCATTGCTAAAGCATCAGCTGGATCGCTTTTGTTCGGGAGGTTTTTACCACCCCGGTAACGCCGCAATTCGATGTGACCAACCCAAAGAATTTTGATTTCTAGCTTTTTAAGGATGGATGCCCACAGTCTTGAATAGTGGTTTCCGGTTGGCTCTAAGATTGCATAATCTGGCTTGATTTCTGCTAGGTAATTAGCAAAGTCAAACGCTGATTTTTGCTTCTTCTTAGCATCAGGATTGGAGTAAAAAGCCGGATATAAAATAGATGCTTTATTTCTTGTTTTATTCCAATATGCTTGTAATCCGCCCTTGGGATATTGTGTTAAAATATGGCAAGTTACGCTTGATTTACTAACATCAATACCCAAAATAGTTGATTCTGTTTTCATGGTTCTGCAAGACATGAGTGGTGGTTTTCAAGGATGCCAGTCCTTTGATTGACCCGAACTTTATAGCGCACGAATCACCCTAACGCCCCACATATAAGGGGCGCGATTCAGGAGTAAACGCATTCGGGGAGTTAACTAGAGTTGTGCCGCGCATGAATTTGAGAACGCCACAATTGAGGGGCGCAATTCACAGTGAACGCCGCACTTTCTCTGATTAACTTGCGGATGCTTTGGACACAATCCGCGACGGTGGCAGCGATGCCACCGTTTCGGCTAGTGTGTCAGCTAGCCATCATCAGGCGTTTAATAATCCTCATCATCTTCGTCATAATTGTCGTCTTCCTCATCTTCGGTTTGTGTGACAACTTCAGACTCAACAGTGACAGCAGTAAGCAAATTTCTAAATTGAGGCATTGAAGGAGCAGCAGGATTTAGCCCTTGGGCTTTTAAAAATTCAGCCGTAGCATCCCATTCTTTACGCAATGTATTGAGCTTCTTTTCTAATTCAGTACATTCGCGCCAAATTTTACTCCTCTCATCGTAAAGGTCTTCAGCTTTTTTGCCGACAATTCTTTTAGCTCTTTCTCGCAACTCTTCTACAATTGATTCAATAGATTCTGCTTCATCTAATTCAACTGAAAAGCCAATTCGCTCATTGCTATAACTACCAATTGAAATTAGAAAGTGTGCATGGATTGTTTTGATTTTCATGTTTATTACCTAAGAGAAATCTCTACGATTTTTAAGGCGGTGATTGCCAGGGCGTTCAGTTAACAGTGTGACTGCCTCTGACCAAGCAGCGATTAGACTTGCAGCATCTTCACCGAAGAATGTTTGCTTGTCACCGTTGTGCCAAGTTACTACGGCAGTCCGGGTAGGCAAGTCTTCAAACTGAATTTGGCGGATTTGGGCGAGATTTATCCAGCCAGCGGCCGGTAATTTGCAACTAAACACGGATGGGGTATTAATAATGGTGTGCATTTTGGTAAACTAATTTTGGTATGAATCTATGGCGATCGCATTCTTTGGTAGGGAGGCGTTCGCCTAAAAAACTTCAGCTAAAATCCGTCGGGGATATCATCTGAGTCTGGCTCATCCTTGATTTTTCCGAGTCTTTGGAGTTCATTTTTTAAACTCTCAACCTCTAAAGAGAGAGCCGTTAATTTTTTCTTCCTGTCTCTGATTTCCTCATCAATTAGCTTGTGTATCGCCTTCTCATGAATTTGGCGCTCAACACTTTCTATAAGATTTTGTGTCGCAATTTCTTGGTCTTCATAGTCATCAGGTATTACGGCAGTTTTCTCTAATCTGCACGAATCGTAATCGCCAAGATTCAGAACTCTTTGGTAAGTGATGGTTGTTACTTGCATTTGCTGAAAATGTGATATTTTTTACTTGTACACGTTTGAAGTGTTTGGGTAGATGAATTCATTTGCGATCGCACTCCAACCAGACGCGCGATCGCTTTTGAATTATGACTACAACCCAAACTCTGTAAGGCGGTCACGGAAAACCACCTCAATCGGGTTTGGGGAGAATTTTCTCATCATTTGATGGTAGCTATCAGCATCGTTGCGTTTTCTAAATTGTGACAAGATAACCCAGTTGCAAGGCGTTACTTGTTTGACAACGATCCAATCAAAAAGCTGTTGTCGATAAGTCATAGGTAAATGCTCTTGTTAAATTATGTTGGGTAATTTTCTTTAAGAAACTGGTGCAGTTGCTCATCAGAAAAGCTATGAAACTTTTTTTGACCAGCGTCGATATATTTCATTCGGTGTTCAATCGCCGATTGTCCTGTATGTTTGGCTAAATCATCCGTAACTAGGGCATAAGCGACAACTAGATATGACAGAAAGTCATTGGAAAGAAGCACATCAGATTTTCGTTTTGTAATCCTCATAATTGCCTAACTTTGATAACAAGTAAAACCAGTCAACCATCAGCAATTGACTGGTTTAAAGTACTTCGGCTTATATAAATGAAAGTTATTTCATAGGCATATTCCTCTTGTAAAAATAGTCAAGCTTGAGGGCGCGGTGGTGAAGAGTTAGCCGTGCCCTTAATAATTAGGCGGCCATTGCGATCGCGATCCATTACCAAGTCGGCGCGGGGTGCAATTGATAAATTTCGGATTCTGCACCGGGGCGGTTTTTTAGTCCGCAGCGCTGCGGGCGGTAATTCTGATGGCAGCAACTCTTCATGGAAATCTCGCTCAACGGCACGCGCCAAGCCAGGGCGGGAACGATAAATCATCCCGTGGGCATCGTCAAGCAGTTCGGTTAAGGTTTTAACCTGGCTTTTCAACTGCTCAATTTCTGTTTCTAGTTGGCGTATCCGTTTTTTTCGTGTTACATACTTTCCCTTAATCTCTGTCATATAAAAAAAGTGCGACCGGCCGCAGTTTTGCGCGAAATTCATAAGAAACTGTGAGCAATTGCATAACCACACGGTGATTAGCAATTTCGCGATCGTGCATCTGTGCGTGAGCCATTACCTACACGCCAGCCTCTGCGGGATTTTCACCCAGGTCTTAATTTCCACAGCCCACCGTGTCACCACGTCGGCATAAGCCCATTGGTAATGTGGAATGCCCTACTAAGGTCGGTTACAGATTGCGGCCGCATACAAATGCACGTCACCAGCTTTTATTCAAGCCGCGACTTGTATAGACAAACACTTCAGTTCTCGACTTGCTGACTTCACCACTTACGGGACACTGGTAGCCTGAAACACTCTTCATCAGCTTTCAACGGCTATTACACAAAGTGCTAATTTTCCCGGATTTGGCAAAAGCTACTGAGATGAGACACTTTAGGTGAAACCAGCCAAAATACCTGTCCCTTACCGAGTCAGTTACGTCGGCTGGTCTTTTTTGTCCACTAACTAGCAGTTTACTGCCAGATACTTTTTGTGTCAAGCAGTTTACTGCTAGCACTAATTTGCTAGTATGAATGAAGAAAATCGAGAGCAGCCAACCTTGAAAGGACTTCGAGAAAGCGCAAACCTAACTCAACCAGAATTAAGCCGTCGAATGAAAGTAGGCATTCGTATTATTGGTGACTGGGAGAGGGGAGAATCTATCCCCAGGTTTGATCGTGCTATTGCATTAGCTCGTGAACTGGGGGTTTCCCTTAAGATTCTTGCAAAGTCAATGCAGATAGATGTCGCTGACCTACTTGATGATGGCCCATCCCTTGCTCAGTTGAAAGCTATATGCAGAGATTTGGGCATTACAGAGGTGGGCGAACTTCCAGACGACTGGAAGCAACTCAAGCGATCGCACAAGTCCGAAATCTAAAAAACTCGCCACAGTGCTTGCTTACAGCACTGTGGCGGGGATTAACACTAACCTAATTATGACGGAATCCGACAACGGAGCGGCCCCCAGGCAGCTGACATTGTTCGCGGTGGAGTCGATCGAAGAAGCTGCGGCTCCTCCCCTCCCCTCTGATTCTTACTGGGATGAAATAACCAATGGCGATCGTTGGAATCCTGCACACTTCACAGAAGCACCGCGTCAAGTAGATGACGACGGTCAAGTTTCTGTTTTTTACGATCGCAGTGATGAACCACCAGACCCAGACGATTTTTTAAATCTGACCGAATTTGAGCAAGCCTGGAGTGATTGGGAGTCAGGCCGTGTTCTGGAACAGGATACACAGCAGAGTGCATTAATCAGTAGTCACTCGCAAAAAACCAGGGGCGATCGCCCAGCTCTTGTTCTGGAACGTGATACACAAAATCCTGTTCCAGAACAAAAAACCTCAGGATTGGGGGACTATACCGATGTTCCAGAACACATTAAAACCGTTCCAGAACATCTTCACTGGGTAGAAAAGTACTGTCCTTCCAAACGCAAAGACAACCATTATTACCGCTATTGCTGGAAGACCGGGAGGAAGATTAAGCATCGGCATATTGCCGGAGGTAATGTGCGATCGCAGTTGGCGCAGCACAGGAAGCAGGAAGTTGAGATTGCGATCGCGGATGGGCAGCCGCCAAGTGAGATCGAAAAGTTGATTCACTCCTGGCGCTGCCCCATGCCCAATAACTAATAAACCCTAATCACTTTTGACCAATGAAGAAACAAACGATTCACGTAGCTCTTGCTATATACCCTCAGAAAAATCAGCTTATTGCCCTGTGCTGGCATACAGATAAAAGTAGAGCCGGGGATGTGGGTACAGCCCTGGCTCAACAAAACGGACTTGCTTTTTTCGGTGTTACCAGCTGTGAAAATGCTGATTTTGAAGCAGATTCTACATTTCCAGATGACCACTGGTTGAACAAAAAACTGACAAATGACTTATGACTTATGACTTATGACTTATGAACAGAGAAGAAGCAGTAAACGCGAATAAGCGTGATTGGCAGGCGGCTAACTGCCACGAACTGTATTGCGACCACCAACTACGAGAGATGATAGAACCCCTAAGCCGATTCTCGGATGCTGAGTTAGTGGGGTTAAAGCGGGTACTGGTAGCTATGAGTGAAGAAATACAACAGATATTAAACCAAGAATGTGGGAGAGAAGGGAATGCCTAGACCAAAAAACATTTTCGTTAATCTTGGTTTGAACGAACAGGAAAATATTGTCCAACTGACTGTTCGTACCTCATCTGCTGAATTGGCACTAAAAGTCTACAACTCATTGGAATTCTGGTTGATTGAAGCCAAACGGGATGACCTAGAGCTTGACTGGGAGATAGACAATAATCCAGATGCAAACCAGGAGTAAAGTTTGTCCCAATGCCCAATGCCCAATGACGAATGACGAATAACTAAGTTTATTCCCCGTCGTCATCGTCATCCTCAGAGATGACGATATTCACACAGTCAGACCCAGCCTCAAAACCGATGATGGTAAACGTTTCACCATAGGCATCTGTCAGACAAATATTTGCTTCCCCTGGAAAGTCCCGTAATTCTTGAATCAGTTCTTCTATAGTCAGTTCTTTGGTTTCAGTGGTCATATTTTTGTCCTGTGAAAAATGCGATCGCACAAATAGGATAGAGTGCGATCGCGCAAGTAAATCCAATGCAGTGAATGTTAGGTGTTATCAACCTAGTCCAGCTTACCTGCCTTCCTTAAACTTTGTCAGATGGCTTAGTTATAGAGTTGCGATCGCGGCGCGAACCTCATCGATATCAACTTCTAAATATGGGTCTAACCCTTTGTTGTCGCGGTGTCCGGTGATTTTGCGAATTACAGCTTTATCAACGCCATTTTTCCGCAATCTGTTTACCAAACTCCGGCGGGCAGTGTGAGTGGAAATTCCCCTAGTAGCCATTCCAGCTTTGTCTGCTGCTCTCTGGAGGATATCGTAAGCATTGCGCCAAGTAATAGGCTTTGTACCGCACCGCGAAGGGAAAAGCCATACAGAGTCAGATGGCTCAAATCTAGAAAGCGATTCAAGTAGATTTTCGTGAACTGCAATCTCTACCGTCTCTGCTGTTCCGTCTGGTCGGTGCTTGCGGATAATGGCAGGGAAAATTAGCACATCTTTGGGCGAACCATTGCGATCGTAAACATCACTGACCTTCAGTTGAATAAGGGCCCCCCAGCGCTCACCTGTGTACCACGCCAAATCCCAAAGTAATTTATACTTATCAGTTTTGATCTGCTTTCGGATTTTAGCAAAATCACTATCGACAATGACCGCTGCTTTTCCGTATCTGTTATTTTTAGGCATATAAGAACTTGAACTTTGTATATTCCGGTTTCACCTTTATTTCAGGTAAAAGCGGAATTTCCTAAATATTCACTATTAGTAAATATTCGCTCAATCCTATTGTTGGCAAGCAATACGCGTCATCGGGATATATACCACTTCTACATAAAAGTGGAACATTTACATTATTTTGATTAGTTCATACAACGGATTTATTCACTTCATCTAAATCCGATTTAAAACTCATGGCAGAACCAACTTTAGTCCAAGTTTTTGGAACAGGGGTAACGCGGCTAGCAAGTGGAGCAACAACACCAAGCGCAGGGTTGTTTATTCCTGATTCAGCATTACAAACAGCAGGATTATCGACTCCTTCTACAGCGACAGCAGAAGGTCATTTAGTCGCAATTGCGGTCAATGCCAAAAGTTATCTCACTCAAACCAACTTTGATGCAAATCCTGACCAGTCTTTAATCGTTACAGACGGATTTTCAAGTTTCACCACAAGAGGAACTAATAACACCCCATATAGGCAAGATCAATTAACTTTGAGCCTTGCAAAAATTGACACAAATTCAACAATTGACCCGGATAATTACTAATGTCAGGATGTGGCGTATCGGGTACTTGGAATTTAATAACTCGACTGTATAACACTGGAAACCGCGACTATACAGAAACTTATCCTGGCTTTGCAGACGACAATCCGATTCTGGTTAGCGCAAGTCCAACCATGAATTTGATTTCGTCGTGTGATGGAAGAATTTTTCTTGCAAACTGGGGCAATGGTTATATTGTCTCCAAATCGTTCGTTCCCAATCCGAGCGAGAAATATGACTGTGTTAACGGCGCTTGCATAAAAAAATCTGTATATAGCACCCCAGGGATTTACCAATCACTATCCGATTGTGAAGTTGCTTGCGGCACTGGCTGTAGTGGTCAGTGCATCAGCAATTCTGATTGGGCGCAGATTGAAGGTTTATCTAGTCAATTAAAAAATAGGAATTGCGGCTAAATATATGAGTACCTCCAGCGTAATTGGGAGTATGCAATCAGCGCTCAATTGCGCTGGTAAGTGCGATTGTTGCGAGAAATTGCAGCAGCAAATAAATGCTATTAATGCCAGATTATCGGCAATCAAGCCAGTAAACGAAAGCGCACTGAAAAACAGTATCAAAGCTTCATTGCAACCAGACATTACTATTGCTGTAGCTGGTGGTATAGCTGTTATAACCAACAGATACGGGCCGCAGATTACAGATGCGGTATTAGGAAGCAAGAACGCACAAAATGCGGTAAAACAACTCGAACCCAAAATTACTGATGCTGTACTTGGTGGACAAGCGGGAAGACAAGCTCGTGCCAGAGTTGAATCACTCGATCAATACGTAAATACAGTAAGCAGAACAGCTACGAGTGCATCAACTGAAGCGGCTACTGCATCAAGAGCAGCTCTGAACACATCCCTAGAAGTATCAGGCTTACGCAACTTTGCTGACGGAATCGGTAAACAAGTAAACGCTTTCGGTCGCACTCTTACAGCAGTTGAGAAAGCTGTGGGTGATGCCACGGTTGCAGCTGCAAAAGCAGTGGGTATCAGTAGTGAAGCGCTTGCGGCAACTGGGCGACTCGCGGGTAGAATCCTTGAAATCTTTCAGGTCATCGGCACGATATTTACCATAATTGAGCAACTACAAACACTAGTTATTCTTGGCG
>NZ_JAVRCD010000102.1:0-15771 GCF_034530895.1 Nostoc sp. DedQUE08
TATGTTAGCGTATGATACCCGCTAACTACTCTCCCACACCTTTTTTCGTTCACCCTCTTGCAGCTATTAATTCCCAGAAAGCTAACATTAATGCGTTTATTGCAAGTAGGAGTGTTAGTCAATCAGATTTACAACGGATAACTGCTTTACAAACATTCAAACAAATTGTTGCCCCTTTTGCGGGTGTAATTACTGCTCGCAACATAGATTCAGGAGCTTTAATTTCTGCGGGTAGCAATAATAATAGTGGAAATTCCTGGTTATTTAAGATTGCTCAGACAAAGAATTTACGTATCCGAATTAGTGTTCCCCAGGCTTTTGTGCAATCAATTCACCCTGGACAAAATGCGCTTGTTCGCGTTCGTGAGCTACCAAAAAAATCTTTTTCTGGTAAAGTTATTCGGACTGCTGATGTCTTGGATGCTACTTCTAATACCCTTTTGACTGAAATTGAAGTACAGAATTCAGAGAATGTATTGCGTCCTGGGATGTATGCTGAAGTGACTTTTAAGACTGAACGTGCTAACCCACCTTTATTAGTACCAGCTAATACCTTAGTGATTAATGCAGATGGTATACAAGTAGCCACTGTGACGAAGCAAAAGAAAGTTAAGTACCAGAAAGTAGAGCTTGGACGAGATTATGGTACTGAAGTTGAAGTTGTTTCTGGTTTAAGCCCTAATGTTAGGTTAATTACTAATCCTACGGATGCTCTCCAAGATGGTAAATCGGTTCAGATACTTGCATCTAAGCATAAGACTAAGAATTGAATTTTGAATTTGGAGCGTACCCCATCTCTACGGGACGCTCTGCGAATGGGGAAGCAAGCGAGGTGACTGGGGTTACAACAAAGTAAAGTTAACCGATAATAAATAGCTTAACGTTGACGACTAATGCTACATCTAGTATGGTTGAGCGGGGAAAAACCAACGTGAAAGCACAGGTATTTAGAGGCGTTAATCAACTGTCTTACGAAGATATTCCAGTCCCAACTGTGGAATCAGATGAAGTGCTGGTACAGGTGCGGGTTGTGGGATTGTGTCAGTCAGATATTAAAAAAATTCGTTATCCACTTTATGAACCGCCGCGCATTTTTGGACATGAAACTGCCGGCACGATCGCAGCAATAGGCAATAATGTCAAAGGTTGGCAAGTTGGACAACGGGTAGCAGTGATGCACCACATCCCTTGTATGCGTTGCGCCTATTGCCTAAATGATAATTTCTCGATGTGCGATGTTTACAAAAACATTTCCACTACCGCAGGCTTTAACGCCAGTGGTGGCGGTTTTGCCGATTATGTCAAAGTACCCGGACATATTGTAGAAAATGGTGGGTTGATTCCCATCCCTGATAATATCAGTTTTGAAGAAGCGAGTTTTGTAGAACCAACTAACTGCTGTTTGAAGGCAGTGAGAAAAGCTCAAATTGCTCCAGGACAAACTGTATTAGTTACTGGGGCTGGGCCAATTGGGTTAATGTTTATCATGTTGGTGAAGTATTTCGGAGCAAAAGCGATCGCTACTGATTTACTACCCTCTAGAATTGATAAAGCCTTGAGTGTCGGTGCAGAAGCGGCTTTTGATGCTCGCGATCCCGATTTATCTGCCAAAATTCATGCCTTAACTGGTGGACTAGGCGTTGATGTCACCTTGCTGGCGGTTCCGAGTGAGAAAGCTTTCTTTCAAGCACTTGATAGTACCCGCAAAGGCGGTAAAATCTTGTTTTTCGCCGAATTTCCTGATGAGGTGGAAATTCACATTAATCCGAATATCCTCTACCGTCGAGAAATTGACTTGATCGGTAGTTATAGCTCATCTTATCGGCTTCAGAGTTTATCAGCTGATATTGTATTTAATCAGCGAATTGATGTAAAAGCGTTGATTAGCGATCGCTATCCATTAAAAGATTTATCAGCAGCTGTGGAAGTTGCGATCGCACCCACACCGGATACTTATAAAATTTTAATTTATCCGTCAAAGGAAGATTAGGGAGATGGGAGAGTGTTAAAACTAGAAGTTTAAAGCTCAGAGGTTCACGACGAAGCTCAGAGGTTCAACGACGAAGTTCAGAGGTTCAGCGACGAAGCTCAAAGGTTCAATGATGAAGCTCAGAGGTTCAGCGACGAAGCTTTGGGGTTCAACGACGAAGCTCGGAGGTTCAGCGACGAAGCTTTGAGGTTCATCCTCATCTCTCACTCTCCCCTTGTCCCCAACAAAATGCTTATTACCCTACTTTTCGTAGCCCTACTCGCTTTCTATGTCGCCTGGAATCTTGGAGCAAACGATGTCGCTAATGCGATGGGAACCTCTGTCGGTTCCAAAGCTGTCACTCTCAAGCAAGCACTAATAATTGCTGGAGTATTAGAGTTTACGGGTGCTGTGTTATTTGGACATGAAGTAACGGAAACTCTCGCAACGAAAATTGCTAATCCCGCTTTATTCGCAGCTACACCCCAAATATTCGTTATTGGGATGGTAACGGTACTAATTTCTTGTGGTGTGTGGTTACAAATTGCTACATCACGCGGTTTACCAGTCTCATCTTCTCATGCGGTTGTTGGTGCGATCGCTGGATTTAGTTGGGTAGCTTTGGGAGTAAATGCAATTGATTGGCCATCAATTGGCTTAATTACCATTGGCTGGGTTTTAACGCCGTTAATTAGTGGTGCGATCGCCGCTTTATTTTACAGTCAAATCAAGCACTGGATTTTAGATCGACCCAATCAAGTCGTCCAGTTACAAGAGTGGATTCCCTGGTTGAGTACTCTCCTGCTAGGTGTATTCGGCGTGATTGTCTTACCATCACTCACAGAACCGCTAACCAATTTTGTAATTGAGCAAGTTGGTTTTACAATCCCTGCTTACGACATCCCGCTTTTAACAGGTGCAATCGCAGCCGTTGGACTCACAATCATTAGTTGGCGACAATTGGGAGATTTGGGAGACAAGGGAGAAATACTCCCTAATCCCGTGGAAAGATTATTCGGTCGATTTCAACTACTAAGTGCTTGCTTTGTCGCCTTTGCTCACGGTTCTAATGATGTGGGAAATGCGATCGCTCCTTTAGCTGCGATCGTTTACATCAATCGCACTGGTAGCGTACCTACTGATGGTATAACTATCCCCCTTTGGATTTTAATCCTTGGTGGTGCTGGTATTGTTGGTGGTTTAGCTGTCTGGGGAAAAAAAGTCATTGCTACCATTGGCGAAAACATCATTGCCTTGCAACCCAGTAGTGGATTTTGTGCCGAGCTGGCAACTGCTACCACCATCCTCATCGCCTCCCGACTAGGTTTACCAGTCTCCACTTCCCACGCTCTCGTCGGCGGTGTCGTTGGTATTGGACTAGTGCAAAATCTCAAGTCGATTAAGTTTGAAACACTAAAAGGTATTGCTGCCGCATGGCTAATTACAATCCCTGTGAGTGCTACCCTTAGCGCTGCCATTTTCAGCATCGCCCAGATTTTATTCTTCTAAAAATCATTAATATTTTCCAAACTTTTCCTCTATTGGAATTTACACAAAGCAAAACCCAGACTGCAACAACGCCAAAAAAAGCGTGCTTTTGCAGAATTGCTGCTCATTCATTAGAATGTTGTGCAGGGGATAACGTAACTTAGAATTTCCACAGAAGGATACTTTAATCCCCGTTTAGAGATATAAACTGTCACACCAGTTACATTCCACACAAATTTACAGTTAGTTTCGCAAGTCAGACAATTTGGTGGGGATATCTAGCGACGAGTTGCCTACGCACACGCATCTGTGAATCTTTGACAATTATTATTGGCAGCAAAACAATAAATATTTATTTGGAGTGAGATTTCTTTAAAAGTAAAATTTCATTGGCAAATAATTTATGAAAATTAAACTGACCAAAAATAAAAAAGTCTTTATTTAAGCGACTTCCAGGCGTGGCGATCGAAAATCCTTTCGGGTTGGGCAATCCCCTAGACTCTCTAGCGTCGCTAACTATGGGAATCGCCATCGCTCTTAGCGTCTCCCCTTGGGAGAAGACGGGTGCTACCTCATCAAAATTCCAAATCTAATGGTTAAATACTTATCAATGTTGAAGAGAACACGGTGTAGTAAGCTGTATGGCAAACTTAGGATGCTTTGCTAACTTGTGTTCAGTATGACAGAATTACGTTGAAATGCGGAAGTGCTGTTAAAATTTTTAATTTATCTGACAAAATACAGGAAATTAGGATGACCGCCAATAAAGTGTACGGGAAGCAGCTTTATCGTCAAAGTATTAGAGGTTAGAAGCTAATGGGGCGATTCGAGAAGCAACCAGAAAACCCAAGAGTCAGAGGGGAGCTATCTAGAGCAGCAGAAAATGCTCTTTGGGCTTTAGTTGAAGACTTAGAAAATCTTCAGCAGAATGTCCTCAGAGGCTTGCAGGAAGACGTAAAGCGGCTTCAGTCAGAAAAAAATCGGTTATCTGATGAGATTCAAAGCTTGGTAGAGGAAAAAGAGCATTTACAACAAGTGCGCCAAATCACCGAGCAGCAAGCGTTAATTCGGCAACTGGCAGAAGTTCTGGCAAAGCATATATCTTCACAACTGCAATCCTCTCTGGCAACTTTAGCTAATCAAAGCATAGAGGGCAAATCTTACGAACAAGCGGCGTTGAAGTCTGCTGAAGTGAGCAGCAATGTAGTCGGTGAAATCAATGAAAAAGTCGAACATATGTTTGACAGTCTCGATGACACCGTTACTGTTACCTTTAATTCCTTACAACAGGAGCTGAAGAACTATCAAAGTAATCTTTCCCAACAGTTGTCACGGATGTATAGCCAGCAGCAGCAAGGGGAAACGATTTTGGCGGAGTTTGTTAACCGCCTGCATGGAGAACTAGAAAAAACTATAGAAGAAACTTCACGTAAATCAGCAACAGCAGGTATACCTACTGTTTTGCAGTTTACGGAGCCAGAAAAAAACAGTTCTGTTGAAACATCCTTACCAGAGTTTGAGCAAGTAGTAAGAAATTCCCTTGAGCCAATTTCCCCGATCTCCAATCAATTTTCACCAAGGGAAACAACATTAGAACCGCCGATTGTTAAAGAAAACACCGCGCCTCCAATTTCTTCTCCCAGCAAAAATTTATCGGTAAGGGAAACGACATTAGAGGCGCCGATTGTTAGAGAAAATACGGCGAATCCAATTTCTTCTCCCAGCAAGGATTCGTCGCCAAAAGAAACAACATTACAGCCGCCGATTATTAAAGAAAACGTCGCGAATCCAATTTCTTCTCCCAGTAAGGATTTGTCGCCAAAAGAAACAACATTACAGCCGCCGATTATTAAAGAAAACGTCGCGAATCCAAGCAAGGATTTGTCGGAAAGAGAAACGCCATCAGAATCTACTGCGGCTGTAGTTCCGCCACCAAAGGATAATGCCACCGAGCCAATTTCTGTTCTCAATCAGGAATCGCCGGAAAACGAAACGAAATCAGAGTCTTCGATCGCATCTGTGCTACAGCCAAGAATAATCCGACCTTCTCTCAAGATTCCTACTGAACCACTTTCTGTCCGCCGTAAGAACGTATCGCAAAGCAAAGCTGAACCCTCATCGACCACTGCGTCAGAACCGCAGGTGAAAGCAAAACCCCTACAATCGCGATCGCCTAATTCTTCTAGCTCATCGACACTCAAAATCGGTTTGTTTTTGATCGTCTTATCGGCAGTGGTATCGTCGCTTTACAACGTAGCCATCAAGGTGATTTTCCACGAAGGTTCCCAGATTTTTGGAGTATTAGAGGTAGAACAATTGCTACCGCCGACTTTGGGCAATACTCTGTTAATTTTGACGCTACGGTTTATGGTAGTCGTACCATTAATGGTACTTTTGTCTCCGATATTGCATCCAAGACTGTGGCAAGACTTGGAAAACTTGTCTGCTTCAGTCCGAGGAAATGCTACACCTGCCAATGCAGCTACCAAGCAGATTTTGGTGTTGTCAATTGTGAGTGGGTGCTTTTTGTTTTTATCTCAGGTACTAATCTATATTGCGATCGCTCAAATCACAACTGGAATGGCGATCGCACTGTTCTTTATCTATCCAATGGTTAGCGGTCTATTTTCGTGGTTTCTGTTTCGCGATCGCCCCACTCTATTCCGCATCGCCGCGATCGCCGCGATTTGCTGCGGTGAATTGTTGGTTTTAGGGGGTTCTCCCAGCATCGGGATCGGTAATACTTCAATGGGAAGCAGCACTGCCATTCTTTCGGGTGTGGCTTTTGCTGCCTACATAATTCTGACGCGAGTCTGTGCTAGCAAACTCCATCCGGTGACTTTTACTTTAATCAACTTCACTACCATGTTGTTGTTGAGCTTTATCTGTTTGATGCTACCTTTGCCAAGCAGTTGGAATTTGGTAGTAGTTGACCCCTCGAAAATGTTGGAATTGGTTTTAAGCGCGTTTATTTTAGGCGTGCTGACCCTTGCAGGTTATTTGCTCAATAATGTTGGTATTAGTAAACTAGGTGCCTCGCGATCGGCGCTCATCGGTGGTAGCATCCCAGTTTTAACCGTGATTTTCGCTGGGTTAATCATTCAAGAAAATTTGGATATTGTGCAAATTCTGGGAGTGTTATTTGTAACCTTTGGCGCGGCAGCTTTCAGCTTTGAAACAATGCGAAATCAGGTTAAACCCTCTAGTCCCACGAATTAAATGGCGAGTTCAATCAGCTTAAGAGTGATAGGAGCTACTTTACTCCCCATCACTCTCAGCATCAATCCTGACGCTAATGTGACAAACAAGATCCCCGACTTCTCAAATAAGTCGGGGATTTAAATTTTTACGAATAATTTCAGAATGCTGTATAGGTGCAGATAAGACTTAATAGATCGGCAAGCAGTATTCAGAATAAATCGACTTGTAATATATTTTTAAGAATTTAGCCTGATACAGGTAGGGAAAACACGTATATGTAAGCAATATGAGTAGTACTGACTCCAGCAATTGGGCACAAGTACTTGCTCAGAGAGAAGATTCGCAAGGAGTTAAGACTATTGCAGCATATTTTGGAACTAAGAGATGGAGAAGTCGCAGAAATGCTTAGAGGAACTCATTGTTTCAAGCCAAACGTACTTAATTGATATTAGGCGGTGAACCTACCTATTTTTCCAGTATGGGAGGCAAAGTAAGTGGGCAAGAATAGACTAACTTATGTTAAGCAATGTAAATTACATGAAATTGCCTTGTAGTGAGGACTAAAGCCCTTATCCTTTGGTTTTATTTGTCCCTAATGGGGAAGTTTATCAGACCGCACTAAGTCACTACAAATCTTTAATTATTCACACCCACTTACTAATTTTGTTTTGTAAGATGGTATCTTGATTTCTGTCGTTTTATACAAGCTCACTGAATCTGCGATCGCCAAAACACCCAGAAAAAGAAGCTTTTATCGTACCTTACTACGGATTATCACTCTTTTCTCGCAACCAACTATCTACGTAATTTAAGCCTCTGAAATATATAAAATAGCGAGGTAAAACATACTTAAAAGTAGCCAATAAATTAGTTAAATCATGAAAATTTAAAATTCTTTCATGAAAGAATTTTAAATTTATGGCAAAAAACTTTTTAAACAATCATCGGATAGAACCCAAGATGTTTTATTATATGTATGGCTATTAACTAATTTTTCGGTTATTAGCACGAGCAGCAAAGCCTTATAGATACGCGATTTAGTTGGGAATAATCGCGGCTTTTTGTGTCCAATCATCATATAGAAAATAATAAATAAAACTGGGATTTAGGGGAGATATAAAATATCATCAAACCTTGATTTAAGCAAAATATAAAATATTTAAATAGTCATCATTTATAAACTTTAAAATGCATAATTTTATTTCAAAACCAAAAAATAGTGATATGATGAGGAACAATATTTGAAAAACAACAGGTATTTTGAAATTGGAATTATTTGCTCTACTTGATGTCTATTATTTTCCCTCAAGCCAACGGCTGATACTGCCGAGACATCACTGGAGGTTGTGAACGGAATGATAGTTTACAACGGGCTGTATAGCTCAACCTCTAAATTTGGCTACACCTGGTAAACGATTTGTTTTGAGACAATTCCCAATTATTTCTAGTCAATTGTGTACTACAAATAACTCGCCAAAGTTGCATAAAAGCATCTTTTTCTAGTAACAGATATCCCAGATTAACTGCGTAAACTAGTTTTTATTCTGAGTCGGCATAGCGCCATCATTCGGTGTATGCAGCTTGACGTTGTTGCTCTTGAAAGATGAAAAAAACCAGAAAACTGAAAGGCTTTGGAGATTAATTGCAGCATAGTTGACTGTTGGGACATAAACCACCGTTAAGCTATATTTGGTGGTGTCTCTAATTTTCCGGTTAGATGCTCCAGACAGTTATACTCACAACTACTTACTCTGCTTTTTTAGCAGGAAATATGCGAAAACGGTAGTTTCCGCTACCACCGATATCATCGTTATCGCATACTAATATAGTTTGAAGTAAAGACAGCCTTCAGCCAGGTGTATACTACCTAATTCTCACTCGATTAAAAATTTTGTAAACGTGCTATTCAATTGTCTGTAATATGAGTAACGACATAGATCTGATCAAACGTCTTGACCCCAGTGCGATGGATCAGATCATGCTTTATCTGGCTTTTAGTGCCATGCGGACGAGTGGGCACAGGCATGGGGCATTTTTAGACGCAGCCGCAACAGCAGCAAAGTGTGCAATTTACATGACCTATCTAGAGCAGGGACAAAACCTGCGCATGACAGGGCATTTGCATCACTTGGAGCCAAAACGAGTAAAAATTATTGTAGAAGAAGTCAGGCAGGCACTAACAGAAGGCAAACTGTTAAAAATGCTGGGTTCTCAAGAACCTCGCTATTTAATTCAATTGCCTTATGTCTGGCTAGAAAAATATCCTTGGCAACCGGGGCGATCGCGTGTTCCTGGTACTAATCTGACAAGTGAAGAAAAAAGACAAATTGAGCAAAAACTGCCCAGTAATTTACCTGATGCTCAGTTAGTTAGCTCCTTTGAGTTTCTGGATTTGATCGAGTTTTTACACAAGCGATCGCAAGAAGACTTGCCACCAGAACACCAAATGCCTTTGAGTGAAGCTTTGGGTGAGCATATTAAGCGCCGTCTGCTTTACTCAGGAACGGTAACACGGATTGATTCTCCTTGGGGAATGCCCTTCTACGCGCTTACCCGTCTTTCTTATACCCCAACAGACGATGAAGAACGTACACACATCACCGTGGAAGATACTGCTCGGTATTTCCGCATGATGAAAAATTGGGCAGAACGGCGACGAAATGCCATGCGCTTGCTGGAAGAACTTGACATCCTCCCAGAAAAAATGGATCAGGCTATGGAAGAATTGGACGAAGTTATCCGTGCCTGGGCAGACAAATATCATCAAGACGGTGGTATTGCAGTGGTTTTACAGACAGCTTTTGGTGAAAGAGAAGACTAGTACAACTAACTGTGCAAACTGTGCAAAATCCTAAATTCCCAAAGCTGAGAAACTGACGTGAGTTCAACTAATCTCTCTCCAACTCCTCTTTGCGTTGGAGAGGAGAATTATAATCGTTTTTCATTTATTTGAATGAAATGCTTACCTAGTCAGTGGACACTTTGGGAACAGTGCTAGGTATCGTATGCCCACAAGTGGCAGAAGTGCTACGGAAGTTTGTCCTAGCTAATAGAACGTTTGACGAAAGTTGCATTAGCGTACAATCCGCCTAAAAGTTCGCATGATATCTTTGTAGTCTAGATAATACCAGATGTTGACATCATTGAGAAGGGCAAAAGGACGGCTTTTTTGGGCGAGGTAGAGAAACTTCTGCAACCTTTTGATGATGATATAAAGACCAAAGTAAGAAATATAGTAACTAATGTAAATATTACTGTCATTGCCTAACCAAAGCTATACAGTCAGCAAAGGTAAATTAACGTGAGTTCGACAAGCCCTTTTTTGACCTCTCCCCCAACCCCTCTTGGACACCCAGAGGGGAGCCAAAACCCTAATTTCTCGTTGCTCCTCCCTTTCCCCGTGGGAGAGGGAGGTTGTCCGGGAGAGGTTCATCGAACTCACGTTAAATTATCCAGTCAGGTTGAAGCATTGTAAATATATAAGGTTGGGTTTCGCTGTTGCTCAACCCAACCTACAAATTAAAATCAGATAATTTATTTTTTGGTAGTCCCTGAATCAGGGTGGCAAATAGCCACTCTAAATTCAACCTGTATATCAATTACACAAAGCACTGTAATCTAATTAGTGCCCGGTTGAGTTGGAATAACTGGTTGAGTTGGAATAACTGGTTGGGTTGGAACAACCGGTTGGTTTGGAAATGGGGTAGTTTCTAAACTTGGACTTGAACCCGCAGGAATTATCGTTGGCGGTGTAGACGAAGATGAAGCACCGATAACACTATCATCAGCACTGATACAAGTATCTAGCGCTTGAGTAGCGGGAAAGTCGATTTGGCTACGCAAGCCAACCACACACTGACCAAAGCGCACGGGTAACAAACTGCGTCCACAATAATCTAAAACTGTTGGATTAGCTTCTTCTTTAGTACTTAAGCTGACGCCAACTACACAGGTTGCTAACTCTTCAGGACGCCGGGCCTTTCCACAAGAATAAAGCGCATCCGTTGCAGCAATTTGGGTTTCCTTATCAATTTTCACCACGCAAGCAGCCAAATCTCTTGGACGCAATGCTGCTGCACAACCTGCTGATGCCGCTTCTGCCTTTACACCCACACTCAAGAGGCGACCCGCACAGACACTATAATCATTTCTGTAAGAGGCAGCGACAGCCACATTAGGCAAGATTGCTAAACATCCAGCTATAGCCAAAACTGGTAATGTTAAAATCCTGGAGGTGGAACTGCCTTGTTTGTTCTTAACTCTGCTAACCACTTTTTTGCTCATTGACATTGCCATTCTCCAAACACCCAAAGTTATGCTAACTCAAATATCTTAAAAATCCTCTGTAATCTAAGAATTTCAGAGGTAGTAAGCTGTTACGCAAAAAGAAAAGCACATCAACTGGTGTTCGCGCAGCATCTCCTTCAGGAGAAGTTGTCCTAAGTCAATTGTCCTTAGTAAACACAAATGACTAATGACGGTCTACACGGAGTTTGTGCAATATGTAGGCGCGTTAGCTTCAAGTATAGACATAATTAATTATGTCGAAAATTGTGTTAATATAGCTGTTTGAAAGATAAGTAGGCAACGTAAAAAGTATTTCAGAGTAAGAATACTGCGTAAACCAATCTGATGATTGAGTAGCCTACGAAACTAAATAAACACAAAAAACTTATTGGCAGGAGTACGGCGTGACAGGTCGGAATTCAGGCTTGGAGGCTAGTTTGTCGGGTTTACCGATTAAAAGCAACTGGCGCAAAAATCGATGCGTCTACCTTGGTGAGATACGTCTTACCTCGGTAAGCAGCTTCAAAAAACCAAGAATCCCCTGATTAAAAATTAGGGGAATGTCAAAATTGAATGTTTCGGTAAAGTTTAAACAGGATTAGATTAAGGAAACTCATGTCCCGATATAGAGGGCCCCGCCTCAGAATTGTCCGCCGCTTGGGCGACTTACCAGGATTAACTCGTAAAAGTGCCAGACGCGCTTACCCACCTGGGCAGCATGGCCAGAATCGCAAGAAGCGCTCTGAGTATGCTATCCGTCTAGAGGAAAAGCAAAAGCTCCGCTTCAACTACGGTTTGACTGAAAAGCAATTGCTCCGCTATGTGCGGAAAGCCAGACGTGTTACTGGTTCTACCGGACAAGTGCTGCTGCAATTGCTAGAGATGCGTTTGGATAATACCGTTTTCCGCTTGGGTATAGCCCCGACTATACCAGCAGCTCGTCAACTGGTAAATCACGGTCACGTCACTGTTAACGGTCGTGTGGTGAATATTGCCAGCTACCAATGCCGTCCTGGGGAAACAATTGCAGTCAGAGATCGGGCACAATCCCGGAAGTTGGTGGAAGCGAACTTGCAATATCCTGGTTTGGCTAACCTCCCCAGTCATTTGGAATTTGACAAAAATAAGTTGGTTGGTAAAGTCAACAGCGTTATTGAGCGCGAATGGGTGGCACTACAAGTTAATGAACTACTTGTGGTGGAATACTACTCACGACAAGCTTAAATAGTTGGGAGTTAGGAGTTATGAGTTAGGAGTTGCAAGACGATAATTCCTAACTCCTCACTTTTTACTCCTAACTTCTTTCATCCGCCAATTTGCGACATGGTTATGAATTATGAGTTATGAGTTATAAGTTATGAGTTATGAGTTGAAGAAACTTATTTATTCAAAACTTTTAACTTCTAACTCCTAACTCCTCACTTTTAACTCCTAACTTCTTTCATCCGCCAATTTGCAACATGGTTATGAGTTATGAGTTATGAGTTGAAGAAACTTATTTATTCAAAACTTTTAACTTCTAACTCCTAACTCCTCACTTTTAACTCCTAACTTCTTTCATCCGCCAATTTGCGACATGGTGCGGGTATATGCACCTGAAATGCCAGAATCGCGCCCTTTAAAGTTAATTTCTGGTTTGATTCCGAGTAAATGTCTCACCTGCTCTTGTAATTGAGCGGTGCTGACACCAGAACGCAGGGCAGTTTTTAAATCTATTTGACCAGTTTCATTTAATAAACAGGGGCGCAGCCAGCCATCGGCACTTAGGCGCATCCGATTACAACGATCGCAAAAACATTCTGACATCTGACTAATAAATCCTAGTGTCCCCTTCGCATTGGGAATTTGAAAGACATCAGCAGGGCCAGCACCACGAACTTGAGCTTCTGTCAAGCCCCAGCGATCGCGAATACGTTCTCGTAAATCGGCTGAAGATACCCAACCGCGATCGCCAAACAAATGCACATTACCAATGGGCATAAATTCAATAAATCGAACGTGCCACTGTTTATCAATTGTCAGGGCGGCTAAATCAAGAACTTCGTGGTCATTAACGCCAGGAATCACCACCACATTCAGCTTCAGGGGGTCGAATCCGACTTGATGGGCAGCTTGAATCCCATGCCAAACTTGTTGCCAACGAGAACGCCCCTGATTACCAATAATTTGGTCAAAAATATCGGGATCGAGAGAGTCAAGACTAATATTAATTCGTCGCAGACCAGCATTATAGAGGTTTTGTGCCATCGGAGCCAGCAAAAAACCGTTAGTGGTCATTGAGAGGTCTTGAGTTTGGGGTAAAGTTGCGATCGCACCGACCAAATCCACCACACGCGGACGCAACAAGGGTTCTCCCCCAGTCAAACGAAAT
Organism: Nostoc sp. DedQUE08; assembly: GCF_034530895.1. Classification (NCBI taxonomy): domain Bacteria; kingdom Bacillati; phylum Cyanobacteriota; class Cyanophyceae; order Nostocales; family Nostocaceae; genus Nostoc; species Nostoc sp. DedQUE08. Next base: position 13,317 of record NZ_JAVRCD010000102.1, read on the forward strand.
CGGGTAAAGCCTACTGGAATAAATACCTCTTGAATTAAGGTGAGTAGTTCTTCATCAGTCAATAACTGTTGCTTGAGAATATAATCCAGTTCTACTCCCTCTGGCATACAGTACTGACAACGAAAATTGCAGCGATCGATTAAGCTAATGCGGAGGTAGTCTACCTGGTTCATCGTTTTATTTTTATTCTCTCTAATTAATTAAAGACTTTACAAAGGTGGTTTAGGGACTTTCAAGAAATAAATTATCCAATTTCACGCCCATCAAAACGACTTTCTCTCCCCCTGCTCCCTGCTCCCTGCCCCCTGCCCTAAAAGCGATGGGATTTTTTTATTTGGAAGTCCCTTACCCCTTCCTACTATCTTTGTTGTAACTCAAAATACCGTACTCCCCCTTAAGTGAGAGTCCACAGATTGTGGCATAATAAGCCGATCGCATCCACTAGTTAGTCATCAATCGTGCAAGATACCGACTCCATCAACGACCTTGCTGCTGCTTTACAACAGCCAGCCGATATCAGCTTTGAACTGCCCGATCCAGAAGATGAACAGATTCTAGAGTCAGATTTTCAACAGCAGCTAGAAGTAGCTTGGCAGGTATGCGATCGCTTTGATTTGCAAACTGAAATCTGGCGGGGGCGAATTTTACGGGCGATTCGCGACAGAGAAAAAGTGGGTGGTGACGGCCGCGGTACTGGCTTTCTCCGATGGCTAAAAGAGCGAGAAATCAGCAAAAGTCAAGCATACTCTTGGATTCAACTGGCGAATAGTGCCGATACTCTGATTGAAGACGGTAAACTTGACCCCGGATCTGTGAATAACTTCAGTAAACGGGCATTTGTCGAAACCTCCAAAGCAGTCCCAGAAGTGCAACAGATGGTGAGTGAAGCTGCCCAAAAAGGCGATCGCATCACAAGGCGGGAAGTGCGTCAACTCAATGATGAATGGACAGCCATGTCCTCAGATTTATTACCCGAAGCAGTTAAAGAAAAAGCAGCAGATAACACCCTTCCCCCGCGCTACATTGCCCCTTTGGTGAAGGAAATGGAAAAACTGCCAGAATCGCATCAAAAGTTTATCCAAAAGGAAATAGCTGCCAATCCTGATGTGGATACCCTGAAACAGGTAACTAGCGAAGCGCGTAACTTGGCGAAATATCTCAAAGGGGCGGCTCAAGTTCAGGCGTTAACACAGGAGAATGTTGATATTGAAACAGCCTTAGAAGAAGCCCAAAGAGTCGGCTGTTTGAGCATTGCTGCTGATTTGGTAAATCAAGCATCGCAAATTGAACAAACGATCGCTAAATTGTACATGACTTGGAAACGAATCGGTAATTTAGCAGATCGATTATATGTAGATACTGGTGCAAGTACACCCAACTTGCGATCGCTCCTCACCTGCTTGGAGCCTCTGGGTGGTGAAATCATGGAATTGCAACTTAGTGGTGCGACTGAACACACTGTTCGTTTGCAAATTCAAGAGACAAATTAGGGAGTGGGGAATTAAGAGTTGTGCGACATAATAGCAATAACCACCTGACTCCAGGTTTCTATGTCAACAACTATCATTGAACCCATTGTCACTTGGGAAAAGTTACCTGATGACTTTCCTTTACCCGATGAGCCTGTGGATAATATTAGTCAGCCAGCGATCGCATTTGCCTTAACTGAAAGCTTGGAACTGGCTCTTTTAATTCAGCCTCAGATACTCATTGGTACAAATTTTGGAATTTGTGCAACTGTAGATGGCAAGTTGGTAATTAAAGCCCCGGATTGGTTCTATGTCCCTTCTGTGTTACCGACAGTTCCACTAAACCAAAACCGTCGTAGTTATACCCCGAAGCTAGAAGGAGAAATTCCGGCGATCGTCATGGAATTTTTGTCAGAGACAGAAGGTAGTGAATACTCAATTAAAGCTAAGTACCCACCTGGTAAGTGGTACTACTATGAACGCATTCTTCAAGTCCCCATCTATGTAATTTTTGAACCAGAGGCGGGGTGGGTGGAAGTCTATCAACTTAGTGCTTCAGGGCAATACGAACTCCAGCAACCGAATCAGGATAGACTGTATTGGATTGCTAACATTGGACTGTTTTTAGGAATTTGGCAGGGTGCGAAAGTAAATCGCACTGGATATTGGTTGCGCTGGTGGGATGAAACTGGTCAATTGCTGCTGTGGGGAGCAGAACGCTTACAACAAGAGCAGCAATTGCGATCGCGTATGGCCGCAAAGTTACGAGAATTAAACATTGATCCAGAGACAGTTTAACTTATAGCCGTTTTATGCTCTTTTTGAACCACAATCTCCTCTAGGGGCACACAGCTAGTTATGCGCCCCTACCCTATGGTTTTATTTGCTATATCGGCGTACTCATTTGTTATTTCGGCGTACCCATTTGTTATTAGGACTTACGCATTGACAAGGTTGCCAAGAAGTGAATTCAGGGAAAACAAGGA